>CAZAKG010000199.1:0-2506 GCA_964485755.1 uncultured Candidatus Bathyarchaeia archaeon | reverse complement strand
CATAGTCGTTAAGGGGTATCTCCCGGGGTTTGCCGCCTTTACCATGCCTGACTAAGAGAAAAGGTGTTTTCCCTGATAGGTGAAGGTCACCGACTTTCAGGTTGGGCGACAGCTCAGAGCGGCGTAGACCGGTGTTATTGAATGTCTCCACCAGCATTATGTCCCGTTCGACAAGCCTCTTGTGGGACTTCCTATCTCGCATGGCGGCCAGGAGCTTCTCTACATCCTCATCCGGGACATGTTGCGGCAGAGGTTTTGGCGCCCTGATTTTGAAAGGGATTTTCTGACCACTGTACCAGTCGAAGAAAGAGCTAAAAACGTAGTAGTAGCGTGCCCTGGTGCTAAGTACGAGCTTTGAATAGCGCTGGAAGAACCGGGTGAACAGTTCGATTGTGGGTGGGTACTCGCCGATGAACTCCCGGAACTGGCCAAGGATTCTTCGCGTCTCATAGTCCCACTTCTCCGACTTGCTGCTGGCGACGAGGTCGAAGTACTCGGCAAACACTTGACCGTTAGTTTTACCACGGTTTTCCAATCGCCGCCTCCAGTCGTCTCCGAGCAGGGCGATGAGGAGTTCGCGGAGAGGCAGTTGTTCGAGAACTATAGACAAAGTGGGCCATTCTGGATTCGAACCAGAGACCCCAGTCTTATCAGGACTGTGCTCTAACCAGCTGAGCTAATGGCCCACAAATCGTAACTGATTGTAGACGAAAGCCGGTGAAAAATCAAGCTCTAGCTTCTAAGAATGTCATTTCCGCGAAGGCGGGAATCCAGTGCTTATTGACTTTACCCCCCATCCCACCCCCGATTAACCTATCCCCCTACCCCCTTCCCTTCTTAAGGGAAGGGGGTGAAAAAGAAAGAGGAGCTAACGCCCCTCTTGAACACCCCGCAGGTAATGGAGAGTTAAAGCCGAAGCCTCTCTTAAACGCCCACTTTGAGAGCGGTATTAAGAGAGCCAGGTGATAGACAACTGGCAAACTTAAATATTTTTAAAGAGAAACGAATCAACCTCAGTTAGCCTCGATTCGTTTTTGAGTTATGTTAAGTAAATATGCCTTGAGGCAGTATTTTAGCCAGAAAGTGCCTGCTGGCAGAAGGTATTGGCTAAGGGATTAACCTCACCCCCTGACCCCCTCTCCTTAAGAAGGAGAGGGGGAGGGAGTGTAATAAAAAGAGGGCTGACGCCCTCTTAGACACCCTGGGTGCCGCCAGGGGAGATAGGGGCTCTTCGCTCCCTCTTAGACGCCCCGCCGGTAAAGGAGAGTTAAAGAGAGGCAGAGCCTCTCTTATAATATTTCTTCCCCCTCTCCAAACAATTATATTAACCGCTTCTTACAATGTAACAGTTTGGAGAGGGGGATAAAGGGGGTGAGGCATAAGAAATGAGTTTAATGACTATTTCTCACCTGTGCTATCCTATTCAGCGATATATCACTATAATCCCCTGCTTCTGCCATTCCTCTATCGTAGCAGCATCTATAGGCTTGGGGTCTATGGTCACGCCGAATACCTAGCGTAACTTTGATTCATCCTCCATATATAATGTGCGTGCTTCTTCTGCGCTTAGAGGTATATATACATTCTTTGGCTTTGCCAATGATATTTCCAGTTCTGTCCAACTTACTGCTGTGCGGCACCTTCCCTGCTTTAGATATGACACTTCAATAATATAATACTTGCCAGCTTCAGCACTTTTGGCGGGGGTTATTTCTATTGCTAATGCCGTACCTACAGGATAAGTGGTATGCATACCCGTCACCTTCCCGACTGAAGATGATGTTATAGACAATGTCTCTCCACATCCTGCAAGCACCAAAGGCAACACGACACACATCCCTAATAGTAGTTTTTTCATCACATTCTCAACCCCCTTTCTAATTGTTGTAAAACTACAAAATGTTCTTAATTATGATTTAAAGATACCTGCTATTTCTAGGACGATATTTACACTAATGGTAGAAAGAGGCTAGGAAGATGAATATCAAACTGATGAAAGAGGCGAATTGTATGGCAAATGTGTACCATATGATGTTCAGATGGATTAGTGACATTGGAGAGTCTGTAGGTAAAATGTGCCAGGTAATGGCAAATATTACCGTGGCGGTTCCGCAAATGAAAGATGCGAAAAACAAAATTAAAATGAATTTGCGCATCGCGCTGTCTTTTTTGACTTGTCTAATTATTAAAGTTGGTTTGGAGAAGGCAATGCTGATAAGTAAAGCGGTGCAAGCTGCTATTAACATAGTTGAAGAAACAAGAATCGCAGATATGAATGCTGAAGGGTAAGTGACATTGAACATAGTGTTCCCACACAAGCTTAATTGGCATTATATCATAGGAGGAACGCGGTTAAAATAAAAAGCACCTTAACCGCTGGATAGCGAGAGGAAGGGAATGCACCGAAGTAAATCGGCGACCGACCTAGGAGATAATGGGGCTGAGCCCCGCTGTCTCCCTAGAAAGGAGGTGATCCAGCCGCAGCTTCCGCTACGGCTACCTTGTT
>CAZAKG010000198.1:0-2573 GCA_964485755.1 uncultured Candidatus Bathyarchaeia archaeon | reverse complement strand
GAAGGAGCTGGTGCTTGTCCCTATCTGGGGGTCCACGGGACCCAAGACGGCGTGTGCGTCCATGAGTATCTCGTCTGCGGCCAGGGCGATGAGAGTGCCGCCGCTCATGGCGTAGTGAGGCACCATAACGGTGGTCTTACCCTTGTGGGACTTTAAAGCGAAGGCTATCTGGGTGGCGGCTAGGGCTATGCCGCCCGGCGTGTGAATTATGAGGTCTATGGGCTGGTCGTCGGGTGTCAGCCTAATGGCTCGGAGTAGGTCCTCGCTGTCGTCTATGTCTATGTACCTGCTGATGGGCAGACCGAAGAGGCTGAGGGTCTCCTGCCTGTGGATGAGTGTTATGACGCTGGTTCCCCGTTTTTTTCCTAGTTTGCTGAGGGCGCTTGACCTTGCGCTCTGAATGAGTCCCTGCTGTAGGCGGGGGTATATGAGGGTGAAGAACAGGAAGATGACCCAGATGTTGCTGAGGAGTGCGTCTATTATTGCCATAGAATCAGAAGGTGTTTAGGAACGGAGGAGTTTAAACGTTGCCCGTGGGGTTATGATCCAGCCACTAGTAATTCTGAGATTTTAGAGAGCTAACTTTCTTCTTTGTAGGTGAAGACGTCCTCGATCCTGGTTTCGAAGTGGATGGCTATCTTGAAGGCTAGGTCGAGGCTGGGGTTGTACTTACCTGTCTCTATGGCGTGGATGGTCTGTCTGGTTACTCCCAGTTCCTTGGCAAGCTGCTCCTGGGTGATGTTTCTGGTGGCGCGGAGGACCCTCAGGCTGTTCTCCATATGCTCAGCCTCCCATCTGGTTCCTGTAGTGCCAGTTGAGGAAGGCGTTCACCCCCAGTATTATGTTGGCCTGGAAGGCCAGCGTGTAGCCCAGCTGCTCGAGGTTCACCAGACCCTGCCTTGAAGCGAAGACCAGGAGAATTCCCACAGCAGCCATGAGGATTGTGGTTATCCCCAGTGTAGTGGCTGCAGCTTTCTGCCTTATCAGACTGATCCTCTCATCCACCTGTACTTCAGCTACCCTTTGCTTAGCGGCATAAAGCACCACCATTCCAAGTGTGACTGCGGCCAACAGCAGCGTGAAGCTGTCGTTGATGACACTAACGGCCGCCACTATTCCCACGGCGGCGGCGACCGCGGCTTTAACCCTGTTGTACTGTTCCTTGTTCATACATCATCATGTAAAGCATACTATACATTGTGTAATATAAACTTTACTAAATGTAAGCTAAGCATTACATTTATTAGTTGATGGGAGAGAAGAAAAACCCATAGGACTTGGCTCGGGAGGGCTAGACGGGGTCGAAGGGCCAGATGGGGCGCGGTATGTTGGTGTACTTGAACCAGCTGAGGTTTGGGGAGGTGAGGCCGGGTGCATCCACCTCTATGATCTCCTTACTGAAGGGCTCGTAGGCCGCCCTGAAGTGGCCGCGGCTCTTCAGCACAAGTATCTTCTTGTCGGTGGGCTCGACGCCGTTGCGCCTGAATATCTCAGGGTCGTTGGGGGCGTGGCTCTTCTCGGTGAGTATGATCTCTATGCCGTCCACGTCTATGACGGCCGTCCTGCCCACGTCTGCCGGGACTCCAATGGCCATGGCCTTGTGGATGAACCTGCCGTCGGTTATGGTGCGCACCGTGCCCTCCACCTTCACAGGTTTGCCGTGGAATGTGTCTGTCTTGGCCCCTATTGGCATCTTGAGGGTGCCCTTGACGCCGACCCTGATGGCCTCGGCCACTGCCTCGGGGTCCTTGATGATGGCTACTCCCACGTTCCTGGCCTTCACCCTCATGAGCTCCCTGAGTATCTCGGTGCCGTCACCGGGTGATCCTCCGCCGGGGTTGTCAGCCACGTCCGCCAAGACTATGGGTCCCTCCGGTGCCTCGACGGCTCGCCTCACGGCCTCCTTGATGGGTGTGAGGGGCTTCAGGAACTGCTGGCGCATGCCGTACATTTTCTCGCCCAGCTGGTCGCAGAGGCTCTGGGCGAGCTTTTTATCGCCGTCTGTGACCGCCACCACGGCTGAGCCTACGCGCTGCACGTCGGCGTAGGGGAACGCGGGGAAGATACATACGTTGAGGACGCCCGGCTTCTTCTCCATTCTGCGCGCCTCCTTGAGGAGCTCCACCATGGGGCCCTCCGTGGTCCTCTGGTTGATGGTGGGGGGCAGCATCCGGAGCTTCTTGTGGGCCGCCGTGGGCTTGAGTTCGCCTCGGATGGTCTTGACCATGGCCTCGGCGGCCTCGACGCCTCGCTCGTACATGTCTATGTGGGGGTTGGTGTCGTAGCCGTAGACGGCGTCGCAGTTCTGGATCATCTTCTCGGAGATGAGGCCGTGGAGGTCCAAGGTGATGATGATGGGGGTCTTGGGGCCCACTTGTTTGCGTACTTCTTCCAGGAGGACGCCCTCGGCCTCCGGGACGTTCTCGGCGACCATGGCGCCATGCAGGCACAGCAGGACCCCGTCGGTCCTCTGGTCCTTGACGCCCATGAGAATGGTATCCACTATGTGCCTGTAGTCCCTGTGGTTGATGGGGCCTGCGGGGGTGGCGCCTGCGGCGACGGTGAAGACCATC
>CAZAKG010000197.1:0-2577 GCA_964485755.1 uncultured Candidatus Bathyarchaeia archaeon | reverse complement strand
CCGCCGGAGGACAGTATACCGTGGGCTTGAAGAGCGACGGCACCGTGGTGGCGACCGGTGATAACAACCTTGGTCAGTGTAATGGCGGCGGCTGGCGCCGAGCGCTATCATACGGGGAGGGGTACGATGACGGATACGCCGACGGGTACACTGCTGGTCAGGCGGAAAGCGCCGCCACCATCGCAGACCTGAACAACCAGATAGCCGATCTCACGACCCAGATCCAGCAAAAAGACCAGGCGATCATCGGCCTCACCTACGAGAAAGAGGTCCTGGTAGATGAGCTCGCCGAAGCCATAGAGGCTCTGGACCATGCTCAGGCAGTGGTAGCTGAACTTCAGGAGGCGTACTCTCTTCTGGAGGGTGAGAACACGATCCTCAGAGAGCATATTCTTTCTTTGGAGGAATTAATCGAGGATAAGGACAAGGAAATCTACGAACTTACAGCGCAGGTGGCCAGCCTCACCGACCTGCTAGCCGAGAAGGACGAGGAGATCACAGGTCTGATCGCACAGGTACAGGGGCTGGGCAGCCAGATAGATCAACTGCAGGCAGCCAACGATGACCTTACCGGCCAGCTGACCCAGAGAGACCAGACGATCGCCGAGCAGGCGGCCCAGATCGCGGCTCTGGAAGCCCAGTTGGCGGCCTACCAGGACACTCTGCCCCCCGCCGGCTCGCTCCACGTGGTCGACAGGTGGGCGTCCAACTGCAAATCCGTGGAGCTAACCATTTCCGGCTACGTGAGGGACGAGATGTCCATGGCAAGGGACGGAGGCGGCTGCGGCGTCTCGGCTGCATACGTCACGGTGAACGGGGAAGAGACTGTACTGCTGACGCTGGACTCCGCGGGCAAGTTCAGCCTTACACGCACGCTGGACGCCAGCAAAGACACAGTCTTCACCCTCTCCCTCTACGCGGCGGACACGAAGGCGGGCGCACCCAACCAGGGGCTGGTGGACGAGGTGACGGTGAGTTCACCCAAGGCTAAGGAATAAAGCGTCCGGGGATTCAAACCCCGGCCACATGTAGTGGATAACACATGGACCTCGGAGGGGCTAGGCCCCGAGTATCTCCCTTACTCTCTTGATTATGAGGTCGTCGTCGCCCTCCAGGAGGTACTCGGGGTTGATCGTTATCCTGTTCCTATAGTCCGGGATGAGGAAGGAGGGCTCCAGCAGCGTCTCTATGGCCGGGTCGCCCCTCTTCAGCTCAGCGTGTAGCCAGCTGAGGGTCACCCCCGTCCTCGCCTCGTCGAGCTCTAGGTAGGCGAACGGAGTCATGGGGAGCCCCTCGTCGATGGTGTACTCGTAGGTGACGCCGGCGGTGACGCCGGGGACCTCGTTGAGCCTGTCGGCGATCCCCCTGCACTCCTCCTCGAAGCGCCTGAAGGAGGCGTCGTCGTCCCGCTCCAGGTAGAGCCACAGGGCCTCCACCAGCCCCACGATGGTCTCCTTGCTCATCTTGGCGGCCCTCCCTATGCCGTCGAAGGGGTACGCCTGCAGGTGTGCCAGCTTTATGAGGTCGGCTCGGCCGCAGAGGAGCCCGGTGTTGTTGGGGCCGCCCAGGTGCTTGCCGCCGCTGAACACGACGAGGTCGGCCCCCTTCCCCGTGTAGTAGGTGAGGATGCTCTTGGGGCGGAGGTCGGGGGCCGCGTCCACTATGACGGGGACGCCGCGGCTGTGGGCCACCTCTATGACCGTGCCGAGGGGGACGCCTCTGCCCCCCCGGACCGTGTAGTAGTACGCGGCTGTCCTGTCGGGGTCGTAGGCGGCCGCCAGGGCTTCGGCGGTTGCCTCCGTCTCCACGATCCTGCCCCCCGTCGCGGCCACGGCGAAGTCGTAGCTGTACCTGTTCACCCTCTGGGCGATGAACTCGGTCTTGAGGCCCCCCGTGTCCAGGGGCAGCCTGCCGCTCAGGCGACTCCAGGTCTCCGGCTCCAGGGGGTCGTGGCCCTCCAACTCCGTGCCCCTCATGATGCAGGCCGCACAGGCCAGCATGATGCCGTTCACGGCGCCGGCCGTGGGGAGCCCCGCCTCGGCCCCCGTCGCCCTGGCGATCTCGGCTCCGGCCCACCTCTGGAGCACGGGTATCTGGATGAAGGCGCGAGACACCTCCGCCATGGCTTCCATGACACTGGGGCTGGGGGCCGAGCCGCCCAGCCGGGTGAGGCAGGTGGCCGCGTTCACGACCCGCCTCAGCCCGTACCTCCTGAAAGGATCAGTCATGGTGTTATTGTGGCTGCGGTGAGTATTTGACGGTTAACGCTGCGGCCGCCGTAGTGCGCGGGGCTTCTTCTTCTTGACGCCGAAGAACTCTGGGTGCTCCCTGATGTCGCTGTGGACGGGCCGGGGGATGTTGGAGCGGGGGAAGTACAGGTCCCCCTTGGGGTCAGGAGACATGGACGGGTACTTTGGGCCCTTGGAGCGTCTCTTCGTCATAATTATGCAGTATGAACCTTTACCTCCCTTTAACCGTTTATAGAGAAGCAGGTATAGTGCTTGGGTGGTGCGACCGCCGGGATTCGAACCTGGGCCTTATATGAGGTAGGCAGAAATCATACTGAATTATAGGTTA
>CAZAKG010000196.1:0-2596 GCA_964485755.1 uncultured Candidatus Bathyarchaeia archaeon | reverse complement strand
AGCATGGTGTAGGCTTCTCCGGCGCCGCTGATGGCCGACGCGTAGTCGCCCGCCTCATAGTCCTCGGCGGCCGCGTCGATGAGGTTGGAGGCCGTGTCGAGCGTCTCCTGGCTGATCAGCCTGGTCTTACTCTGAAGCAGGGACTCGGCGTCCTGGATGGCCGTCATCGCCTGGGCCGCCAGAGCCGCAGCGTCCCGGGCGAGCCCTGACGCCTGAGTTGAAAGCTGCTCAGACTGGCTGTACTGGCCGGCGTCGTATGCGTCCCTCGCCTGCGCCAGCGCTGCCTCCGCGTCGCCCACGATGAATCCCTGGAGCTTGGCCTCATTCACGGCCTTCTCGGCGTCGTAAAGCAGCACCAGGGCGTGTTCCCTGGTCCCCGTCGTGCCGAGCAGATACGATACGCGGGACGCGCCCGCTGGCATAGTTATGGCTACCCTGTTATTCACGATGGATATGTCGTTGGGGGTCGGCGTCAGCCCCACCAAGACCGACCCGACAGGCAGAGTCAGTATGGGGTTGATGGTAGCATTCACGATGATGGACCACATGGAGCCCGTCTTGTTCGTCAATGACTGGGTCGAGTAGGATATTGTCACCTCGTCTGAGCCCAGCGTGTCCACCTCTATCCCGTCCGGGGCCATCGACCAGTCCAGTATCAGGCCGGTGGAGTCCGTGACCAGCAGGTCCACGTAGTCTGAGCCCGGCAGCGTCACGTTCACCTTGACCAGCGTGGGGTCAGGCTCGACCCTGTACTCCACGGCTACGCTCCCGTCGGAGAAGACGTCCAAGGTGAGCGTAAACGGCGTGTAGTCAAGGCCGTACACGGGCATCAACGACAGGACTGCCACCGCCAGGAGCAGCAACGGTGTTTTCTTGTAGAATGTACGCTGCATCTTGTTTCAATCCAATATACTTGCTATGAATTACTTTTATGAATTGTAGATTATAAATATGAATCAGGACCAATACTCACGCGTTCATCTGCTTCAGGGCCTTGGTCATTACGTAGCCGTCCTCGTCCCCGTAGTAGCCCGCCGCCTTCCTGAGGAACCCGTAGCCTCTGTCCTCGTAGAGCCTCTGAGCCGTCAGGTTGCTCTCCCGGACCTCCAGGTACGCTGCCACGGCCCCTCTCTCCACGAACCTGTCTTCCAGCTCGTCCAGAAGCGCCGAGCCCACACCCTGGTTCCTGTGGCTTCCGGTGACGGCGATGTTCATTATATGACCCAAGCGCCTGCCGTTGGCCTTCGTGTCCACCTCGCCCACGGTGTAGCCTATGACCTCGTCGCCAGCCTGGGCGACCAGGAACAGCTCTGGGGCCGTGTGGGCCATGAGGCGGAAGAGGTTGCGGGTCCAGGGGGCCGGGTAGGATTCTACCTCTATCATGTACACGGCTTCTAGGTCGGCTGCGTTCAGCTCCCGTATGATGAGCCCCTTCAACCGTCCTCGCCACTGATGAGGCGGTCTTCGCCCAGATAAAGCCCGTGCCCGGCCTCAGTACCTATTTATGGTTGGCGCCGGCATCGTAGTTTGGAGCCCGGTTTGAGTAGACGGCGCTGGGGTAGGCTTCTCACGGCGGTGGGCGTGCTGATCTTCGTCGCCTACCTGGCCTACACGAACCCGTTCAGCGTGCTGGCGGAGGCGGGCAGGTTCAACCTGTGGCTGTACATGTGGGCGGTCCTCGTGGACTGGGTCGGCCTCGCGTTCCTGGCAGGGTCATGGTACATGCTGCTCAGGGCCATGGACGTGAGGGTGAGCCTCTGGAGGACGGTTCAAGTGACATTCGTGGGCCTCTTCGTCGTCTTCATACTGCCCGTCCCCTCCGGGTTCGAGATCATAAGGGCTTACCTGGTGAAGGACGAGGACGGTGGCAACGTGGGTAAAGCCGTCAGCTCCGTGATGGTCAGCAAGGTCTACTACTACGTGGGCTTCAGCGCCCTGATAATAGTGGCCGCCTTCATAGTCACGGTGCTCGGGGGCGGCCAGATACCAGTCCAGCCTCTGCTCGTCTGGTTCGTGGTAGCCTACGCCGTTGTGAACACCCTCGTCTTCGGGGCGCTCCTCACGCCGAGGCTCCTGACTCGGCTCTACGGCGGCTGCCCGGGCTGGGTGAGGAGCAGGCTGCTGGACAGGGTTTACAGCCCGGACCTGGGGCTGGGCGGCTTCAGCGCCCTCGTGGACGAGATGGACTGGGCCGTGGGGGCTCTGAGGCGCAGGCCCCTTGAGAACCTGGTGAGCGTCCTCATGGTTGGGCTCCACTGGAGCTCCGGAGCCATAACGACGTACCTGGTGGCTCTGAGCCTCGGGGTGCACATCAGCATCTGGGTGGTCATACTCATCTACGGGGTCATCGAGTTCATCCAGCAGCTGAACGTGGTGATCCCCAGCGGCCTGGGCGTGGTGGACGCGGGGCTCACGGGGGCCCTCACTGTCGTGGGGGTCCCCTTGAGTGTGGCCGCGGCGATAAGCCTGCTGACGCGTCTCGCCACCTACTGGATCGAGCTGGTGATCTGCTGGGCGGTGAGCGTCCAGTTCGGTTACAGGGAGGCGCTGGGGGAGCTCCTCACCCAGCCGTTACGCTAGCGATAAGCTTTTATTT
>CAZAKG010000195.1:0-2599 GCA_964485755.1 uncultured Candidatus Bathyarchaeia archaeon | reverse complement strand
TGCAGCGATTGAGAAAACTAAGTTTAGAGGCGCATTGTCGGCTAATGATGGGAAGATGAGCACAGGGATGTGGGCTGCCGCAATTATTACACAAATTATGGCAATGCTAAGGTCATATCGCCAATTCTTAAGAGTGAACCCTGCGGATGCAAATCCTCTTTTCTTCAACGCAATGGCTCCGACTGACAACACAATCATCAAAATGTGGCTGAAATAATTCCAGTAAAGAAGTTCTTGCTGCAGAAGATAGATCGTAGTGGTATTGAAACTCCAAATAACGACTAGAAAAACCATAAACATCAGAATGACTGAAAGCACACCTGTAACTTTGCTATTTTTGAGACCTGCGTCATGCGAGGGCAACTTAAATCTCTCCAGAATCGATTATCTGTTTTCTGATATCGTGGGGCTCGAGAACGACACGGGGCGCGCGCTGGTTCCTATTAATCGTCTTCAATTCACTTCGTACCCATCGGAGTGAGGTGCGTGTTCTGTAGATTAACCTATTTTAGGACTCTATGGTATTGCTTTACGTGTATCCTAAAAGTTTAGTAAGGAAAATCATGCTAGAATCCAGCGCGCGCAATTTCGGGGCAAGCCGGGGCGCCATAAGAGTTATGCGTCCACCTCGCCACCTTCATTGATTCAGCATGAAGAAGCTGGAAGACTACAGGTTTACGCCCATATTCCCCTCGGCGCCCGTCTCGGACGCACAGGTCTCGCCGGACGGCTCAGAGGCCCTGTTCGTGTACAGTGAGGTGAACATGGGTGAGAACAAGTACGACAGCCACCTGTGGATCACAGGCCTGAGGGGCGGAAAGCCCCGCCAGTTCACCTACGGCAGATGCAACGATTCGTACCCCCGCTGGAGCCCAAAGGGCGACAGGGTGCTGTTCCTCAGTAACAGGCTGGGGGAGCAGGACAAGCCGGACGCCAAGCCCAAACCGCAGCTGTTCGTGATGCCCACAGGCGGAGGCGAGGCGGTGAAGCTCACATACATGGATGAGGCCGCCGCCGGCCCCGAGTGGAGCCCCGACGGTAGATCAGTCCTGTTCTCGGCGAGGGTCTTCAAGGGCGAGAAGGCCACCGAGGAGAGCGACGTGAAGATCATCCGCCGCATCAAGTACAAGTTCGACGGCCAGGGCTACTTCGAGGGCAAGTGGACTCACCTCTTCACTGTGCCCAGCGGTGGCGGCAAGGTGAAGCAGATCACCGACGGCGAGTTCGACGTTGAGGTCTACGCGTGGAGCCCCGACGGCAAGCAGGTGGCCTTCGTCGCAAACATGGATAAGGACGCGGACCTGGTCCACTTCAAGAACATTTACTTTGTTCCAGCCAAGGGCGGGGAGCCCAGGCTACTCTGGAGGGGCCTTGGGCCCATCGAAGAGCTGGCGTGGAGCCCAGATGGCGGCCACCTGGCCTTCACCGGCCACGTGATAGACGACCCCGACCTCGTGTTCTACAAGAGCGACAGGGTCTTCGCTCTGCCCCTGGACGGCGGGGAGCCCAGGTGCCTCACAGAGGGATTCGACATAACGGCCGGCGGCGAGCTCACCTGGAGCCCGGACTCCGAGCACATCTACTTCACAGCCCCGGACAGGGGGAGCACCCACGTGTGCCGTGTATCCATGGGCGGGGAGTTGGAGTGGGTCACGGAGGGCAAGATCAGCGTCGGCGGATACAGCCTGGACGACGACGGTGAAATCATCGTGTACACGGCGACGGACGACGCGACGCCCAGCGAGCTCTATACTCTGGACGGCAGCGGCCCCAAGAAGGTCACGGACATGAACAGGGGGCTGCTCAGGAAGCTCAAGTGGAGCCCACCCGAGGAGTTCTGGTTCACGGCCAGCGATGGCGTCAGGGTCCAGGGCTGGATCGTGAAGCCCCACGGGTTCGCGAAGGGCGAGAAGTACCCCACAATCCTACAGATACACGGCGGCCCCAGGGGCGCCTACGGGTACGGCGTGAACCCGGCCAGTCACGAGTTCCAGGTGCTGGCCGCCAGCGGCTACGCCGTCGTCTACACGAACCCCAGGGGCAGCACGGGCTTCGGTGAGGAGTTCGCCGCCGCCATCAGCGGCCACTGGGGCGAGCGCGACTACCTGGACCTCATGGAGGCCATGGACCACGCGGTGGACAGCTACCCCTACGTGGACGCGTCAAGGCTGGGAGTCGCGGGGGGCAGCTACGGCGGCTACATGACCAACTGGATGATAGGCCACACTGACAGGTTCAGGGCGGCCGTCACCATGCGCAGCATCAGCAACTGGTACAGCATGTGGGGGACCAGCGACATCAGCTACAGGAGCCACGAGGTCACCTGGGGCAAGTACCCGTGGGACAACCTGGAGGAGGTCATGGCTAAGAGCCCCATCACATACATGGGCGGCGTCAAGACGCCGACCCTCATCATCCACAGCGAGGAGGACTACAGGTGCCCCATGGAGCAGGACGAGCAGCTCTTCACCGCCCTCATGAAGCTGGGGGTGCCCACCGAGTTCGTGAGGTTCCCCAACGAGCCCCACGGCCTGAGCCGCACCGGGAAGCCAAAGCACAGGGTTGAGCGGCTGCAGCACATAGTCAGGTGGTTCGACAG
>CAZAKG010000194.1:0-2601 GCA_964485755.1 uncultured Candidatus Bathyarchaeia archaeon | reverse complement strand
GGACGTGGTAGAGATCGGGGAGATGACCGCCCTGGACATCCACCCCCTGGCCCACGCGGCGAGGGTTCGCCCACTCGCCGCGGGGGTGAGCATAGGTAACTGGGCGATAACGGCGGGGACACTGGGCTGGTTCTTCAGGGACGGCAGGGGGAGGGAGATGCTGGGCAGCAACGCCCACGTCCTCGCGGACGACCCCCTGAGACAGTCCTCAGGCGAGACCCGCATAGTGCAGCCGGGCAGGGCTGATGGGGGCGCCGTCCCCGACGACGTTGTGGGCACTTATCACTGGCACCAGCCACTGGCAGGGAGCAACTGCGCCCTGTCCAACGCCCTGGTGGGCCTCCTGAACGGAGCCAGCGCCCTCCTCGGCAGGAGAACAAGGTTCCTGCTGGAAGTCACTGACAGAGCCAGGATCGACTTCGCCGTAGCCGAGCCCACCGTCGAGTACGAGCTTAAGCTGGTGACGGCCGAGGAGTGGGACGGCTTCGTGGGCCTCGGGTTCGCGGGGAGCCCCCAGGCCAGCTTCTTCTGCAAGGCCGAGCACATAGAGGCTGCAGGCTGGACGCCCGTCGAGAAGACTATCGAGCCCGCGACCATCGGGGAGACCATCCACAAGGTAGGGCGCACCTCCGAGTACACCTCGGGACAGGTCCTGGACGACTCAGCCTACGGCAGGGTCAGCTACGGCGGCCTGAGCCTGGTAGAGTTCGACGACGTCATCCTCACGACGCCGATGCTGGAGGCCGGGGACAGCGGCGACTCGGCCTGGAAGACCATGACCCAGGGCGCAGACTAGCCATCATCTTTTTAATGATAATTACTAGGATTACTTTATATATTGTTAACCATTGAAAGGGTTAATTATTCTGTGGAGTATCGTCTCAGAGCCGAGTCCCCTTTAGCGGTTAAGGAGTAATATGCTCTTTTTCCTGCCCCCACCCTCGTCACCCAGTTACGTTTCATCATTCGAGCCAGGGCACGGACGATGGATGAGCTTTTCTTTTCAAGTCTGTCTGAGATGTCGGCAGGTGTCAGTCTGCCTTTGATGAGTTCGCAGAATATCTGATATTCTAGCTCCGTTGGAACTGTGAGCTCCTCCTCCTCTGTGATTACGTGTTCATGTTGAACCGTGGTAGATTTAGCCTCTAAGGCATTCGCTATCGAAGCGTAGGCTCTTTCTAGTAGAAGGTACGTGTTTGGGGCCGAGACATTTAAAATGGCTTTTATCGTCTCATGTGGAAAGATCTCTTCAGCGATCACATTCGAGGCATCTTCATTCTTCTGTACCTGAGAGATTCCAAGATATGCCCTCGAGCGGATAATTCTCGTCGCATCCTCTTCAGTGGTAATTCCTGGGTAGACCTCTATGCTTGAGATGCGGCGGACTGAAGACGCCACAGATTCTTTCATAGATTCTCCGAAGGTGTAGGTCAGGGCCATGGCTCCTCTCCTTCCCTGGAACCATGACTGGTTCCCATCGAAGAAATCCGAGAGGAGGGTATCGTGAACTACTTTATCCAGCTCATCGATCACGAAGACAGGGATTATCCCCATCTCATCTAACCTGTCTATGAGACTTTCAGAAGCTTGCCTGATGTCTATTGTCGTGGAGGTTACGACGCTCTGCGCGTTTTGCTGCCCAAGACTGCTTACGAGCCACCTCACGCTTTTCTCAACAACATCCGACGCTAGTGCTAATGGGGGGAAAATCAGAGCGGAAGCCTCAGTGATCTTACTAGCGATCCATGGAGCATACCTCCGCGTTGCATCTCGAAGGCCACCCCTTCTCTCTTTGAACTCGGCAGTTTGAAGGATTCCCGCGACAACTGATCGATAAAAGGCGTCCTCTAGCTCCTTCAGATTTGAAGCCGCCCTAGCCCCCCTCACCGTCACGGTGATAGGAATTACGTTTCTCATACCAGATGCTGTCAACCCGTGCCATAGCATACCCTGCATGGCCGTTGTTTTCCCTACGCCTCGAACTCCGTATATGGAGATTCGACGGCCCTGGTCAAAGATATGGGAAGCGCGTCTCGATGCAAAGCCTCCGACATCGTGGTACAATAAGCTGAAAAGTTCATCTTCTGTGTGCGTTAGTTCTTTGGTCATGTATTGCTGTGCAGCTGCTAAGCTCCTGAGGTCGGCCATCATTAACTTAAAACGAGGTTAACAATATATAAATATTGCAGCATAGTTAACCTCTATCATAGACTGAAACCCAAATGAGGTTTAAACCTAAATAGTTCAATGCATTGAACGAAGGTTCAACGTATTTATTTTGAAGATATATGGCCAGCAGGCGCCACCCCTAACATATAGTTCAGGAAAAATGCAAACCGAAAACAGACCGAATTCTACTCACTCTTAGCCGTCAAGAGACATACGTGGGCTCAGTGGTTGGTGCGGAGGGTGGGATTCGAACCCTGCCTCTTGTGGAGATATCTCCCGATTAACTCCCCTTTTTTCTTAAAGATTGATTTGAGTGTGAACTGAGGATAAGGTTATTGAGTGCACGCGCAAGGAGCAATAAGTTCAGAGGATATGGTTATTTGCAGTTTACCCCTTCAATTTCAAAGCAAACTCCTCAGCATGCTTGAGGTC
>CAZAKG010000193.1:0-2609 GCA_964485755.1 uncultured Candidatus Bathyarchaeia archaeon | reverse complement strand
AACCACCTCCTTAATGATGGGAGCCGACTTTATGATCTGAGGCCTCGTCCCAATAACCAGAGCCACACGCACAGATCATACACCACTGAATCGACTGAAAAAACATCCCATAACCACCCACCAATCCTCCAACCGGCGACCCATCACCCTAATAAACATTAATAAGAACGATTCAAGCTATCTCGCGCTCGCCGAGGCCACGTCTTCCAGCCTGATAACCGCTGATAGGAAGCTGTATGATAAGGCTAAGAAGACCGGTTTGGCGCTGATGCTCGATGACTACGATGATGATTAATGCAGAAGTCGCGCGCATAGTAACTCTCAAACGAAAAACTTGTCTTCACAGACAACCCTTGTGAGAAGGCTTTTGATATCTTTAAATTATTAAGCATGGAGATAGTATATGGATTGTTTTGTCTGTCAAAAAAGTTCCGCAAGCCATCCGTAACATCGGGCGCTTAAAGTATCTAATCACGTGGAACCTTCTCCTGAATCGGGAAGAACTAGAGAAAATATCGATGAGGCCGGAGGCCCTTGAAAAGGGACTTAATTATCTGAAGAACGTGGCTAAGGGGAGCAGGCTTCAGATCTACAGGATAGTTCCGATGGAGGAGATCACTCGCCTTGTGCGTCCTACTCCCGGTAGCTTCCCCGCATCGGCGAATCCCAGCGGTATAGCCATCGCAGAGGGGAACTCTATCGAAGAGATCAGGAAGTTCATGGATGAGTGGGTTGAGGGCTTAACCTATGGAGGGATGCCAGTGGGAAGCCATCTCGAATATGAGATCAAGCCTCTGGTGGAGCTAAGCGGGAAGTGAGGGTGTAGAATATTGAGTGTTTACACAGTCTCGGGTGTTGTAAGGTACGACGGCGTAGTTCTGAAGACGGGAACTCTGGAGTTCAAGACCAACAGCACGCTGGTGTTGGCACCTGTAGTGAAGTTATCGGAGCAGACGGTGGTCTCCTCAAACGCCCCTAGGACACTCACGATAATCGCAGATAGGATTACCATTGAGGATCATGCTGAGATCACATATGACTTAGACGGTCTCCCAGGCTACGACCCGGATACACCTGCGCCACCCCAAGGAGGCCCAGTCGGTAACGGCGCCAATGGCTCATCGATCCTAACGGAGGGGACCTACCCTCAGGCCAGTTCAGGAGGGGATGGTAAGGTGGGGATGACAGGAAAGAGGGGAAAAGCCGGCATCGACAGTCCAACGTTGGAGATATTCGCCAACGATGTGTCTCAGTCCTTCGCAGATGCCATTAAGGTTAATTTTAAAGGACAGGATGGAGGGGAAGGCGGAACGGGAGGAGATGGAGGAGACGGTGGAAAGGGCCAGAAGGGAGCAGCGTCCACCATTAATGATTCATGGTATAACGGGGATGAGTGTACCAGAGAGCCAGGACGCGGAGGGAACGGTGGAAAGGGAGGAGATGCAGGACGGCCTGGAGAGGGGGGAGTCGGAGGGAATGGCGGGAACATCAAGGTCTTTGTAAAGAAGTCATCACTCACCGCTGTCAATGGGTGGATCTATATTATTAACGGCGGGAGAGGGGGAAACCACGGTATCCCAGGTGCGAGAGGGAGCGGCGGAAGCGGCGGGGCCCAAGGAGACCATAATAACCCATGCCCTGAGAGGAGCGAATACCGGGGTAGCGACGGAGCCCCCGGCCGATCAATGGATGAAATAGACTCTAACTGGGCCACAAACTTCAATGGAGCAGATGGTGTAAACGGAGAGTGGGCGACGTATGAGCTTGATTCTGCACCGAACTAAGGAGAGTTGTGAGTGAATTGATATCTGTAGAAATATACACAGTGAGTGGAAAGACATATGTGGATGACGATGTCATCTACTGCCGCAGGCTAATGTTCGTGAACGTTGGAGAGAACAAGCTGGTGATTGTGCCGAAGAAAGGAGCGGCATCTGGAGCTAAGCGTGTGCTCAAGATAGTGACTGATCTAGTCGACACTCAACTGGGTGGAGGCGTCTCCGAGATTACCTACAATCTAGACGGCGACCTTACATTACCACTCCTTGACAACGGGCTGGACCCTAAAACGAAAGCCAAGATCGGTGACAATGGCACGCCGAACTTCTTCCAGGGACCGATACTCCCAGCTGATACAGCTTCCCCGAATTTCGACGCCATCCTGGACCCTCTACATTATGTTGGGAGCTATCCCAGGGCTTTGGATGGTGGAGACGGGAAGCCGGGGGGTAAAGGAGGGAAGGGGGCGAAGGGAACAGACGGCCCCATCGTGGAGATCTGGACGAAAGAGATCGTTGGGCCTGAGTTAAAGATAGACCTAAGGGGCCAAGAGGGAGGAGACGGCGGCCCGGGAGGAAATGGGCAGTACGGGGGCAACGGACAGATGGGGTCCACTGCAGTTTCGGGAACGGGTGCGACTTGGCTTGGTGTCCCAACCCTCATCTGTAAGCAGGGGCCAGGACTGGGTGGAGACGGAGGCAGGGGAGGGGACGCGGGCTGTGGCGGTGATGGCGAGGACGGGGGGAACGGTGGAGTTGTAAAACTCTTTTACACCGCTGGTGTGGACGTGTCAAAGCTGACCAACCTCCTTCAGAAAGGAGAAGGAGGCA
>CAZAKG010000192.1:0-2630 GCA_964485755.1 uncultured Candidatus Bathyarchaeia archaeon | reverse complement strand
CGTCCTAAGGCGCCTCAGAGGGTCCTACGCCATCGTCGTTGTGACCAGCATTGAGCCTGACCGAATATACTGCGCCCGCCTTGAGAGCCCCCTCGTCCTAGGCGTGTCTGAGAAAGGGACGTACTGCGCCTCTGATGTCCCCGCGATCCTCCCGTACACCAACAAGGTGAACTACCTCAGGAACGGGGAGATGGCCGTCCTGAGCCTGGAAGGCTATGAGATAATGAAGGTGTCAGACGGCTCCCATGTTGAACGAGGCTTGGAGGAGATCACTTGGAGCCTCGAGATGGCTGAGAAGCATGGATACCGCCACTTCATGTTGAAGGAGATATTTGAGCAGCCCAACTCGTTAAGGGATGGGCTGCGTCTTCAGGAGCAGTACGTGAACCTCCTCACCCAGTTCCTTGACAGGGGTAAGGAGGTTTATCTCTCGGCTGCAGGGACCAGCTACCACTCATGTATGGCCGCGAGCTACATCTTCTCAAAGCTTTCAAGGCTCACGACGATCCCGGTGGTCTCCTCCGAATTCATTGAACGATACGGCTCCAACGTGGGTATAGACTCGATTGTGCTCAGCGTCAGCCAGTCCGGCGAGACATACGACACGTTGAAGGCCATCGACCATGCCAGGATGAGGGCGGCCACCGTGCTCGGCATCACTAACACTGTGGGCTCCACCTTGACCAGGGTTTCGCGGGCATACATCATACAGCAGTCTGGCCCGGAGATAGGCGTGGCCGCGACAAAGACTTTCACGTCTCAGGTTCTTGTGCTTGCGCAGCTTGCGCTCAGACTTGCGAAGATGAGGGGTAAGCTCAGCCAGGATGAGCAGGACGAGTTTGAGGCGGACATGAAGAAGATCCCTGACTGGGTCCAGATGACCCTGGACATGTGCTCTGAGAAGACGAAGGCGCTGGCGGAGAAGTACGTGGATGACAAGCTTTTCCTTTTCCTGGGAAGAGGCGTCAGCTCCGCCACGGCCCTCGAAGGAAGGTTGAAGCTGCTTGAATTAACGTACGTCCCCGCGTTAGCGTACCCCGCAGGGGAGAGCAAGCATGGCCCCATCAGCGTCATAGAGGACGGCGTAGCATGCGTCTTCATCTGTCCGAGAGGTGAAACCCACAGCCACATCATAGGCAGCATCATGGAGATGAAGGCCCGCGGCGCCAAGATACTGGCGATATGTGAGGAGGGTGACGAGGAGATCAAGCGGCTGGCAGACGATTACATAGAGATGCCCAGAGGTATCCCCGACATCATTAGCCCCATTCCCTACGTGGTGCCTCAGCAGCTGATGGCCTACCATCTCGCTGTCCTGAAGGGTCTTGACCCTGATAAGCCCAGGAACCTGGCGAAGAGCGTTACGGTTCCGTAGGGCTGAAAAGGCTTTAGGGTACCGCCGCTCCTTCCTCTCTGATAACGTTGTTCGACGCCGAGCAGGTCAGGAAAGACTTTCCTATTCTCGAGAAGGGCGTGATCTACCTTGACAGCGCCGCCAGCAGCCTCACCCCCGAGCAGGTTGTGCTGAAGGAAATGGAGTACTACAGGAACTACCGGGCTAACGTCGAGAGAGGCGTTCACAGGTTCAGTCAGAAGGCCAGCGAGGAGTACGAGGGAGCCCACGAGAAGGTCGCCCACTTCATCAGGGCCAAGGGACCTGAGAACGTCGCTATGCTGAGGAACACAACTGAGGGCATTAACCTAGTGGCTAACAGCCTCGACTGGGGGAAGAAGGATAAGATAGTCACAACGGTGATAGAGCACCACAGTAACTTCATCACGTGGCTTAGGGTCGGTAAGCGGTATGGTACGAAGGTCGAGGTGGTCCGGCCGAGCGTCGAGGGCGTCTTTGATCTAGGGGACTTCGAGAAGGCTGTTGACGACAGGACCAAGCTGGTGACCGTGACCCATGTCTCTAATGTCCTAGGGTGCATTGTTCCAATCAAGGAGATCTGCGAGATCGCTCACGACCACGGCGCCCTGATGCTCGTCGATGGGGCGCAGGGGGTACCGCACATCAGGACAGATGTGGGGGACTCCAAGGTGGACTTCCTGGCGTTCTCGGGCCACAAGATGCTCGGCCCAACAGGCTCAGGCGGCCTCTACATCTCTGAAACCGAGCTGGCCTCAACCGAGCCTCTGTGCATCGGCGGCGGCACCATCGCCGACGTCAGCATCGACGACTACGTGTTGACTGTCCCGCCCATGAGGTTCGAGGCAGGCACGCCGGCGATAGCCCAGGTCATTGGCTTGGGCGAGGCTTGCAGCTACCTTGAGAGGGTGGGGATGGCGAACGTCGAGGCGTGGGACCTGAAGCTGGCCAACAGGCTCATCAACGGTCTGGCCGAGATCGATGGCGTCGAGGTCTACGGCCCCATGGACCCGAGGCAGCGGGTCGGGCTGGCTACGTTCAACATCAGGGACATGAATCCCCACGACGTGGCCCTGACCTTGGACCTGGAGTACGGCATCGCAGTGAGGTCGGGTCACCACTGCGCGCTTCCCTTGATGAAGGAGCTCTTCAAGCTGAAAGAGGGCAACGCCAGGGCCTCGACGTACCTCTACAACACCGTTGAGGAGATAGACGCCCTCTTAGCGGCCGTCGAGGCCCTGGCGTTGCCCTCTTTCAG
>CAZAKG010000191.1:0-2636 GCA_964485755.1 uncultured Candidatus Bathyarchaeia archaeon | reverse complement strand
CGGGCACGCATGGAGTAGGCGAAGGATGCGGCGTGCGGCTCCACGACCCTAGACTTGGGGCGCCTCATGTCTGAGGGTTCCGCGGCCAACATATTTAAGGTGATTAGACGCCGCGGCCCGATTGATAAGACGTGTCCTACTTGTGGCGCTTTATCCTGTCCGCCTTCCTCTCGGCGGCCCTGTAGGCGAACTTGCGGGTAGTGCTTATCAGGCTCCTGTGGAACCTGTGAGTCTCCTCGCCGGTGCTGATGGCGCCGTAGAAATCGGGGTACGTGATCTCCTCCCCGTGGAGCTTGGTGATGGCCTCGTTCAGGGAGGCCCTCTTCTCCTCGCTGGCCCCGTCGAAGGCGTCGCTGTAGGCCTTATACGCGACGTTGAACTTGAAGTCGGAGCCACTAAAAACCAGTTTCTCTATAGGCTTATCGCTCATACTCTAACTTTCCGGTCACAACTCAAGGGTACGTCACCGAATATAAGTGTCTTCATGAAGCGGGAGAGGATACACATTTAAAAGGTCCTGATGAGGGATATCACACGATACTTGAGGGCCTGCAGGCCCACGAGTATACACACCTAGAAGGAGTGAAAGAGTTGAGTCAGAGAAAAAGCTTCGATAAGGGTACACGCGAGATGTACAAGGCCACATGTTCGGACTGCGGCAAGGAGTGCGAGGTCCCGTTCAAGCCCACAGAGGGCAGGCCCGTGTACTGCCAAGAGTGCTTCGAGAAGCATCGACCGCCGCGCCGATACTAAGCAGAATAAAGGTCGTAATTACATCCTTTATTGTTCATTTTTCTATCTGTTTAACCCAGAAAACAGCCACATCCGCGCCGTAATGAGAGGCCAGCGTCGATACGGCTCTGGCTGCACGCTTACCTTGAGTTAGAAACGCGCTCCTCTGTACAAGCTTACCGTTGAGCCCTGATAACCTGTTGAGGTTTCTCCAGAACCGGGCTGTAGGCTTGCGTTGAACAAAGTCATATGTGACCAAGTACGCTTCGGAGTCGTCATCCACCTCCTCCAACTCCACTTGTACGTGTTTGGCTATGCTGTGACGCCCCAAGTCTCTTCACGAAGGATTTGGCGCAGATCATATTATTTCGGACGTAATTACGACCTTTATTACTGGGTTACACTTGGAGACCACATATGATTTATATCTGACCCGTTCCATCCTTTGAACGCTAGACAGGGAAGAATGAGACTATTGTGTATAATCTCCTGACACGGTCATCAGTCTCGGCGGGTCTAGCGGGTTCCATGGAGGAAGCGACGTGAGAGAGCACCCTATCCGAATGTACGACACCATGACCAGGCGGAAGCGCCAGTTCAAGCCACTCAACCCCCCGGAGGTGACCATGTACGTCTGTGGCCCTACCGTCTACGGTGAGCCCCACATAGGCAACCTGCGGACCTTCACCAGCGGCGACCTCATCAGGCGTTGGCTGACCCGCCGCGGCTACAGGGTCAAATACGTGATGAACATCACCGACATCGAGGACAAGACCATAAGGGACAGCAGCAGGGCCGGCAAGACACTGAAGGAGTTCACCGATCACTACACGGGCGTGTTCCTCCGCGGCCTAGACCTGCTCAACATAGAGCGTGCCACAGCCCACCCCAGGGCCACCGTCTACGTGCCCCAGATGGTAGAGTTCATCTCCGGGCTGGTGGAGGGAGGTTTCGCCTACGAGGCCGAGGACGGCGTATACTTCGACATCGACAGGTTCCCCGGGTACGGGAGGCTGAGTGGCGTGGACCTCACCAAGACTGAGCGCACCGAGCGCGTCGCCTCGGACAGCTACGACAAGGAGGACGCCCAAGACTTCGCCCTCTGGAAGAAGGCGACCCCCGAGGAGCTGAGCCGCGGCATCTTCTTCGAGTCGCCCTGGGGTAGGGGCCGCCCAGGTTGGCACATAGAGTGCAGCGTCATGAGCCGCGAGCTGCTGGGCGAGACCATCGACATCCACGCCGGCGGCGAGGACCTTGTGTTCCCCCACCACGAGAACGAGGTGGCCCAGAGCGAGAGCCTCACGGGCAAGCAGTTCGTCAGGTTCTGGCTCCACATGAGGTTCCTCAGGGTGGGCGGCCGCAGGATGGGTAAGAGCCTGGGCAACTACGTCAGCTTCGACCAGATACTGGAGAAGCACAGCCCGGAGGCTCTCCGCTACTTCTACATCAGCACCCAGTACAGGAGGCCCCTGGACTTCACCTGGCAGGCCATGGAGGCCGCCGAGAACACGGTGAGGCGCCTGGAGAACACCCTCGATCTTGTTGACGACGCCATGAGGGGGCCCGACGACAACTTCGACTACGGTGAACGTGAGGACAGGCTCCTCAAGTCGGTGAGGGCCGCTGAGGAGGCCTTCGGGGCAGCCATGGACGACGACTTCGACACCCCAGTGGCTTTAGGCCACCTGCACGCCGTAGCCGGCGCCATCAACGAGTACATGGCTGGCCCCGCCAACAAGGGGGCGCTCGCGGAGGCTGCCCGGGTCTACAGGGGGCTGCTGAACGTTCTGGGCCTCTTCGAGGAGAGGAGGGGAGGCTCCGACGAGGTCGCGGATAGACTCATGGTGCTTATCCTGGGCATCAGGGAGGACCAGAGAAAGGCTAAGAACTACGCCTTCGCGGAC
>CAZAKG010000190.1:0-2676 GCA_964485755.1 uncultured Candidatus Bathyarchaeia archaeon | reverse complement strand
GTGGCGTGATAGAGTAGACTTCTAGTGGGGATTGTACGTTCTTGAGTTCATGTTGCCCGAGCTCAAGGATCTCATAGTCGATCTTATTCCATACCTGATCGAAGACTTGACGGGAGATGCAGATTCCGCCTGGCTCAGCGAGGGGGTCTATCCGAGAGGCTATGTTGACTGCGTCTCCGAAGACATCGGCCCCACGACGCACTACATCCCCAACATGAATCCCGATTCGTAACTTTGTCTCCTTCCCCCCGAGCTCAAGCGACTTGCGCTGCAATGTTGTTTGGACGTCAATGGCACACAAGACCGCGTCTAGGGCGTTGGTGAACTCCACAAGGAAGGCGTCTCCGATAGTCTTGACCTCTTTCCCTCCGTGTTTTCGGAAGATCGGTCGGAGTAGGGTTTGCTGCTTGTCTAGGATTTGAAGTGCGAGTGCTTCATTCTCCTGCGTTAGCGCCGTATAGCCCACGAGGTCCGTAAACATTATGGCGGCAAGTTGTCGCTGATCTTTGGGTACGACTTCTCCGGCGCGCGACAAGGAATCCAGCTCAAGCCTCTGGGCGATGCTATGTGGTTGCGGATTGATTAGTCCTGCGCCACCCTTAAGCCTCATCTTCTTCAGAGATGATATACAAGGGCAACTTCACCGCTATTCGTTAGTCGAAGCCGACTCCAGCTCGAATCAAATGGTCTGCCACGCATCGCTCTGATTCTCACGTTGTGTTCCATTTTTCCGCCCACTTCTTGGCTTCTGAAATCGATTATTCCGTCACACAATGATTCGAACTGTTTGTAGAACCCCTCCGAATACGCGCCTGCGACTAGGGAATGAATCATTATGTCCTCGCGAGTCCTCGCAAGAGGGACGAACCTGGTTCGCCATGCGTCGGCCATCTCTTTCTCGGAATTGTATTGTAGCAAGACCGAGGTGTTGTCGTCGATGTGGAGGCGTCTCTTTTCGGGCTCAGGGACGTCGCGCGGGGATTCCATATCTTGCGCGGCGCTGATGTTCCAGTCTGATAGCACGGGATATTGCGTCTGGTAGGGCTGCCGGCCTATCTTGGGTTTCCCAGGAACGCCTATTCCTGTGGTAGCCGTGTAAGTATCTAGCAATCTAAAGTTACCTTTCTCTTCCAACTTCTTAACATCTAGTCCAAAACGAGCCAGAGCTTCGACAACCTCGCTTGGAATATGCTGGAAGGTGTGATAGTCGGTTCTTGCTCCGTTCCTCAAAGCATGGGCTGCGAGCGTCAACGATGTTTCGTACCAAAGCGAATGCGGCTCGAATTCAACAACCATGTTGAGACCGTACCGAAACCCACCCGGCACTAGGTCGGACAGTATCGGCAGGACAAGAACACTGGACAACCCAAGCCATCCTTTCGGTCGTATGCTCTTTGAAGACGGACGGACTACCCGATTATTTCTGTCTTGTGACACGCACACAACAAACGGAACGACGAACAGCGACGGACGACGGATTACGGGGTGAATCCGCTGACAACCGTTTCAGTATGGCTAAGAGTCAGTAGGCACGATCATGTTTGCAGGAGATGACAGAATGATTGACCTCACTACGGAGTTCGGCGCACACGTTGCGAAGCGTCTGCGAGAAGAGCCTATCGTTTGGCTAACGACAGTGGCCTCCGATGGCACTCCTCAACCCAATCCTGTCTGGTTCTACTGGGACGGAGAGACCATTCTCATCTACAGCCAGCCCACCGCTAGCAAGCTAAGAAACATCACTCGCACCCCCAAGGTGTCCATTAACTTGGAGGGAGCAGACGAGATGGGTGGTGACGTTGTCGTTCTCACGGGCGATGCTTTCATCGACGAAACCGCTCCCAAGCCCGATTCGAGGTTGATCGAGAAGTACCGCGACGCAATTGCCAAGTTGGGACAGACACCCGAGGGCCTAGCTGCATCATACAGCATCGCGATCCGTATGAGACCAAACAAGGTACGGGGTTTCTGATTCACATCGCAATATGAACCATGGTTACATGAGCATTACGAGGCCCCGCCATTGGAGAATCGAATTGGTACGGTAGTTTGGGATGTGGGCCGGGATAGGTTTACACTTTCGTTTAGAACTGTCAACTAAGCAGACCTTGAGCCGAAGAAAAGCTGAAAGCAAGCTGGAATTGAGCACGATTTCAGCTCAGAATCGCCGCATACGTGGACTTCGGGTATTTCACCGACCACGACGAACCAGGCCTATTGGTGGTTCTAAGTACAGTGGCATGATTCTGTTAGGTGCTCTAGGCCTCTTCTAGCAGCTTGAGAAACTGCTCTCTAGTAATCCTGGTGTCTTTGATTATCTTGGACAGCAGTCCTCTCCCGATGTCTTCTCCGGAATGAACTGGAACGACCGTCACTCTCCCGTCAGGATGTTTCAGAATGACATGACTGCCCCGTTGTCTCACAACTTCGAATCCTATCTTGTTCAGAAGCTTGATGACTTTCTTGGCCGGAATGGGTCTCAGGTTCACTTGGCAGGGACCTCTACGAATTGAACGCCCACCAACTCGACCTTTCCCTCGGTCTTGGTCCCTTCAGTTTCCAGGTATAGTTCGATCGCCTGTTTGACCCTGCCTGTCAGTTCGTCAAGTGTTCTGGCCTGAGTATGACAGCCCGGTAACTCCGGGACGGAGGCGATGTAGTATCCGTCCTCATCTC
>CAZAKG010000189.1:0-2711 GCA_964485755.1 uncultured Candidatus Bathyarchaeia archaeon | reverse complement strand
TTTTTCTCATCCCGCCCGCGGCGACGACGACTACACTCCCTCCCCCACCCACACGCACACAGGGAGACACAGGGGAGACCCTGAAGAAGAATAATCTCATCAAATTCCACGATCCGTTCCCGCCGCCACCCTCCAACCTTCAACACTCGCTGCACGATCCAACGATCTTTTAATATTTGTACATAAACCTGACAAGAATTAAATAGTGTATTGGTACACTAACAAGACGGGGAAAACTGTGGCAGATATGCTATTCAGCGTACCCGGAATAATTAACGGAAGATTCATCGGATTCCTACTAGACATCGCGATGGCAGCACTCGTATACTACTACATCAAGACCAGGAAGATGGTCCACATACGCAGAGTCCCAGGCCTGGACGCCATAGAGGAAGCCGTCGGCCGATCAGCGGAGATGGGCAAACCCGTCATCTGCAGCTACGGCATAGGCGGCTTCACCTACTGGACCCTGGCCGGGCTCGCCATCCTCAGCCACGTCGCGCACCTGACAGCCAAGACGGGCAGCCGCCTCATCGTCCCTACGGGCGGAGGCGACCAGTCCCTAATAGTCAGGCCGGTGGCCGAGGAGATCGTCAAGACCGCATACACGATGGAGGGGGTCGAGGACCAGTACACGCCCGACGACCTACCCTTCTACAGCGGCCAGCAGTACGCCTACATCGGAGGATACGTCGGCGTCATGCAGCGCGTCAGGCCAGGCAGCGTCATAATGACGGGCAGCCACGCCAGCGAAGCCATGAACATCGCCGAGACCAGCAACGCCGTGGGAGCCATAACCATCACGTCGGGCAGCTACATCAGCAACGTGGCCGCCCTCGCATGCGCATCAGACTACATACTCATCGGCGAGGAGGCACCCGCAGCGGGCGCCTACCTCTCAGACGACCCGGCCCAGAGGGCCAGCATCAGGGTGCAGGACCTCTTCAAGTGGCTAGCGATAGCCGTAATGATACTGGGGTTAGCGGCCAGGAGCCTCGGCAACGACCTGATGCTCCGGCTGCTAGCCACATAGGAGGCGAAAAAAGATGGCAGAGATACTAAAGAATAAGCAGCTCCAGATAATCGTCATGGCGCTCAGCTTCCTCTTCGTGTTCCTACCCTACTTCCTCAACGTGCCCCAGCTCAACACGGCCTCAACCAAGCTAGTCACCATATGCAGCATAGTCACCGCCTTCACCATCGCCCTGGCCGTCATAGCCCAGTTCAGGCGAGGAATGAACATCATCAACAGGCGCAGCCGCGGCTGGTACTTCAAGGCATACATGCTCGTGACACTGGTCCTCATGCTCGGCTTCAGCCTCATGAGCAGGGAGTCGGGCCCCTACCAATGGGTAATGTTCGCGGTGGTCAACCCGCTCAGCTCGGTCAACTACGGCATACTGGCCTTCTACATGGCATCCACGGCCGCACGCGCCTTCAGGGCCCGCAACACCAAGGCCCTCATGCTGCTCGTCAGCGGCTTCATAGTGCTCATGTACCAGGCGCCCCTCACAGGCGCATACTTCACGGGCTTCGAGCCCATATCCATCTACCTGGGCAGCACCTTCTCCATGGCGGCTGGCAGGATGTTCCTCATCAGCGTCACCGTGGGCGCCATAGTCTTCGGCGTCAGGGTGATACTGGGCAAAGAGCCGAGCGTCCTCGGCATAAGCAAGGAGGAGAAATGATGGCCAAAGAAAACGGCGGAATACTGAAGTGGATGGCGGAGTACGACAGGCGCTACGTGTACCTGGTCCTCTTCCTCGTCATGGTGGGGCCGCTACTGCGCCCCATAGGCATGCCCATCACCGTCAGCCCGGACACCTTCCAGTACTACAACGTGCTGCAGCAGGTGCAGCCAGGCGACAAGATCTTTTTCACCCTGAACACCGAGTTCAGCGGCTACAACGAGATCCAGAGCGGCATCATAGCGACGATGCGCGTACTCGTGGAGAAGCACGCGAGGGTGTGCTTCGGGGTCGCCCACGTGGAGGCAACCATCATACCCGACCTCGTCATCAAGGCCGTCCAGGCCGAGATGACGGCCAACGACTACCAGTACGGCAGGGACTATGTGATCCTCGGATACATAATGCCTAACGAGGCCGCGGTGGCCGCCGGCGCCGAGGACTTCCACGGCGTCGTCACCCAGGACTGGCTCGGCCGGCCCATAGCCGGCACATTCCTGGACGAGATCACCAACTGGGAGGACTGGGACCTCATAACCGACTTCACGACAGGCATATGCACAGGCTACATCATAAACCACTACGCCCTCAGGGGGACACCCATGATCATTAACTGCATAGGCGTCTCGATCGCCTCAGAGAAGCCCTACCTGGACTCGGGCATCATACAGGGCCTCCTTCAGAGCATGAGGGGGGGCGCCGAGCTGGAGTTCCTAATCGGGCACCCCGGCCCGGGCCTCACGGCCATGGACGGCTTCTCATTCGGACACTACATGCTGATAATCTTCATCCTCGTAGGCAACGTCGGCTACTTCGGCTACACAAGGCAGCAGCAGATGAAGGCTGCAACGGAGGGTTCAAAGAATGGTTGACATAATAGAGATATCGGTGGTGGCCGTGGGCACTTTCCTGGCCATGTGCATGTTCAGCACACTCTACGGGAAGAGCAGCCCGCTCTACGCCCTGGCCGAGGAGAGCTACATCGGGTTCGCCACCGGCCTCACCATAATCTGGAACATAGAC
>CAZAKG010000188.1:0-2763 GCA_964485755.1 uncultured Candidatus Bathyarchaeia archaeon | reverse complement strand
TGGAGCCCGGCTTCACGGAGAACCTCTTCAAGGTGGAGTGCGAGCCCCTCCGCGTGATGACCCTGGAGCCAGGCGAGACCCAGGTGTACGAGGTGAAGGTCACGGCCCTGGAGGGCACGGCCCAGGGCGACTACATGCTGGACGTCAAGGCCGTCAGCCGGGAGATCGAGTCAGATCCGATCCAGCTCCGCCTGACCGTCATGGCCAACAGGGGACAGCTGATAATCGTCGGATCGGTCGTGGCCGCCGCGTTCGCCTCCATCGCCATCGTGTACAAGAAGTTCAAGAGGCGGTGACAGGCAAAAAAATCGTTATTCCTTCCTAGAAGGAATAAGGCAGAAGAAACCCCTCTCCTGCCCCGCACCAATCCCTAAGAGGGTTGATTACACTCTCACTGGACATAGAGCCCCATTTGACGAGGTCCAAGAGAGCCTCTCCCTCCGAGTTGATGGCTCTCAGTGGAAATAGTCTGTGAGCTTCCTCTGGCTGAGGGTGTGCCTGAGCAGCGGCCCTGCCTCGATCCACCTCTCCAGGGGGATGCTGAGCCTGCTGAGAACCTGGCCCAGGGCCTCCTTGAAGGTGTCGAAGCTCCGGGGCTCCTGCCTCATGGCGTTCCTGACGTTCTCCCGGACCTGCCATACGCCCACCGGCAGAATGTAGTCGGGGTAAGCCTCCCTGAATATGAAGACCTTGGCCTGCCTCTGCACCTTCTCCAGGTGCTCCAGGACGGCCAGCTTGCCGCTGTAGTAGCAGCCCCCCATGGACGCGTACGTGGACCGCCCGTCGTATGGCTCCCAGTCGGTGACTATGTTGACGTGCTCCGTGTCGGGGTTCCAGAGGGTGTTGGGGTACCACGCCTCGTAGGCTTCATACGCCCAGGCGTCTGGGACCAGCATGACCTCGAATCTGTTTCCTATGTAGTTGGACTCGTAGACCTCGTATCTGTTGATGAGGGGGTGCCCCTTGATCTTCTGGGTCAGGTGCTTCCCCAGCAGGTCGTCCACCGCGGTTATGCTCCACCTTGTTGGCACCAGCCTCCTGTTCTTCTCGATGCCGAAGCTGCCCATGCTGAAGGCGCGCATTATGTTGCTGATGGGCAGCCCCTCCTGGAAGAGCTTGACCGCGGCGGGCGCCGCCTTGAGGTCCGTGTCGTAGTGGCACCTCTCCATGTGCCTGTTCCAGCGGATGTAGCCTATGTCCATGTTCTCCATGGGCGCCGTGGGGCCGATGGGCTGCACGTCGTCGCTCATGTAGAACCGTTTGCTGGGCCTCCGGGTCAGCTTCAGCTCCGTCTCCACGTAGTGCTCCGCGAGGCTGAGCTCCCGGGTCTTCTCAAGCAGCCTCCCAGCCTTCCAGGGCTTCCTCACGTTTACGGGGGTCATCCCCCTAATGAGCTGGCTCCTGTACTGGATTATCTCGTCTATGCTCTTACCGAACCACTGCTCGGGGGCGTCAAGTATCTGCGTGTCGCCGTAGAACGTGGGTGTGAGGGGCCCCACCTGCACGTAAGGGTAGCCGAACCGCCCCACGAACACGCTGGGCGGGCTGCTCCCATCGATCTCCGTTCCCTTGATGCTCTGGAATAGCTTGCCGAAGGCCCCGAGCCGGGCCATGATGGGGCAGCTCGTCTTGCCGCACAGCATCTTGCCTCCCTTGCAGACGCTGCACATGCTGTGCCTGGGTGTCTGTAGCCTGAGCATTTCCTTGGTGACGTCCAGGCTCGAAGCTATCTGCGGCTCGGCCTCGACCATCTCCCTGACCCACAGGTTCTTGGGCTTGAACCTTGTGGTGATGCGCTTCCCCATCGGGGTTCATCCTCTGCATTGGCGTTAAAAATGGTTAAGGTTATTCGTTGTTAGGGGAGATAGGTGAATATGGCTGGAATACTCGTCGAGGACGTGAGCTTCGTTAGCGAGGGCTACACGCTGAAGGGCAGGGTGTACAGACCCGCAGATGAAGGCAAGCACCCCGCCGTGGCCGTGTGCCACGGCTACCCCGGGGACAACAAGAACATGGACCTGGCCGAGGAGCTTGCGCTCAGCGGCGTGGCTGTCCTGATCTTCTACTACAGGGGGGCGTGGGGCAGCGAAGGGGAGTACAGGTTCACATACCTGACCCCGAGCACGCGGGACGCGTTGAAGTACCTGAGGAGCCAGCCCTACGTGGATGTTAAGCGCGTGGGGCTGGTCTCCCACAGCATGGGCGCTGTGCCTCTAACCAAGATCATGAGCCAGGACAGGGGCGTGAAGACCGGTGTGCTGATGTCCCCGGCGTCGGACATTGGCGCATGGTCGTCTGCTGAAGCCTTGGACGCCGTTGTCCCGGTTTTCATGAAGATGGCTGAAGGGAAGCTGAGCGGGTGGACGGAGAAGAGGCTCAGAGAGGACGTGGTTGAGGCGGCGAAAACCGTGAACCCCATGGATAACATTCCCCTGGTTCACGCTCCGCTGCTCGTTGTCGTCGGCTCGGCTGACACCGTCACGGTGCCTGAGAGTTGTAGGCTACTCTACAACGCGGCGAATGAGCCCAAGTTGTGGGTGGAGATTAAGGACGCTGACCACAGCTACACTGAGCACAGGCTGCCTCTCATCGATGTAGTGGTTGGGTGGCTCACAGCGCACCTAGAATAGCCTTGTACCCTCAACCTTGTCCAGAGCGTCACAGTTCAAAATCCTTTAATTTAATAATAGTATACCGATGAATCCGCTCTACATGTGGACAATACATTTTTGATAACACGTGAACCCAACGTAACAGGAATGG
>CAZAKG010000187.1:0-2773 GCA_964485755.1 uncultured Candidatus Bathyarchaeia archaeon | reverse complement strand
CAGCTTCTCGTACGGGTAGTCGGGGGGCCCGAAGCACAGGACGTCCGTGTTGGCTATGGGGTCAGCCCAGACCCCCATGATGTCCCTGATGACTCCGCCCAGCCCCGTGGCGGCCCCTCCGAAGGGCTCTATTGCCGAGGGGTGGTTGTGGGTCTCCACCTTGATGGCGACAGCAACGTCGTCCGTCAGGTCCACGATGCCGGCGTTGTCCTCGAAGACGCTGAAGCACCACTCGGGCTTCAGCTCCTCGATGAGCCGCCTGAAGTAGGTCTTCAGGAGGCCGTCCACGACGCCCCCAGGCGTCCTGATCCGCCCCTTGAAGGTCTTGTGGCTGCAGTGCTCGCTCATGGTCTGGTCGAAGGTCTGGAGCTCTATGTCCGTGGCCCTACGCTCCCGCAGCAGGTAGTGGTCCCTGATGTATCTGAGCTCCTCCAGGCTCAGCCCCAGGCCCAGCTCCTCGGCGATCTCCCTCAGCTCGCCATCACCTGCATTCATGAGGTCAACCAGGTGGTAACTGAATGGGAGGCCGCCAGAAATTACCCGGCTCATCCTTCCTCACTTATCTCGAACCTGTAGTCGTCCTTGGTGGGGTTAGTGAGAAGCCTCCGGCACATCTCGTCCACCTGACCCTCGGCCTTCCTCCTACTGCTGGCCTCGAAGTAAACCTCGTAGGCCTTACTGGCCCTGACGCCTTCGACTGGATACCCCAGGCCCCTGAGGGCCTCGGCCGTTGTCTCCCCCTCGGGGTCGCTGTAACCTTTCTTGAGCGTGACGTACACGAAAGCCTTGAACTTCATATCCATCCGCCTCTGTCTCGCCGGCGAACGGCCGAGCTATCTGGGCCGCCCACCAGCCACGTTTATTTAATGAAAGTGTAAATATATAAAACGTTTATCTCTATGAAATAACACCTAGGCTGCAAGTTTAATGGTTCGGTTAACTACACGAGAACCCGAAAAGAGGGAAAGGAGAGGACTCCGTTAAATTGGCTACCCGCTCAGCAGGATAGCGACGATGAGTCCATAGATAGCTAGGCCCTCGCCCAGAGCTACGAAGAGGAGCGACCAGATGCTAAGCTCCGGCCTCTCCGTCAACATCTCTGCTCCAGCTTTCGCGGCGACCATGATACATAGGGCGGAAGCGAACGCAGCCCCAATCATGGTGAGTGCACCGGTCAGCAAAGGCCATGCAGATTCAGGAATCATGCCACCTTCACCTCCTCCAAACAATATCACGATAGTAAATAGAACATTGACAACTACAGTGAAACCACCGAAGGCGTTCAAACTGACACCCCAGACGGGTGTGCTCTTCCCCTCCATCTCGGCCGACGCGCTGATGATCGAGCCCTGGGTCATGGACCACGCTGCCGCCAGGATGCTGGTGCTGACGATTATAGCGCTGGGTAGTAGCTCAGACAATTATACGCCTCCAGTGTTCTGCTGTGTTGTGAGATAAAGCGGTTTCACAGTCGACTCTCACCTTTTCTCACCTAATTCAATCCTCTGTACATAAATATCTTTTCAAAAAACAGAGCGATATTAGAAGAGAAAAAAAGGGAAATAGGTCAGCCGCCTGAAGCCTCCGGTCTGATCCGGAAGGGCTTGTAGGGTATCCCTGTCCCGTGGAAGAACTTGCCCATGAACTCGTAGTAGAGCAGCCTGAGGCTCTGGACGCTGCTGGATATGAACTCGAAGCTCAGCGCTATGATGTTCATGATGAGCATCCCCAGCATTCCGCTACCTATGGCCTCGCCCATGGCTGTGCCTGCCCCCGCTAGGCTGGCGTGGGCCAGGGCAAAAGCGGCTATACGGAGGAAGCTGAACAGGTTCGCAAGCCCCTCCACGAATGTCATCAGGAGGCCTCCCACTCCCTCGCCTACGGCCTCGATGGTCACCCCGTGGCCGTGGGTCAGGGAGTGCAGCACGGGCTCCGCGAAGGATAGAATCATGCCCCCCAACATGAGTTTGAAAGGCCAGTTGGAGACGAGGACGATGACGTCCAGGCCCTCCGTGAACATGCTTCCCGCTGACAGGTACAGGCCCAAGACATACAGGCCCATGCCGAAGCCGTGCTCGCCAATCATGCCCACGTAGTTCTTCTCCTTGAAGGCGTTGATGGCCCCGAGGAGAGCCCCGAAGATGACCTCAGCGGCTCCCACCAGGAATATCAGGTTCATCAACTCGCCCACCTCATGCACCGGGTTAGGCATTATGGGGTAGTCGAAGGGCAGCACTATGTGCGCGGTGTGCAGCCAGTTGCTAATGCCGTGCTCAACGAGGAAGAACGAGTCGTACATGAATCCGAACACTATCGCCGCTATACCCATGGGTATGAACAGGGTGGTGATGTACCTCATCATGCCCCTCTTGAACTTACTGTGCAGGGCCACCCCTATGAGCAGGTATACGAGGCCCTGGCCGATGTCCCCGAACATGAGGCCGAACTGGAAGCAGAAGATCAGCACAGAGATGTAGCCCGGGTTCAACTCGTTGGCCGACGGCCAGCCCCTGAGCCTGGTGAGTATCCAGGTGGGCTGCATGAAATCCGGCTTGAAGTCCATCTCCGGCGTGGGCGCGTGCTCGTCCTCGTGTCCCAGTTCCATCACCTCGACGAAGAGGGTTTGCCCTATGGCGCTTTCCACCTGTTCAATGGCTTTTTTCAGTTCAGGTATCTTGCTCTCAGGTGTGTAGCCTTGAATTACGCTGACGACCTTGCTCCTCAGTATTGGGGACGACGTCCTTGAGAGCGTCTTCAGCATGTTGACGTAGAA
>CAZAKG010000186.1:0-2797 GCA_964485755.1 uncultured Candidatus Bathyarchaeia archaeon | reverse complement strand
GTCGACGCCCATCCGGTTGGCCAGCTCCATGACCTTGTAGAAGTACCGGGTGGCCTCCTCAGCCTTGTCCTCGTCTGGGTCCAGGTAGTTGGGGTAGTAGCCGAGGGCTGATATCTCGATGTCGTGCTCCTCAAGGTCCTTCTTGACCTCCGAGATGCGGCGGCCGGTCACGTGGTCGGCGTTGAGGCTGCTGTCAGGCCAGGCTGAGAGCTCCATGCTGCGGAAGCCGACCTTGTGGGCGAACTCGACGGTTTTCTTGTCGTAGTTGGTGTAAAACCCGAGTTTCATGCTTATCTCCTCTTTTGGGAGTCGTAATTAAGACTATTCCCTAGGCAGATACGTTTAGACGCGCGTCAAAAAAAGGTTGGAGGCTCTTATCCATTATTTTGCCATAGTCGTTGTTCCTATTATCTGTGCGTGCCCCGGCCTCAGGTCCACTTCGATCGTGGTCGGGGTTATCCTTACGATCCCGTAGTCGGACCACTGAGGCAAAAGCTAGTAGATCGTATAGTCGGGCGCATATTTGCTGAAGGTGTGACATAGTGGTGTTTTCGTCAGTAAAGTTTATGTCATGCGGCATGAACTGGATAATTAGTTTCCTTGGGGGAAACAATATGTCAATGGAGTCCACGGCACAAATATTAACAGCCATCCAGAGCCGAAGCCTAGGGGTGAGAGAACTGGTGAAGTCCACCCGGAGACGAAGCCAGGCGACCGTCCAGCTCGTACACGCCATGAAGGCACAGGGACTCATCGCCGCGGAGAGGCAGGTAAGCGGCAGAGGCAGGCCCAAGGAGACGCTCAGGGTCACCCCTCTCGGCATCGACTACCTCGAAGCGTACACCAGACTCAGCAGGGTTCCATTAAGGGCCACGGAGAGCGAACTGAGGAAGGCCGTGGAGGATGCCAGGTACGCCAGCAGGCTGGCGACTAGGGGTGTGGACCCCTTCAAGGCTTTCCTGGAGCTGAACGCAATTGTCAGGGCTTCTGAAGACGCTCCGTAGGTTTACGGGACTCCTGGACCGTAACCATACGGAGTACATGGTCATCGGCGGCTACGCCCTGCCCTTCTACGGCCGCATAAGAACCACGCTGGACTTGGACGTAGCCGTGGCCGTCGAAGATGACAAGTTCAGGGGTCTCTGCTCCCGGGCAGAGGAGGACGGTTACCAGGTGAGCCTAGGCTCCCCGCTGAATCCCTACTGCATCTACATGGACACGGTGACGAGGTTCGAAGTGGAGGTATGGAGGAGACCCGACGGCATCAAGTGGGACCATGAAACGCTGAGGCGCAGGAGAAGGTTCAGCATAGACGGCCTGGGACTGTGGGTAGTGTCCCCCGAGGACTTCATCGTGACCAAACTGGCGAGGCCAGATAGGTCGGCCCAGGACGAGATGGACGTGAAGAGTGTCCTAGAGCGAAGCGGCGTTGAGCTTGACTGGGGGTACCTGAGATCGAGGGCTGAGGACGCGCAGGTGTGGGGGATTCTCCAAGCTATACATGATAGTACACTTTAAACGACTTGGGAGGTAATTCAAATCTACCCCCCGCCACCAATGTGAACAAACAAGATAAACGCGTCCATTTTCCGTAAATATCGAGCTATTTGTTGATTTCCATGAACTGCTCCATCTGGAATGGCTTTCCGTGCCCGGGGTAAACGGTCTTAATCTCCAAGGTTCTCAGTCTCTCGACGCTCGCATCATACTCAGCCGGGTCATCGATCAATGTGTTCTTCGCCGGTTTGTCCGTGTTGACGAGCAGGTCACCGCAGAAGAGATCGCCGTCAGCCGTCAGGACGCCTATTGAGCCCCTGGAGTGCCCCGGGAAGTGGAGTATGGTTGCATCCAGCCCGAGGTCTGAGAGGTCTTGGCCATCCTCAAGATACGTGTCCGGGGTGAATTTCTCGTAGTCGCTGAGACCGAGGGCTTTCATCAGGAAGCCAACCAGCCCGATCATTACGCCGCCCCGTGTATCCACGAACATGTCCCCGCTCTCAACCATCCCACAGTCACCCCTGTGCATGGCTACCTTTGCCCCATACCTGTCCCTCAGGTAAGCTGTGTTGCCTACGTGGTCCAGGTGACCATGGGTGATGATGATCAACCTTAGATCGCCCGGCCTACAGCCGGCTTCCTGTAGCTCCTTCTCAAGCTGGGCCCGCTTCTTCGCTATGCCAGCGTCTATCAGGAAGCACCCTGCCCCAGTCTTCAGGAGGTAGGCGTTCACCCCGAAGAAATAGTGAGAGACTATGGGGATGATCTCCATGTGCACCAGCCCATTATGATCAGGGTAGCGGCTCATAACTAGTTTGATCTTTCACATGTGCTCCTCCTGTCCGGAGACGGGGGAGACTTCACGCATGTTCGCGTACATGTTATTTATCATAATGGCATACTTGATCACAGGCGTACGCATTGTCAAGCGTAGAGATCGTTGAACTATCCGAGATACCGGTGAAGAACCGCACGGTGGTGACGGGCTTCGCCGGAGCCGGCTTCATCGGCAACACGGCCCTCATGTACGCGGCCCGAGCCAAGGGCTACAGACAGGTGGGCCACCTCCAAGGCGACGCGATGTCCCCCCTTATGATCCTCGCTGAGGGCAGACCCACCCACAGTTTCCGCGTCTACACAGACGCCCCGGACGACCACATGTTCCTGGTCACAGAGTCCATGGTGCAGGGCGACCACGCCTGGGCCATAGGCCGGACGCTCATGAGGTGGCTCAAGGAGAAGGGCCTGAAGGAGATTGTGTCCCTGGAGGGCTTCCCCTTCGCCCAGAAGGGCGTCTACG
>CAZAKG010000185.1:0-2818 GCA_964485755.1 uncultured Candidatus Bathyarchaeia archaeon | reverse complement strand
GACCTAGGTCGTGGAAGGACTTCTGAGACAAGGGTCGAAAATGACTTCGCCGAAGAATGGATCGGCGGAAGAGGCTTCATCGCGAAGATTCTGCATGATGAACTTGCCCCGGGGACTGATCCGCTTGGACCTGAGAACAAGCTGATTTTCATGACAGGCCCGCTTGCGGGCACCGGTGTCCCGCTGACCGGCAAATATACTGTCGGCATGAAGTCTCCGCTGACACGCACAATCTCAGTCAGCTACTGTGGAGGGCATTTCGGCCCGAACATCAAGCTCGCCGGATATGACGGAGTGGTATTCGAAGGGGCATCGAAGAAGAGAGTTTACGCCTACCTCGAGGACGGCAAACTGGAGCTGAAGGATGCCGGACACATCTGGGGCAAGACGACACACGAGACCGAGGAACTCGTCAGGAAAGAAGTTGGCTCGAAAGCAAGAGTGGCTTCCATTGGCATAGCGGGCGAGAAGTCAGTCCGATTCGCCTCAATAATGAGCGATCAACACGCAGCGGGCGCACGATGCGGCCCAGGAGCGGTGATGGGTTCGAAGAACCTCAAAGCCTTCGCCGTATGCGGCTCAGGACGAGTCGAGACACATGTCGACAAGAACACCTGGAAGGAAACGCTCGACTGGATAGGAAAGATCGTTGACAACAACGAAGTTGTGAAAATCTTCAATCAAGCTGGAACGACCGGATCTGTCTCTGTTGTGAATGAGATGGGCCTCATGCCTACTAGGAACTTCCAGACGGGCTACTTCGAGGGCGGGAAGACTATTGATGTTGACTACATTAACAGTCACTATCCTGCCAAAGGCTTCGTCCACTGTTGGGGCTGCCGAGTCCTCTGCTCAAAGTGGATCGATGTCAAGGAAGGAAGACACGCGGGGATTAGGACAGACAGACCTGAACATGAGAACATTTTCGCTCTCGGCTCATGCTGTGGGGTTTCTTCCTTTGAAGCGATAGCACACGCAAACCTGCTCTGCGACAAATACGGCATGGACACGATCTCAGCAGGCGTAGTTGCTTCCTTCGCAATGGAGTGCTACGAGAGAGGAATCATAACCGACAAGCAAACAGGCGGAATGAAGCTCAACTTCGGAAGCGAAGATGCACTCATCTGGCTCATGGAGAAGATAGCGCACAGAGAAATCATTGGAGACATCTTGGCAGAAGGCGTCAAGATCGCTGCAGAGAGACTGGGCGGCAATGCTAGGAAGTATGCCATGCACGTCAAGGGCCTCGAGATGCCTGGCTATGATCCAAGAGGCGCAAAGGGCATAGGCTTGAACTACGCGACGGCATCTCGCGGTGCAGACCACAACGACGGATGGACCATCGCAGTCGAACTCTTCGGGATGCCCCAGCAGGTCGACAGATTCGCCGAGGATCCGAACAAGGCGAAGTGGGTAGTCGACTTCCAAGATTCGACGGCAGCACCAATCGACTCGGCCGTGTTCTGTGACTTCTGCCTAGATTTCGGGTTCAGCCCCGAAGTGATTGAGAGACTGATGTATGAGGCAACTGGGATGAAGCGAAGCTACGCGGACATGGTAAGAGTCGGTGAACGGATAGTGAACCTTGAGAGGCTCTTCAACATCAGAGAAGGATACACTCGCTTAGATGACAACCTCCCAGATCGATTCTTGGAACCAATGCCCGAAGGCAGCTCGAAAGGACAGACATTTGATGTAAACAGAATGCTTGACAACTACTACAAGATGCGTGGATGGGACGAACAAGGAGTACCAACCCAAGAGAAACTGAAGTCTCTAGGTCTCGCCTAGAGGCTCAGTCCCTTCTTCATCTCAGAGCTGCTACAGGTAGAGTATTCCTGTCATCAACGAGTGATCTTTGACGTGGCCTAAGATCCGTCTGGGCCTGGACTTCACCGGAAAGAAGGAATCACGTCTTTCGCGAAAGTTTCCATTCTCGCATGAAATTCCTTGATCGTCGAATAGATGAACTTGAATTCGAAGAAGTCGAGTCCAATCTTTTCGTAGCGCTCAATCTTGTCGGCAATGGTTCTTGTTGTGCCGATTAGGCCTCGCTTCACTCCTTCTTCAGCTGAGACGAAGTTCTTTGTCAAACTCGCAGAATGAGCCGCTACCGCCTCGTTGTCTGACGGTCCTATCCCGATGAACATCTCGAGACCCACAATGAACTTCTCGCTTCCTCTTCCGACCTTCTTTGCACCATCGTGAAGCTGTGTAATGCCTTCTGTGAGTTCGCTTTCGGTCAAGTAGGCGGGTATCCATCCGTTCCCGAATTCCAGCACTCGCTTCATTGCTCGAGGACTGAGACCTCTCTCACCGCCACCTATCAGAATGGGAGGCCATGGTTTCTGAAGAGGCTTCGGGAACATTTGTGCCTCCTTGAAGGATATGTACTCGCCTTCGTAGGTCGCGAGCGGCTGGATCCATAGCGCCTGCATGGCTTTGAGGTAGTCGTCAGTTATTTTGCCTCGCTTGTGATAGTCAACTCCGACGGCTGCAAACTCCGGCTCCGTAATCTTGGGTGCTCCTGGTGCAATTCCTAGGAGAAACCTACCGCCCGAAAGTACGTCGAGGACTGCGATTTGCTTGGCTAGGACCACAGGGTTCCTCAGCGGTAGCACGATGACGGCGACGCCGAGCTTCACCCTCTTTGTCGCTCCAGCAAGGACGCCTAGTGTCATGAGGGACTCGTAGAAGTTCGGCAGCTGCGCTTGGGTAAGCGCCTCCGCTGACCCTGATGAGAGGTGGCCGCGATGCTGTTCGGTTCCCCAAGTTATGTGGTCATGGACCCAAACGGAGTCAAATCCAAGACTCTCGG
>CAZAKG010000184.1:0-2833 GCA_964485755.1 uncultured Candidatus Bathyarchaeia archaeon | reverse complement strand
TCTATCTTGACCCGCCCTTCAACAGCAAGAAGGACTACAACATCCTGTTCAAGGAAAACGGCGGGGTTGAGTCCGAAGCCCAGATAAAAGCCTTCACCGATACCTGGCAGTGGACACCAGCCGCCAAGCAGACCTACTACGATATCGTCCAGAAAGGACCCACAAAGGTCAGCCAACTCATTGACGCCCTGCATCAAGCCATCGGCAGCAACGATGTCATGGCTTATCTGGTGATGATGACCATCCGCCTGGTGGAACTGCACCGTGTGCTCAAGCCCACCGGCTCCCTCTATTTGCACTGCGACCCCACCGCCAGCCACTACCTCAAGCTGGTGCTCGACCAGATATTCGGGCCTGGGAATTTCAGGAATGAGATTGTGTGGAAGAGGAAAACAGGGCGTGGTGATACTGGCGGTACCAGCATCCGATATGGAAATATGACGGATATGTTACTCTTCTATGGAAAAAGTGATAAATCAGTTTTCAGACAACTTTTCCGGCCTAGTAATCCAGAATACATCGCTAAATTCTTTAAATACATTGATGAGAATGGAAGACGCTATGCAGCAGATAACCTTGCAAGCCCATCACCAAGGCCAAATTTGACTTACGAATATAAAGGATATAAGCCTCCAGCATACGGATGGGCTGTATCCAGAGAAAGAATGGAAGAGATGGAAGCCGCAGGCCTTTTGATATTTCCAAAGGATAAGAGTGGTCGTATCAGAAGAAAAAGATATCTTGATGAATTACCAGGTGAACCTATTCAGAACCTTTGGGACGACATTAGTGCGTTAAGCGCCCTACATGCTGAGCGGCTAGGTTACGAAACCCAGAAACCCCTCGCTCTTTTGGAACGCATCATCAAAGCAAGCTCTAATGAAGGTGATGTCGTCCTTGACCCGTTCTGCGGGTGTGGCACGGCGGTGGTGGCGGCGCAGAAATTGAACAGAAAATGGCTCGGTATTGATATTACCCACCTGGCCATTAACCTGATGCGCAACCGCCTCAAGGACAGCTTTCCAGGTATTAAGCTTGAGGTTATCGGTGAGCCGAAAGACCTGGCCAGCGCCAAAGCTCTGGCCAGGCAGAAGCCTGACGGGCGCTACCAGTTCCAGTGGTGGGCGCTGGGCTTGATTGGCGCCCGACCCCTCGGTGAGAAAAAGAAAGGCGCGGATAAAGGCATTGACGGCATTATCACCTTCATTGATGAGGTCGGCGGCAAAGCCAAGCGGGTTGTCGTCCAGGTCAAGAGCGGACACATTGGCGTCAACGCCGTCAGAGAACTCAAGGCGGTGGCCGCCAATGACGCCATCGGCGTCCTCATCACCCTGGAGCCACCCACCACCCCGATGAAGGTTGAAGCCGTAGACGCTGGCTTCTACCACTCACCAGTCTATGATAAAGACTACCCCAAAATTCAGATATTGACCATAGACGAGCTATTGCACGGCCAGACGGTGGACATGCCCCCGCAGACTCAGACCAGTGTTACCTTTGCCAAAGCCCCGAAGATAAAGAAGAAGGAAGGGAAGCAGTTGCCAATGGGCTAGAGACTAAAATGAGCAGTGCATTTCTCCCCCTTTGGAAAAGGGGGAGTGAAGGGGGATTTCAATGTGTAAAATCCCTCTCAGTCTCCCTTTAAGAAAGGGAGATGTCTTTCTCAGCTTTGAGCAATAAATATATGGATTAATGCAGGTGAGTACCAGAGTATTTACCCCCAGGACTGTCATTCCCACTCTGTCCCGATAATATCGGGACAGAGTGGGGTAAAGGGGACTGGATTGTCGGGACAAGCCCGACAATGACCAAGAGCATAGTGCCAAGGAGGTAAGCTAATTATGGATATTACACTTAAAGACAAATTCAGCGAGCTATGGAAAAAGTACTTCAATGATGTTGAACTCCCCATCACCTTCTACTACACGGACGGCACCAAAAATGCCCCGCTGGCTAAACCCGGCGAGCTATCGCGCTGTGTTATCGGCGCGCTGGCTGAAATCAGGAAAGGACGCTCCTTCACCTTCAATGTGGATTCCGTAGGCTGCCCCGGCGGCAAGCGGTACCTCGGCTTTGCCCGGGAGATTGCGCCCAACTTTGAATATTTCCTATCCTGCGGCATCCCGGGGCAGGTGCGGGGGGAGCGGTATAAGAAATCGCCGGAACTCGTCCGCGAGCTGGTCAAAAACGCTCCCGCCTTCCAGGCTCCCAAATCCTATATCGTCTTCAAGAGGTGGGATAAGCTGGATGAGTCGGATACGCCCGAAGTGGTCATCTTCTTTGCCCCGCCCGATGTCCTCTCCGGACTCTTTACCCTGGCTAACTTCGACCAGGGCGAAGCCAACGGCGTCTTCTGCCCGATGGGCTCGGGGTGCTCCTCCATCGTCCAGTACCCCTACCTGGAGATGAATTCCGGGCGCCCGCGGGGCGTCATCGGCCTGTTTGATGTCTCAGCCCGACCCTTTGTTCCCGACAACACCCTGACCTTCTCCGCCCCGATAGACAAGTTCACCACCATGATTGGCAATATGGAGGAAAGCTTCCTCATCACGGACTCGTGGCGGACGGTGCAGAAAAGGATACAGGGCGCTTAAGAGGGGCGAAGCCCCTACTAAACTAAGACTGGACATTATCGTCACCAAAAATGGAAACCATAATAGCCGTGCATTTCTCCCCCTTTGGAAAAGGGGGATTGAAGGGGGATTTCGCTGTGTAAAATCCCTCTCAGTCTCCCTTTAAGAAAGGGAGATGTCTTTCTCAGCTTTGAGCAATAAATATATGGATTAATGCAGGTGAGTACCAGAGTATTTACCCCCAGGACTGTCATTCCCAC
>CAZAKG010000183.1:0-2884 GCA_964485755.1 uncultured Candidatus Bathyarchaeia archaeon | reverse complement strand
AACATCTACATAGGATCCAAGCCCATCATGAACTACGTGACGGCACTCGTCACGGCACTGCAGCACGAGCCATCAGTGAACGTGCTGGCCAGGGGCAGAGCAATAAGCAGCGCCATAGACGTCATCGAGGTCTGCAAACGCAGCTTCCTCAAGGACGTCCACGTGGAGGACATAAGCATAGGGACCGAGAGGATGGGTGAAGAAGGCGACCTGCGGAACGTCTCCACCATCGCGATAAAGCTGACGAAGAACGACTAGTCTTCCCTGAGCTGAGCCTGCAGATCATCGGCGATGAACGCACCGCTGAAGAGGTCCGCCCTAGCCGCTATAGCCAGCTTCGCGGCCAGCGCCCTAGCCCTGCTCCCCCTCTTCTCCCTAGGGGCCCCGTGCACGTAGGGGTGCTGGAAGAGTAGGCCGTGCTTAGGCGGCCTGGCGTTCGACTTCAGCGCCCTGAACATCGCCTTCTCTGCGCCCAGCACCTGGATGGTGCTGGCGGGCATCATCCCCATGCGCTTCAATCCGCCCGCTTTTTCGATGAGCTTGGCGCCCAGGACGGGTCCCGCGAGCCTCGCCACGTTGGGGGCTATCTCCTCCGCCAACATGGATATGTACTCGCTGAGCTTGTCCCTCTCCTGGTAGAGGTCGAGGACACCCCGAACATAGCTCTCCACCGCCTCCAGGTCCACATCGTCGAAGGGCGCACCCATGCTGCCCTGGGCGGCCTCCACGATCCTCTCGGCGTCCCGCTTCTTCAGGCTCATCTCCTGGAGCCCCTTCACTGTTATGCTGCCCCTGTCGCCGAAGGCCAGAATGATCCTGGCGTAGTCCGTGTGCTCCTTCACCCTGGCGCCCATCTCTGGGAAGTGGACGCCGTACCACTCCCTCATCCTGCCCGAGAGGCTGTTGATGACGGTGTCCATGTCCCCCAGGAGCTGCACGGCTGGTATCAGCAGGCTCTCCCTGCTGGATAGGGCTCCGTGCACGTCCGAGTGGGCCAGGCTCGTGGAGACGCCGTGGGAGAAGACGCCGAACTCGTCCCTGCTGGCTATGAGGCCGTGCTCCAGGGCCAGGTCGGCCACGTCCTCGAGGCCGGGAGGCTGCTCGGAGACGGTCTCGGTCTCGACGTGGTATTTTTCGCTGACCGCCCCGAGGAGCCTCTGATTGGTGGAGGAGAACACTGTGTAACCCTTCGAGGCGAGGGACTCAACGAGGGACGCGAGGGGCCTGGAGACCAGCCCTTCCCTGTGCTCCCTCATGGTCGCCGCTATCTGCTTAGGGTCGCTGGCGTAGGTTTCGGAGGCGACCCTGTCCCCGTCCTCACCGTAGGCGAACAACCCCACCATGTTTTCAACGATTATGGCCTTCAACCTGTGTTCACCGAACATTTATAATCGGGCTGACTGAGTACGTAGGGGAGACTTGTCCAAATTAAGCTTAGCCGTAGACGTAGCGGGGCTCCGGCTCAGGAACCCTGTGATGAACGCGGCGGGCGTCCTCGGCATGAACCCACCCATCCTGAAGCGAGTCTACGACTCCGGGGCGGGCGGCGTCGTCACCAAGAGCGTCGGGCCCGTGCCCAGGACGGGCCACCAGAACCCGACGCTCGTACGGGTGAGCTGCGGGGCCCTCAACGCGATGGGGCTCCCCAACCCGGGCGCCGACTACTACGTGGAGGAGATCAAGGCGCTCAAGGAGATGGGTGTACCCACGGTGGCCAGCTTCTTCGGCGGCAGCGTCCAGGAGTTCGCGGATGTGGCGCACAAGCTCACGAAGGCAGGCGCCGACGCGCTTGAGCTCAACGCCAGCTGCCCCAACGTGGCCGACGAGATGGGCATGCTGGCAGCTGACGCCGGCAACGTGGAGAAGGTGACCGCGGCCGTGAAGAACGAGACCAGGCTGCCCGTCTTCGTCAAGCTGAGCCCCAACGTCACCAACATCAAGACCGTGGCCAAGGCGGCCGAGTGGGGCGGCGCGGACGCCATAACGGCTGTGAACACGCTGATGGGCATCGCCATAGACGTCAACTTCAGGAGGCCCGTGCTCACCAACACGACGGGCGGCCTCTCCGGGCCCGCCGTGAAGCCCGTGGCCCTACGGTGCGTCTGGGAGGTGAGTCAGGCCGTGGAGATACCCGTCATAGGCTGCGGTGGCATAGCGACGTGGACGGACGCCGTGGAGTACCTGCTGGCTGGGGCCTCGGCGCTTGAGGTGGGGACCGCCGTGATGACCCACGGCTTCGAGGTCTACGGGGAGATAGCTGAGGGCCTGGGGGCCTACATGGCCGAGAATGGGTTCAGCAGAGTAGAGGAGGTGGTGGGGCTTGCCCACGACGCTGGAAGAGATTCGCAGAGTAAGGTTGACAGATGTAGTATCAGAGTGTAAGGACTTCACAAGCCTCTGGTTCAGGGACCCTTGGGCCGCCGAGGCGAGGCCCGGCCAGTACATAATGGCTTGGATACCGGGCCTGGATGAGGTGCCCATGTCCCTGAGCACGATCGACGAGGGCGGCCTGTCATCCATAACCGTCAGGGCCGTGGGCGAGGCGACGGAGGCGCTCAGCGCCCTGGAGCCGGGCGACGGCCTCGGCGTTAGGGGCCCCTTCGGCAACGGGTACAGGGCGGAGGGCCGCAGCCCGCTGATGGTGGCCGGGGGGTCGGGGGCCGCGTCCCTGGCGCCCCTGGTGAAGGAGATGCTGTCCGGGGGCGTCAAGCCCACATTCGTCCTGGGGGCGAGGAGCTCGGACCAGCTCGTATTCATGGAAAGGTACAGGAAGATGCTGGGCGACGGGCTGGTGGTGTCCACGGACGACGGCTCCATGGGGTACAGCGGCTACGCGTCGGGGTACGCGGCCAAGCTCATGGAGAAGGGAGGCTTCGACCACGTC
>CAZAKG010000182.1:0-2900 GCA_964485755.1 uncultured Candidatus Bathyarchaeia archaeon | reverse complement strand
ATCGTGCGCGAAAACACCGAGTGCCTATACAAGATGGTGGGCTACAGAGAAAGAGACTGGGGCATAAACATGAGGATCATCACACGGGAAGCGTCAGAGCGCATAGCCCACCACGCCTTCCGCTACGCAGAGAAAAACCACAGAACCAAAGTCACAGCCGTCCACAAGGCCAACGTCCTCGACTACACAGACAACGTGTTCCTGGAGGCCACAAGAGCGGTAGCAGAAGAGCACCCATCCATCCGCTACGAGGAACAGATCGTGGACGCATGCGCCATGAAACTCGTACTAGCCCCAGAGACCTACCAGGTCATCGTAACCACCAACATGTTCGGAGACATCCTCAGCGACCTAGCAGCCGGCCTAGTGGGCGGCCTAGGGCTAGCCCCCAGCGCCAACATAGGAGCAGAAAAAGCCATATTCGAGCCGGTGCACGGCTCAGCCCCAGACATCGCGGGAAAAGGCGTAGCCAACCCCCTCGCAACCACCCTCAGCGCAGCCATGATGCTGGAGTGGCTCAGAGAGGAAGAAGCAGCCCAGAGACTGGAAGACGCTGTCACGACTGTCCTCAGGGAAAGAAAAGTCAGGACACCCGACCTCGGAGGAAACAGCACCACCCGGGAAGTAGCCGAGGCCGTAAAAAACAGACTGTAGACGTACCTCACTAGATTTATAAACCAGCCCAAGTATACAACCTCAGGTTTACAACCGGGCGAAGTGGCGGAGACATGGCTCAGGAAGAGGCGAACAGGGCGAAGCGGGTAACCCGAGGAGACTTCGAGACGGTCGTAGAGGTCCTAGGGAACCCCATACGCCGCCAGATAATCCGTAAACTGAGCGAAGGCCCCGACTACACCCTGAGGCTAAGCAACGAGCTCAACATACACCAGCAGCTCGCAGCCAAACACCTACGAGTCATAAGGAACGCCGACCTGGTGGACATGGTACGCCAGAAGAGCAACCGCGGAGCAGACCAGAAGCTCTTCACACTCAACAAGTTCTACAGCCTCCAGATAGACTTCAGCCCCAGCCTCTATAACGAGCGCCTCATAAGCTTCAACAACCCGGACAGGTGGATACTCGCCGACAACTACATGGAGCACCTGGAGAACCAGGTCCACGAGCTCACCGAGGAGGAGTCCGGCGTGGACAAGATCAATCCACTCAGTCAGGTCATCCAGGTCATAGACGACGAACTCGAGAGCATGGAGAAACGCCGCGCCCGCCTCCTATACATCCGAAACCTAGCCATGAACACCAGCGGTCAAGCCATGGACGAGCTCGACCGAAGAAAACGCCAGGTCCTACACTACATACTCGACCAAGGCCAAACAAACGTGGAGACCCTGTCAAGGCACCTCCAGCTCAGAGAGGAGACCATACGCGACGTAGTCAAAGACCTGGAAAAAGAAGACCTGGTCAAGCGGATCGGAGACAACGTGTACCTAGTGGAGCTCCTCTAGCCGCCGATCGTAACGTTTTTTAAACCCGTGAAGGTATACAACTCTTGGTTTACAACTAAAGGTGGTACACCGTGCTAGCATCGGCTCAGAAAAGACAAGACGCATACCCGGAAACCATCAGCGCGGAGCCACCTATAGTAAACATGTAGGAGAAAAAAACATTGAGTGCACAAGGAGGACAACAGGTCCTCATCCTCAAGGAGGGAACCGAGCGCAGCACCGGCAAGGACGCCCGCGGCAACAACATCATGGCCGCAAGGATAGTCTCCGAAGTTGTGAAGAGCAGCCTAGGCCCCAAGGGCATGGATAAGATGCTGGTGGATAGCTTCGGCGACGTCACCATCACAAACGACGGAGCCGTCATGCTCAAGGAGATGGACGTGCAGCACCCCGCCGCCAAGATGATGGTGGAGGTCAGCAAGACCCAGGACGACGAGGTCGGGGACGGAACCACCACCGTGGTCATCATTACCGGCGAGCTTCTGGGCAAGGCCTCTGAGCTCATGGAGAAGAAGGTTCACCCCATCGTCATCATCGACGGCTACAGGCAGGCCGAGGAGCAGGCTCTGAAGATCCTGGACCAGATCGCCGAGAAGGTGGACCCCAGGGACAGGAAGATGCTCAAGACGATCAGCAAGACTACGATGGCCAGCAAGCTCATCAGCGGCTACAGCGAACACCTCAGCGAGATCGCTGTAGACGCTGTGCTGCAGATCGCTGAGTCCAGCAACGGCGGATACAAGGTGGACCTCGACATGGTCAAGGTCGAGAAGAAGCCCGGCGCATCCATGACAGACACCAGGCTCGTGAAGGGCCTCATCATCGACAAGGAGGTCGTTCATGACGGAATGCCCAAGCTGGTGAAGGACGCCAAGATAGGACTGCTGAACGCCGCCATGGAGATAGAGAAGACCGAGTTCGACAGCAAGATCGCCATAGAGACGCCGGACCAGATGCAGGCCTACCTGGACCAGGAGGAGCAGATGCTCCGCGACATGGTCAAGAGCGTCAAGGCCGCTGGCATCAACGTCCTGTTCTGTCAGAAGGGCATCGACGACATGGTGCAGCACTTCCTCAGCAGGGAGGGCATACTGGCCGCCAGGAGACTCAAGAAGAGCGACATGGAGGCCCTGGCCAAGGCCACGGGCGCCAAAGTAGCCAACGCCGTCGAGCAGCTCAACGCCGAGGACGCCGGATACGCCGCACTAATCGAGGAGAGAAAGATCAGCGATGACAAGATGATCTTCGTCGAGGGCTGCAAGAACCCCAAGGCCGTCAGCATCCTCATAAGAGGAGGCACCGAGCGGGTAGTGGACGAGGCCGAGCGCAGCATCCACGACGCCCTCTGCGTCGTGAAGGACGTGGTCGAGAAGCCCCTGATCGTGGCGGGCGGAGGCGCCCCCGAGATCGAGGTAGCAAGACAACTGCGGGACTACG
>CAZAKG010000181.1:0-2942 GCA_964485755.1 uncultured Candidatus Bathyarchaeia archaeon | reverse complement strand
GATCTATGGTACAGACAGATCACTCGACGCAAGCCTGCCCACCACCCTGAACAATGGCCTCTGGAGCTGAAGGTGTATCTGCTGCTTCTGATGGCGGGAAGCATAGGCTTGAACTGGTACGGCTACATCGTCTCGAGGCTCTATGGGGTGACACTGGTCTGCTCCTTCTTCGTCATGATGGGCTCATTCGGCTACTACCAGTACATGCACAATAAGAGAAAGGAAACCCAAGAGTCAAACAATACATAAAAAAGTGTATGACCCTGTGGTGAAAGGGCTAGAATAGTCAGGGTATGGTGCGGTTCTCCATGTGGTCCCACAGGGTCGCCATGGCCTTGGGTAATAGTTCTTGTATGTGCAGCTCGTAGGGGCACCTGGACTCGCAGGCGCCGCAGTGGATGCAGCCGTCCAGCTTCTCCTTAGCGCTCCTGACCTGCTCAGCCCTGGCGTCCGTCCACCCCATCCTGCGGAGCATCTGCTTCTCCGCCCGTAGGATGAAGCTGATGGGTATCTCCTGTGGGCATGGCTGGCAGTAGTCGCATCCGCGGCAGAACATGCTGCCCAGCTCACGCTTGTCCTGCCCGATGAGCTCGTACTCTCGGAGAGTGAGCCTCATGTCACCGAGCCACACCTTGACGTTCTCGTCCACCTCCGCGACGCTAAGGGTGCCCGGGACCACGAGGTCTAAGTCGGGGTTGTTGTAGACGTACTTCAGCGCCGTGTTGGCATTGCTGAAGGCTCCTCCGCCGAAGGGCTTCATGGCGATGGTGCCCACGTTAAGCTGTCTGCACAGCGGTAGGACCACCTCCTCCGGCTTGGTTATGATGTAGTTGTACTGTACCATGAGGGTCTTGAAGTGGCCCGACTTAACGAGCTCCGCGGCCAGTTCCGGGTTGTGGCTGGTGACGCCTATGTGCCTGACCTTGCCCTCCTCCTTTGCCTGGTACACGGCTTCCAAGGCGCCGCCATTAGCCTGTGCCTGCTTCCACTGTTCCGCGTTGGCGACGTTGTGGAGCTGGTACACATCTATGTAATCGGTTCTAAGGTTCTTCAGACTGGTCTCCAGCTCCCTAAATATACCCTCCGCCGACCTCTGGTGGCTCTTGGTGGCCATGTACACCTCGTCGCGGACGCCCTCCAGGGCCTTCCCTATGCGCTCCTCGCTGTTAGTATAGCCCCGCGCCGTGTCGAAGTGGTTGAGGCCGTGCTCGTAGCAGCGCCTCACCACGGCGACGGCCTCCTCCTCGGACACCCTCTGGATGGGGATGCCGCCGAAGCCCATGGTCTTGACCCTGAGACCGGTCCCGCCCAGTATCCTCTCCTTCAAGACTTTTCATGCACTCATGTATGCGGCCGAATATAAGTCACATCAGTGCGTGGTAGGCTTAATATAACCAGGCTCCTTCCTACGATTCGCTATGTCTCATCCGGTTGCGCTCGACAAACCCGGTGAGCGGGTTCTCCTCATGGGTAACGAGGCCATCGTCCGCGGAGCCATCGAGGCCGGCGTCGCCCTGGCCTCAGGCTACCCTGGTACCCCCTCCTCGGAGATAGGGGACACCTTCGCCAGGGTCGCCAGAGAATTGGGCATACACTTCGAGTGGAGCGCCAACGAGAAGGTGGCCATGGAGGTAGCCTACGGTGCCTCCATGGTGGGCAGGCGCTCCATGGTGAGCATGAAGCACGTGGGCCTTAATGTTGCGCTCGACATCGTGAACCTCATGAGCCTCAGAGGCGTCAACGCGGGCCTCGTCTTCATCTCCTCTGACGACCCTTCACAGCACAGCAGCGGCCAGGAGCAGGACAACAGGTGGCTGGCCAAGCTGAACAACCTGCCCGTCCTGGAGCCTTCCAGTCCAGACGAGGCAAAAGAGCTAGTCAGGTACGCCTACAGCCTCAGCGAAAGGGTACGGCTGCCCGTCATGCTCAGGACCGTCACACGGCTGAGCCACATGCGCAGCGATGTGACCCTCGGCCCTATATGCAAGGATGACAGGCCTGTGGGCTTCGACTGGCAGGGCTTCAGCTACCGCGTCGCGGGCTTCAACAACCTCTTCTACAGGGAGAGGGAGCTCAACGAGAAGGAGGACAAGACCCGCGAAGAGTTCGAGGAGCTGCCATTCAACGAGCTGAAGATCAGCGGACGCGAGAAGCTGGGCGTCATCGGCGTCGGGTTTAGCTTCACCTACGTCATGGACGCCCTGGAGGCTCTCGGAGCCAAGGACAAGGTGGCGTGGCTGAAGCTGGCCTCACCCCAGCCCCTGCCCAACAAAATGGTGTCCAGGCTCCTCAAGGCAGTGGGCACCGTTGTGGTAGCCGAGGAGGTGGACCCCTTCGTGGAGCTCCATGTCAGGGCCCTCGCCAAGGACGTGAACCCACGCGTGAAGGTAGTGGGCCGTATGAGCAGCGACCTGCCCAGGGAGGGAGAGCTCAGCCACGAGCTCTTGGACAGTTTACTTGGTAGGCTGCTGGACGCTAAGGCACCCACCTTCGATAGGTCCAAGCTGGAAGAGGAGAAGAAGGGGCTCCTCTTCGACAGGATGCTCACCATGTGCGCCGGCTGCCCCCACAGGTCAAGCATCTACGCCCTCAAGCAGGCAGTGAAGGAGGTCAAAGGCGACCTCATGAACGTGGTTGTCAACGGCGACATAGGCTGCTACGGGCTCGCTCACGCGCCTCCCATGGCCTTCGAGGACACCTACTTCTGCATGGGGGCCAGCCTCGGCGTCAGCCAGGGGATGCAGCGCTTCGGCGTGGACACCATCTCCTGGATAGGGGACGGCACATTCTTCCACGCCGGCATCCCGGCTCTGCAGAACGCGGTCCACAACGGGGCACCCATTAAGATCGTTGTGGCTGACAACCAGGCCGTGGCCATGACCGGGTTCCAGACCAACCCGCAACTCGGCCGCACAGCCATGGGCGTCAAGGTTGATCCCATC
>CAZAKG010000180.1:0-3052 GCA_964485755.1 uncultured Candidatus Bathyarchaeia archaeon | reverse complement strand
TGATCGTCGAACCGGGCCTCGTCCTCGGGGCTATACCTGAAGCTGTGCTCCGTGAGCACCCTGCCGTGGCGGCCTATGCGCCCTATCAGGGTGCTGAACCAGGCGCGGTTCGGCGCCTCCCCGCGTATGCTACCCGCGAAGTAGATGTTCACGGCTAATCCTTCGGGCACACGTTTTTTATGTTTAGTGGCTAAGCCACGCGTCCCACGCCTCGGTGTGCGTCTCCTCAGCGTCCAGGAGCCCCATGGTGTCGAAGGGCTGCTGTACGCTCTGGTCGTAGAGGAAGCTCCACACGACCATCACTGGCTCCAAGTCCCCCGTGAGTTCGAAGAACCTGTCTATGAACTCGGCCTGCTCCTCTGGGCCACTCTCCCAGCCGGGGAAGCCCTCCCTGAACCAGCCCACCTCCGTGAATGCCACAGGCTTGCCGGTGTGCGCCAGTATCCCCGTGTAGTAGTCCCTGGGGATCTCCGAGGGGTCGGTGAAGACTAGGCACGGGTACGTGGTGAAGGCGATGAGGTCCGCGTCCGGGAAGTCGTCCAGCAGGCTCCACTGGCTCTTGGACTCGTCGTTCACTCCGCCGAAGAGGCCCCCGCTCAGCCCTTTCATCTGCTCCAACTGGAAGACCGTGAAGACCTGGGTGCCGGGTGACGCATCCTTAACCGCCCTGTAGACCTGGGGGAAGAACTCCTTGAACCCCACATAGGTCTCCGTGGACTGCATGTACACGACGTTCACCTCGATGCCTACGCCGATATACGTGGGCATGTACTCGGCGGCGTAGTCCCTTATAGAGTCCAGGTACGCCTCCCTGGTCTCATCTGTGAGGGGGTGACTGGTCCCTGCCGACTGGTCCATGTAGGTTACAAGTATCACGGGCTCGTACTTGTACACGTCTGCGAGTTCAGTCACCACGATAGGGGCTGTGCCATTCACGAGGTATCCCCAGTCCCCGGCCCAGGTGACCACGCTCCCCGCCTCAGCAGCCTTCTCGAAGAAACCCGTGAAATCGTCCTCGCTGTAGCTGCGTGGTGAGAGGCTCACGCCTTTGAGCGTGGTGTGCGTCTCCGGGGGCGGCTCCTCTTGGAGCGGTGGCTCGGTCTCGGCGCCATTTGTAGGGGGTTTCTCGCCGCCTCTGTTCAATATGGCGTAGCCCGCTGCCACAAGGATGATTAGAAGTACAGGGGCTAGCAGGCTCCTCCTCATGGTTGAGGGCTGACTGCTAAGCCCTATAAGAGTTTGTCAGACTGTCTTCAGCACTATTATGGTGTTGGTCTTCCCGACTCCGGGTATCTTCCTGATGTCCTCGATGACCCTGTTGATGCCGTCGATGTTGTGGCTGCTGCTGACCATCACTATGTCGTACTCGCCCGTGACCTCGTAGATGCGCTCCACGCCGTTGAGCATGTGGACCTTCTGGCTGACCTCGCTAGTGGGCACAGCGGGGTCCACTGATATCATGATGAGGGCCCTGACGCCCACAGCGGACGCCTTCTCTATCGTGAAGCGCTTGATGACCCCAGACGCGACCAGGGCCTGGACGCGGTTCCTGACGGCGCCCTCGCTCAGCCCCACACCCCGCCCTATCTCCACGTAGGTCGCTCGGCTGTTCTCCTCCAGGAGCCTGAGGATGCACTCATCCACCTCGTCGACCATGTGCTAGAGTCCTCTGCACGCCTTAAAAACGTGGGGCTACTCCACGCCGCAGAGGCTCATCATCATGAGCCCGTATATCTTGGCGAAGGCCAGGTGGGTGCGCACGTCGGCCCACTCGTCCGGGGCGTGGGCGTTGCCGCCGCCCGGGCCGAAGGCCATGGCGGGGACGCCGGCGACGGCGGTGAGGTAGCTGGTGTCGTTGCTGCCCTCGGCCCCCAGGGGCTCGAGGTCGTAGCCCGCGACGCGCCTCGTGGCCTCAGCCGCGGCCCTGTAGAGGGGGCCCGTGACTGGTATCTCGCTGGGAGGCTTGCTGAGGGGCGCTGTGACCTCCACGTTGAGGTCGGGGTCCCTGGACGCCAGCACGCGGACGATGGCCCTGATGTCCTCGACGACGCCCTCCGGGCTCATCCCGGGGACTGTGCGGACGTCGCACAGGGCCTCGCACTCCTCCGGGATCATGTTGTCCTTGGTGCCGCCCCTGATGGTGGTGCCCGGAGCCATGGTTGGGTCCGGGAGCAGCCTGTGTCTTGGGAACCTGAACTCGGCTCCCTCGATGGCCAGGAGCACCTTGCTCATCTTCAGGACAGCGTTGACGCCCAGGTTGGGCCTGCTGCTGTGGGCGGACCTGCCCCTGGCGCGGAGCCTGACCAGGGTGCGGCCTCTGACTGCGGGCCTCGCCATGATCCTGCCTTCCCGGGTGGATGACTCGCCCACTATGGCCGCGTCCACGCCTCGGACGTAGCCGTGTTCGCAGAGGTACTTGGTGCCGCTGCGGCCGAATAGCTCCTCGTCCGCCACGGCGTGGATGTGAAGGTCGCCGCGGAGGCTGATCCCTGCGTCCTGGAGGGCCTTGACGGCGGTGATGGCCGCCGCGACGGCCCCCTTCATGTCTCCGCTGCCCCTGCCCCAGACCCTGCCGTCCCTGAGCTCCCCCCCCAAGGGGTCCACGGTCCAGTTGTCAGGGTTGCCCAGGGGCACCGTGTCCACGTGGCCGTTCCAGAGGAGCCCTGCGCCTCCGCCTGCCCCCCTCAGGGTCCCCAGCGTGTTGACGCGGCCGGCCTCGGGCTCCACGTGCTCCACATCAACGCCCAGGGAGGCGAGCGCCTCGGCCACGTAGCCAGCCACCTCGGACTCGTCCCCAGGCGGGTTCTCGCTGTGTATCCTGACCAGGCCCTGGATGTGTTTGACCATGTACCCCTCAAGCCTGTCCACCTCCCCCAGGAACCTCTCCTCCGCTGCCCTGTTAGCCATGGATCAATGTGGGCCACCCCGTTTATGGGGTTTGGGAACACATTTATTCCGGGGTTTCCGAATAGAAACAGGGGGCGTGTTGCCGTGATCGGTGAGCTGGTGGTCTTCCTCTACTTCATGTTCAGCTTCCTGCTGCTCCCCTTCG
>CAZAKG010000179.1:0-3063 GCA_964485755.1 uncultured Candidatus Bathyarchaeia archaeon | reverse complement strand
AGCCCAGCGTCGACGGCATCAAGGAGGCGGTGGAGAAGGAGGGCCTGGACAGGGTGGTCCTAGCCTGCTGCACCCCCAAGATGCACAGGACCACCTTCCTCAGCGACCTGGAGGAGAAGGGCCTGAACCCGGCGTTCCTCGAGATGGTGAACATCAGGGAGCACTGCAGCTGGGTCCACAAGGGCGACCACGAGGGCGCCACCATGAAGGCCCTGGACCTGATAAGGGGGGCCGTAGAGCGGGCGAAGCAGTCGGTGCCCCTGGAGTCCAAGAAGATGAACGTCGGCAGGGAGGCACTGGTCATCGGCGGGGGGGTAGCTGGGATCACCACGAGCCTGAGGCTCAGCGAGTACGGCATGAAGGTGCACCTGGTGGAGAAGGGGCCCAGCATAGGGGGCCACATGATCCAGTACCCCAAGGTCTTCCCCACGCTGGACTGCAGCCAGTGCATACTGACGCCCAAGATGGCGCAGGTGAGCCAGAGCAGGAACATAGACCTCCTCACCTACAGTAAGGTCAAGGAGGTCTCAGGCGTCCCCGGTGACTTCAAGGTCAAGGTCTGGGTCAAGCCCAGGGGCGTCGACACTGCGAAATGCATCGGGTGCGGCGCCTGCAACAGCGTCTGCCCGGGCAAGGCCCCTGACGAGTACAACCAGGGCCTGAGCACCAGGAAGGCTATATACAGGCCCTTCCCGCAGGCCGTCCCCAGCATCTACACCATCGACTACGAGCACTGCCTCAGGTGCGGCGCCTGCGCCAGGGCTTGCCCGGCCGGCGCCATAGACGTGGACGACCCGGGCAGGGAGGTGGAGCTGAACGTGGGCGCCATCGTGCTGGCCACCGGCTTCGAGCTCTACGACCTCGGCGGCCTGCCCCAGTACGGGTACGGGCTGTACCCCAACGTTGTGACGAGCCTTGAGATGGAGCGCATCCTGGACGTCAACGGGCCCGTGGGCGGCCAGCTCATCGTGCCCAAGACGGGTAAGGAGGTGAGGAGCGTGGCCTACGTCCTGTGCGCGGGGAGCAGGGACACCGAGGTGGGCCGGCCCTACTGCAGCAGGGTCTGCTGCCTGTACAGCCTCAAGCAGGCGCAGCTCCTTCGGGACCGAGGCGTCGAGGTCTGGATACACTACATCGACATCAGGGCTCCTGGCCGCCGCTACGAGGAGTTCTACAGGACGACGCAGGAGAAGGGCGCCGTGTTCGTGAAGGGTAAGGTCTCGGAGATCGTTTCTGAGGGCGACAGGGTTCTGGTGCGGAGCGAGGACATGATGCTTAACAGGATGGTGGAGAACCCCGTGGACCTGGTCGTGCTCGCGCCCCCGATGGTGACGGCAGAGGACACGTTGAGGCTGGCAGAGTCGTTAAAGGTGCCGGCGGACGAGGACCAGTTCATCCTTGAGCGCCACCCCAAGCTGGACCCGGTGAGCACGAAGCGCGACGGCATATACGCGGCGGGCGTCGTCATCGGCCCCAAGGACATCCAGAGCTCCACGGCCGAGGCCGAGGGAGCCGCCATGAAGGTGGTTAACTTCCTCAGAGGCGACAGGGTCATAGAGCCCAACAAGGCCGTGCTCGCGGACGCGGAGGCTTGCGACGGCTGCGAGAGGTGCGTGGGCGTCTGCCCCGAGTCCGCCATCACGATGGAGGGCGGGAAGCCCATCATCAACCAGATAATGTGCAGCGGCTGCGGCGCCTGCATCCCGGAGTGCCCGAAGAACGCCCTGGACCAGCAGGGGCTCTCGGAGGCCCAGATAAAGGCGAACATCAGAGGCGCACTGTCCGAGAGCGAGGCCGAGCCCAGGATACTGGCCTTCGTGGAGCAGGAGGTGGCCTACACGGCGGTGGACCTGGCCGGCTTGGCCAGGCTCACCTACCCGAGCAGCATAAGGATTATACCGTTGCCCAGCTTGGCGAGGCTGAAGAAGGAGCATCTTCTATACGCCTTCGCGTACGGTGCCGACGGGGTGATGCTTCTGGAGGCGCCTGAGCATGAGGGGCCTTACGGCAGCGCCCACGTGCTGAGCGAGAAGCGCTTGGACGAGTACCGGTGGGAGCTGGAGGACGAGGGCGTGGACAGCAGCAGGGTGTGGTTCAGCCGGGTGTATGTGCCTGACTGGAGGAAGCTGGAGAGGGTGTTCAGGACGTTCCACGACATCGTGGACGGCGAGGGGCCGCTAGGAGAGGATGTGAGGGAGAGGCTCCGCGGTGGGCTCTCCTAGTTCTCTGCTTTTGTTTATGGTTTTTCTGTGCGCGTGCACGTGGGGGGGGAGGGGGGTGTAGTCGTCGCCGCCACGGTTCCCCGTTTTTGGGCTTGTTTCTTGGTTCGGGGGCTTTTTCAGGGTTCTTAGGCGGCGACTGCCGGGGGTGTAATAGTCGTCGCTCCGTATGCTGGGCTGGTGTGTGAAGTGTTATTTTTACTGTTTCTCGTTTGGTTCCATGATGGTGTCTTCTGAGGAGCTTCTTGAGAAGTTCATCTTCAATTTTCCAAAATCTACCACTAGTAAACGTTATCACTCTCCTACCTGTCATATTCCCCATGCCAGTTACCAAGGAAGAGCTTCTCAAGGAAGCCCAGAAGTGGAGCAAGATCGCTCCACCCTACCACGCATTCTACCATGGCAAGGTAGAGGTCATGCCCAAGTGCGCCATACGCACCCTCCAAGACTTCTCCATCTGGTACACCCCCGGCGTAGCCCAGGTCTGCAAGGACATCGAGAAGCAGAACGAGCTCGCCTACGAGGAGACCAGCAAGTGGAACTACGTCGCCGTCGTAAGCGACGGTACACGTGTCCTGGGGCTCGGCGACATAGGCGCCCAGGCCGGTATGCCGGTGATGGAGGGCAAGGCCCTCATATTCAAGTACCTCGGCGGAGTGGACGCGTTCCCCATCTGCCTCGCCACCAAGGACTCGGAGGAGATCATACAGGCCGTCAAGTGGATCGAGCCCAGCTTCGGCGGCATCAACCTGGAGGACTTCTCCAGCCCCAAGTGCTTCTACATCCTGGACAGGCTGAGGAAGGAGATGCCCATACCCGTCTGGCACGACGACCAGCAGGGCAC
>CAZAKG010000178.1:0-3170 GCA_964485755.1 uncultured Candidatus Bathyarchaeia archaeon | reverse complement strand
ACGACATCCCGGAGAAGGGCGTCAACTTCAGCGGCGACTGGTTCAAGGGTAAGAACGATAGGGACGGCGTCGAGATACCCTACGCCCACGGAAACGCCAGGTACACGATGAGGCTCAGCGAGCTTGAGAACGTCGACCCGAAGTACAACGACCCGGAGGGCGTCGTCGTGCAGGGCGTCTTCTACGGCGGCAGGGACAGCGACACAAACGTGCCGATAGCCGAGGCGCTGAGCTGGGAGCACGGAGTCTACATGGGCGCGACGCTCGAATCCGAGACGACCACGGCCATCATAGGCAAGACAGGCGTCCGCAGGAGCGACCCCATGGCCAACAAGGACTTCGTCGTAGTCCCGCTGAGCACCTACTTCACCAACCACTACAGGTTCGGGAAGCGGCTCAGGCACCAGCCCAGGGTCTACGCCACCAACTACTTCCTCAGACACGAGGGAAAGTACACTAACATGAAGGTGGACAAGAAGGTCTGGGTCCTCTGGGCCGAGGGCAGGGTCAACGGCGAGTACAAGGCCCTGAAGACGCCCATAGGCTACCTGCCCATCCACAGCGACCTCAGGAAGCTGTTCAAGACGGTCTTCAACAGGGACTACACGAAGGCCGAGTACGAGCAGCAGTTCAGCGTACGCGTCGACAAGTACCTTGAGAAGATCGCCAGGATGGAGGAGGCATTCAGGGCCGAGCCCGAGATGCCGGCGGAGTTCTGGGAGTTCCTCAGCTGGCAGAAGGCGGAGCTGCAGGCGCTGAAGGCCAAGACCGGTGAGAGCGTCCTACTTCCCAGCTACTTCAAGTAGCTTCAATTTTACCATGTCTTTATAACGAGAGTGGGGCTCATTGGTATAAAGAGGATTTCTATGAGCTACAAGGAACGCACGAAGGGCTCCCTCAGGCTCTACGAGCGAGCCCAGAGGGTTCTCCCGGCCGGCGTGAGCTACCAGCTCAGGGACATCACCCCCCACCCCTTCTACGTGAGGAAGGCCCAGGGGGTCAAGCTCACTGACGTGGACGGCAACGTGTACACGGACTACTGGGTGGGCCACGGAGCCCTCATCCTAGGCCACAGTCCCAAGCAGGTGGTGGACGCCGTCTCCAGGCAGCTGCCTAACGGCACCCACTACGGGTTCTGCCACGAGCTGGAGATAGAGCTGGCCGAGCGCGTCGTAGACATGATGCCCAGCGCGGAGATGGTGCGTTACACCAGCAGCGGCACAGAGGCCAACCTCTACGCAACCAGGCTGGCCCGAGCCTACACGGGCAGGATGAAGATGCTGAAGATAGAGGGGGGCTGGCACGGCGGATACGACAGCCTCCACATGGCGGTTCACGCGCCCTTCAACGTCCCCGAGTCGGCGGGCCTCAACCCCAAGACGGTGGAGGACACCTCGGCGGTGCCCTTCAACGACCTTGAGGCGGCCAGGAAGGCCCTGAAGCCAGGGGACAAGGCTTGCCTCATCATTGAGCCCGTCATGGGGGCCGGCGGATTCATCACCCCCGAGCCGGGGTACCTGGAGGGCCTAAGGGAGATATGCGACGACACAGGGACCCTGCTGATGTTCGACGAGGTGATCACGGGATTCAGGCTCGCTCCTGGCGGAGCACAGGAGTACTACGGGGTCACCCCAGACGTATCCACCATAGGCAAGATACTGGGGGGCGGGTTCCCCGTAGGCGCATTGGTGGGCAGGAGAGACGTCTTCGAGAGGATAAACCACAAGAAGTATCCGGGGATGCAGGAGAGGAGCGCCCAGGGGGGCACCTTCACGGGCAACCCCATAAGCATGACCGCGGGCATCGCAACCCTGGACGCGCTGAAGGACGGTAAGGTCTACAAGAAGATCGGTAAGCTGGGTGGAAAGATGAGTGAAGGCTTGAGGGAGATAGCCGGGCGCTACAGCCTCCACGCCTCCGTCATCGGCGTAGCATCCTGCTTCGCCCTCCACTTCAGGCCTAAGCCCCCCAGGAACGCGCGGGAGACGGCGGACAGCGACGGCAAAGCCGCCAAGGCATTCTACGAGCACATGCTCAGCAGCAACATAGCCTTCATGACGCCCAGCGTCTGCCACGCCTGGATATGCGAGCCCCACACCGAGAAGGACGTGGGCGGGTTCCTCGCCGCGGCCGAGGAGTTCTTCAAGAACTACAAAGGATAGGGAAGGATGTCCGCCATAATCATCAGGTACCCCCTCATCCTCCTCAACCTCAAGACCTATGAGGAGGCCATGGGGCAGCGGGCCATCGAGTTCGCTAGGATCGCGGAGCGCGTCTACGAGAAGACGGGCATCACGGTCGCGCTGGCCCCCCAGGCCGTGGACCTCCAGGCCGTGGCAGAGAGCAGCGAGGCCCCCGTCTTCGCCCAGCACGTGGACCCCCTGAAGCCCGGGAAGGGCACCGGCCACATCCTGCCGGAGGCCATGGCCGAGGCTGGCTGCGAGGGCACCCTCATAAGCCACTCGGAACGCCAGCTGCCCCTAGACGTAATAGAGGCCACCATCAAGCGGGCCAGGGAAGCCGACCTTTACACGGTGGTCTGCGCGGACACCGTGGAGAAGGCCCGCAGGGTGGCCGCCTACCAGCCCGACGCGGTAGCCATCGAGCCCCCCGAGCTCATAGGCTCAGGCATACCCGTCTCGAAGGCCCAGCCCGACATAGTGCGGGGCGCCGTGGGCGCCGTCAAGGGCGTGAACTCCAAGGTCAGGGTCCTGTGCGGAGCCGGCATAACTGACGGAGCTGACGCCACGGCGGCGCTTGAGCTGGGCGCTGAGGGCATACTGGTGGCCAGCGGCGTCGTCAAGGCCGCGGACCCCTACGCTGCCCTGCTGGACCTTGCCAGGGCCATGCAGAGGTGGAAGCCCCCCGTGGCCGACGTGGTGGGCTAGCGGCTACTCGCTCCACTGATAGTTGCTGAACTCCACAGCGTGGAGCACCCTCTGGCTGAAGTCCTCATCCCTGCACTGGAACGTGTACACCACGAAGCCGTTGTGGCTGAAGAAGTGCATCCTGCCCGTCTGGTAGATGAGCCCCGGCTTAGCGATCTGCACAAGCTCCAGGAACTCGCCGCGCATGAACTTGACGCGGTAGCTGCTAGAGCTCACCGCCGAGGCCGCTGCCACCCCGCCAGCATAAGCCAACTATCCTTCACCCCGCGTCTCATCGTCGAA
>CAZAKG010000177.1:0-3195 GCA_964485755.1 uncultured Candidatus Bathyarchaeia archaeon | reverse complement strand
ATACGCACAGGTTGACGCGGCGACAACACGCCGTACACGTCGTCAACCCGTCTTCCCCGCAATAAACCTGCAGTACCCGTAGTCGATGGGGCCCTCCCGCGTCGTCTCGCAGGGGAACTCGGGGCACTGGAAGCACAGCTCAACGCCTCTACGGTGCGCACATGTGGACACCTTGCAGAAGGGGTTCTAACTGGGCCTGCACCCAGCCTCGCCGCTCGGGCATGCGCCTCTCCTCATGCGGGGGTACATCTCGCACGCTACGCCGCAGGCCCCGACCCTCATGCCTACCTCACCGCTGTACGTAGCCCAAAGTCCTCCTGCTCCAGGCAAACAGCATCCTTAAGGAAGTGATGGAAGAGCTCCTCGCCCCACTCGATGGCACTCCGGCTGTTGGACACCAGGTCCCTGCTGTAGTCATACCCTCCGTCCCTGCTGAAGAAGCCCATGGAGAAGCTGTTCTCGGTCACGGTCAAGGCAACTCTAGGTTCGTCCGCTAGGAATATCCTCAGCTTATCCTTCTCCACGTAATCCAACATCTGTTCCTTATCTGCCAGTGCCAGGGTCTTATCCAGGACCTCGCGTGAGAGTATGAGGTCAACAGTCGCCCCCTCGCTGAGCAGCAGCTGGAAAGTCCCTACGAAATCCGGGTGGAAGATGGGCGACACTCCCCTCACCCTCCTCGAGGTTAAGAGAAGCTGTTTAAAGTTGAGGTGAACCTTGTCCAGCTCAGTGGCGTCGTTCTGTATCAGGGTCGAGTCCCGTAGTGCCCCCATCCTACGCAGGAGGTGGCTCGGGACGGCCGTGACGTCGTGCCTGAGCAAGAAGTCCTGGAACATCTCCAGTACCTCCACGGTCGAGGATACCTCCTCGACAAGCCGGGCCTCGATGATTCCCAGCGAAGTCAACCTGTAGTGTTTACCGGCCCGCTGAGCCAGCCTCATGGTCTCCAGGTCGTTGAGGGCGTGAATTATCGTGGACCCGCTGCTGCCCAGCTCCTCCCGTAGGGCGCTGAGCCTCTTTTCTCCTCGCAGGAGACTCAAAAGTATGTCCAGCTTGAGCTCTGATCTAAAGAGCTGAATGTAGGGAGAACTCAAGGCCTAAACCTCATCAGATTGTTCAATCTAAGCAATATTTAACGGCTTTCAAGGCGTCCACGTGAGCCTCGGCATCATGGATCACAGCAGCCTCATGAGGGCCACCAGGGGTATCCACTCCCCGTCCACCGCCAACTCCGCTAGGAGCCTCCCACGTTTCTCCCCCGAGAAGACCCAGATGATCAGGTAGCCGTAGACCAAACCGAAGAAGAGGGCCGGCATGTACTCAAGGAACAGGCCCTGCGCCACGCAGTAGGCTAACCACGGCAGCATGAGGCTGTTGACCACCAACAGGAGGCTCCGCGTCCTGCTCAGCCCCAGGACTATGGGCAGGGTCATCACACCCGAGGCCGCGTCCCCCTCCACGTCGCAGACATCGCACAAGACGGTGTTCACCAGTAGCTGGATGAAAATATACGAGAACGTCAAGACGATCTTCACGGGGTCCACCGGCTGGACGCTTGCAGGCAGGAGCGCCCCCGTGAACCCCCAGCTGAGGGCCACCAGGACGCTCTTCACGCCCACCATCTCCTTCAGCCTGGGGACCGACGGGAACAGCTTGACGCTGTAGGCGATGGCCGCCACGAACGATGCGGCGATCACCGAGAGGGTCCAGGCTCCGACCGAGGCGCTCAACAGTAGGCACAGCGCCGCGGCGGTGATCGATGGCACCAGGAAGAAACGCATCCCCCTTGAGGCTGCCTCGGGCCTGTTGATAGAGTCCTCGGCCCTGTCCGTGGCCCTGTTCATGTTATAGACGGAGAAGGTCGCGAAGAAGGCAATCAACAGTATCTTGGGTTCCACCCTGACCCCGTACAGAAGGGAGCTGAACGCCGCGACCATCTGCGCGTTTACGGCGAGGAACACGGAGGTCGACGTGACCAGTCTGAGGAGGTCCAGTAACATTTCCCCCGCCTTAGATCGGTAACGGTTGACGGTCTTTTCGTCCGCCAAAAGCGCTATGTCTACCACAAGCCCCTCTTTCACATACTGAGCTACTTTAAAGAGGTTTGAGGAGGCTGAGTCTGAACGGTTAATATTTAGGCGGCTCACGAGAATCGCCGGCAGCTAGACTATAGTAGCCAAGCAGTGGGTGCTTGGCTCAATCTCAGGGGTTATCCTCACCCCACTCCTTTTTTACACATCCGTGTTAAGTCTCTGATCAGTTTACCCATCCTAGTAACATATTGTGTGGAGGATACCCAAATCATACACAGTGAGTTTTAAATACATATGGCGACTTAACATAATTTACTGCCCTTTTCCGCCCTCCAACGAGTAATTTGTTTCTACACTATAGAAATATTATTCTTTGAAAGCAATATTGCTTTAGTAGAACAATTAATATTTTCTCAATAGCTATATATAATGGAGATGTTCAATATTCAATTAATATATCTATAATCATCAATCAATTTTGGGCAGATATTTGGGGGAGAGAAGAAGGGGTGCAGAGGCAGAGGTGATTAACGGGAAGCCTATCCGGGTCCTCCATGTGGACGACGAGGAGGACCAGCTCAGGTTCACCAAATTGTTCCTAGAGGAGCTGGACGAGGAGGTCACCGTGGACTCCATCTCAGACCCGGAGGAGGCCATACGGCTTCAAGACAGGAACAGTTACGACCTGGTCGTAAGCGACTACAAGATGGACAGCATGACAGGCATCGAGCTTTTCCGGAGGGTTAGGGAGAGGAGCGACGTCCCCTTCATCCTCTACACGGGGAGGGGCGGCGAGGAGTTGGCCGAGTCGGCCTTCGAGGCTGGCGTGGACGGCTACGTGAAGAAGGAGGCTGAGCCAAGCCACTACCAGGTCCTCTCCAGGCGCATAAGGCAGATAGTTGAGGGCCGCCGGGCCGGGAAACCCGTAGCTGAGCAAACGCGCGCGCCCCTGTTAGATGCATCCAGTTTGTGATCGGGCAAGCGGAGGCGTGACCGCCTCACATCAGTCTTGTAGCGTTGTTTATCGGCGCAACCCGAGGGGCGTCCACATCCACCCAGTGCAGTCATTAGTTGGTGTGCTGGGTGTAACCCATCTTCTGTTTGCGGCGGCATTCAGCTATGCGGGCTACCCGCGCCCCCTGCAGGAGGGTCCCGGCGCCTA
>CAZAKG010000176.1:0-3265 GCA_964485755.1 uncultured Candidatus Bathyarchaeia archaeon | reverse complement strand
CACCGGGTCGATACTGCCTACGGGCTCGTCCAGGAGGATTGTCTCGGCCCCCGACATGAGGGCGCGGCCGATCTCCAGCAGCTTGAGCTCGCCTCCGCTCAGGGTGTTAGCGGGCTTGTTCCACACGTGTTTGAGGCCCAGAACCTTCAGAAGGTCGGCTGCGCGCCTGACGGCGCTGACCTCGCTGTCGATCCACGTAGGTTTGAAGAGTGACAGGGCGATGTTCTCGCCTGCGTTCTCCGGCAGCGCGACCAGCATGTTCTCAAGGGTCGTGAGCCTGAGGAACGGTGAAGCGATCTGGAATGTGCGTACAAGTCCCCTACGCGCGATCTTGTACATCTCCTCGCCTGTGATGTCAGCGTCCCTGTAGTATATGTGACCCTTCTCAGGATTATAGATCCCTGTGATGCAGTTTACCAGCGTCGACTTACCGCACCCGTTGGGCCCTACCAGAAGGTAGATGCCGCCCTCCTTGAGGCTGAAACTAACGCCGTCGTTAGCAGCGAACTTGCCGAAGTACTTGTATACGTCGTCCATTACCAGAATTTCCGACATGTCGGCATCAACTAACCATATAGCGTACAGAGTTAGTTTATATAATTTTTTAGACTTGTACCGGTGGATCGTGTGTTGAAGGCAATATTCATATTAATTTCGTTGAAAACATGAAAAAAGGATAAACAAGGCTCGTTAGAGGCGTGTGGTTGACGAGCAGAAAAAGTTGAACCTGTTCACAGTACATTTCTCTGGTTTGTTAAAATAAAAAGAAGAAAAAGTGGTGGTATTGTGCTATTGTTTTACCTTGGTGTGGGTACGAACCCTAGGTACTCTACGTTCCAGCTGACGCCGTCAGCGATGGCATCGTACATACCGTACACAACGTTCTGTATTCCTTCGCCGATGTCACCGTAGCCCCATATCTGGTAGTTGGACCCAGCCCTGTCGCCTGCCGCGTTCAGCTTGTTCCAGCCGCTTGACCCGAAGTTGCCGTTGGAGGTTGTCATCTGCAGCGGAATTATGTCGAGCGCGTCTGTTGACTGGGCAGAGAGCATGGACTCAGCGATTACCCAACCGATGTCATAGGAGCACGCAGAGTAGTAGCCGTAGGGCTGCGCAACAAGTGCGAAGTACCTGTCGTAGAGGGCTGTGAACTTATCAGTCTCCGCGGGAGCTGCAAGTGTGCTGTAGAGGCGGATGTGTGACGACTGAGTCGGTGCATCGTCAACGAACTGCTGTGTCAGTGATGTACCGTCGCTGCCGAACCACTTGACGCTATAGACGTTGGGGAAGTCCTCCGCCTGGGTGACCATTGTTACGGCCTCCGAGAAGGCGATGACTTCGACTGCACACTTGTCTACACCGTACTGGGCTACAGCCGGGCCGAGCTCGTCCTCGGCCGCCTGCAGGTAGTTGGCGAACTCCGTGGCCTCTCCGGCGTACCTGATCTTCTCCAAGATCACGCCGCCGTTCGCAACGAAGTGAGGCTCAAAGAAGTTCATAATGCCGTCGGCCCATGCGTCACCACGGTAGATGCAGACCACGTACTTGACGCCCATGCTCTGGATCATCCTGCTGATGGCAGGAGCCTGGATGGTGTCGTCAGGGCACATCCTGTAGAGGTTGTCGTCAGCGATAGCCAGTAGCGGGCTCGTGGAGCTGCTGCTCCACTGGAGCATGTCGTTATCGTTGCAGTAGCTGAGCGCGGCAGACGCCATGCTTGACCAGCCGCCACCTATGAAGACGTTAATGTCCATGGACTTGAAGCCCTGGACCTTCTCAAGGTGGACCGCGGCCTGGCCGGTGGCGTCGTCGATGAGGTACTGGAACTCCACATCGTAGCCGAGCTTGGCTGCGTACACGTTGTAGTCTGTTTGCATTAAATCATGTACAAGTGCCGGAGCTGTCTCAAGACCCACAGTTGTGGAGCTGATGTAGCCGATCTGGATGGTCTTCCCATCGAGGGGCGCCTTCTCAACGGTAACTGTTTCGGTTTCAGTTACCACTTTTGGGGGCGCGGCAAAGTATCCGACACCGCCGCCGACTATGAGTCCTACGACAAGTAGCACAATAGCTAGATTGTTACCTTTCATTTCCAATTCTTGCTTCACCTATTGGTTTGTCGCAGAGAGTAATTTCACTGCTTACACTATATAAGATTTTTACATGCTTTTATTTACATTAACTGAATATCGGTACCATTATTACAGTAAACCCAAATGATCAAGTTTTTTTAATAAAAAGCCAATATTATGTTCCCTTTTACCGAACGCGTCACCGAATCATGAAAAGTATTATTAATCCATATCGAGACAACGCATGTGGGTTTAAACATGTTAATCCCCGCAATATGGTTGAACGCGTTAATCTTCGCTTCGGAGTTAACGCTTCTAAGCATCGGCTTCACTCTGACATACCTGACGGCGAAGGTGCCCAACTTCGCACACGGAACATACGCTGGCATCGGCATCTACGTGAGCTTCACCTTCTCCAAGATCTTGGGCCTGAGCCCCTACATAGGCTACCCGGTGGCGTTCATCATCGGCGGAGCAGTCAGCGTCATCATCTACATGCTGGTAATCAACGTCTTGACGAGGATGGGCGGAGGAGCCATCGTCCTGACGATCTCAACACTGGCCATACAGATCTTCCTCGGCGCACTGATTCAGATATACGCATACTGGCTTCTGATGCGGTACGGCTCATACACCCAGATCTTCATGCTGAAGGACTTTGACTTCCAGATCGGAGAATTCCCCGGCATCTTCATCGTCTCGATGGGGCTGACCATTGTTAGCGTCGTGCTCGTACACTACATGCTGACAAGGACAAAGATCGGCGTAGCCATGAGGGCGACGGCGGAGGACCCCGAGTTGGCATCCGTGCTGGGCATCAACATCAACCAGATACAGGTATTCAGCTGGTTCCTGACCGGTGGCCTCGCCTGCGTAGCCGGCGCCATGATACCCCTCTGGTTCATGGCCACCACAACGTCCGGCGCCGCGATCATCACTAGCATCATGGCCGGTAGTCTGTTGGGTGGCTTCGATAGCGTGTACGGGGCAGTCGTCGGAGGGTTCCTTGTGGGCGTATCCGAGGTCATGCTCACCACATGGGGCCAGCAGATTATAGGCGTCTGGGTCGGCGAGTACAGGCCTCTGGTCCCAATGATCTTCCTTGTCGCAGTTCTCCTCATCGAGCCTGCAGGGCTACAAGGAGCCTACGACAAGTTCATGGCGTCTGAGAGGGGCGGGAAGATGCTTCAATC
>CAZAKG010000175.1:0-3323 GCA_964485755.1 uncultured Candidatus Bathyarchaeia archaeon | reverse complement strand
GAGAGCCTCGATCTGGTAGTCCCGCAGAACCTTTTCTAAGCCATCCTTGGAAGGATCGATTATCAAGCTACATTGTCACCTGAACTTCCGAATATCACTTTTACGCGTATAAAAGCCTTCGGCTGAAGCTTTATCTACGAAGCCTTAGCGGGGTCAAGGACGTGCCTGCCGAGCACGAAACACGTCATCCTCCCCCCGAGGACGAGGCGCCCATCAGCCTCCACCTCCACCGACACGTCCCTCCGCTTACCTTCAACGCCCTCAACCTTAGCCTCAGCCCTCATCTTCTCACCCACCCTTACCGGGGCAGTGAACCTGACCTCGGCTGAGCCCAGCACCACGTACGGGTCGTTCACAGCCAGCATGGCCGCGTAGTCGGCCAGGCCGAAGGTGAATCCCCCGTGGACAAGACCCCTCTCGTCCACGGTCATGTCCTCCACGGCGGTCAACTCCACCACGGAGCGGACCCCGTCCTCGATAAGCACAGGCGTCCCGAGGTACCTCGGATTCGACTTCAGATGAGTGCGAGGCTTCATTTAGATCCACATTGATCGACGTGAATAACGTTAAATCCTATTCTACGCCCATACTTCTGACATGAAGCTTCTAACTTACAGGAAAGGAGACGGGTACGGGCTGGGTGCCCTCGTGGGAGAGTACGTGCTGGACGTGAACAAGGCCTTGAACACGAGGCTGGACATGCTCAAGCTGCTGGACCGGGGAGAGAAGACCCTGGGTAAGGTCGCTGACGCTGTGAAGGCCGCTGAGGGTAAGGCCAAGGCCGGGAAAACCGACGGCCTGCTGAGGCTCAAGGACCTGAGGCTGGCCGCACCCATCCCGAGGACCAGGAAAAACATCGTGTGCCTGGGGCTCAACTACGCTGAGCACGTCAAGGAGGGCGGTAAGGACCGGGACCTTCCACCGCACCCCGTGTTCTTCACCAAGCCGCCCACATCCATCACAGGCCCATACGACCCCGTCGTCTACAGCAAAGCCGTGGAGAAGCTGGACTACGAAGTAGAGATGGCCTTCGTCATAGGCAAGAAAGGCAAGTACATCGACAAGGACGACGTCTACGACCACATCGCCGGGTACATGACGTTCCAGGACATCTCGGCCCGCACCCTGCAGAGGCAGCACCAGCAGTGGTTCAGGGGCAAGAGCCTCGACACCTTCGCCCCAATGGGCCCATACCTGGTGACACCGGACGAGGTGGGCGACCCCCAGAGCCTCGACCTCTGGTGCAAGGTGAACGGGAAGATCAGGCAGCAGGCCAACACCAGGGACATGATATTCGACGTCAGAACCATAGTCAGCACCCTCTCTGACGGTATAACCCTGGAGGCGGGAGACGTGTTCGCGACGGGCACGCCCTCGGGCGTGGGGGCCGCCCACCCATTAGGCTTCCTGAACGTCGGCGACGTGATCGAGTCAGGCGTAGAGAAACTCGGTACATTGAAAAACGAGGTCATCGCCGAAAAACATCCCCGATAAACCCATTTTATTTAACATAGCCCTTTTTCGAAGCCTTAATAGGCGACCAGAGGCTTCCTAGGAAACGTTTATATCTACTACACTTCGTTTGGGTTATAGCTTCAAGGTGCTGGGTAAAATCGATTAACCCAATCATAGATGGGATCACCTGGACCGCGGAGCGAGGCGACGCCCCAGAGAAGAAAGAAGTGTTGAGCGATCAAATTGAGTAGTAACATAACGATTGGGCCCCCGAAGCTGACGCGCTTCGAGAGGGCGAGGATAGTAGGTGCGAGAGCACTCCAGGTTTCCCTTGGGGCCCCCATACTCGTGCAGCTTCTGGTCGGAGTCAACGATCCCATCGACATAGCCATAGAGGAGCTGAAGGGGGGCGTGCTCCCGATGACAGTCCGCCGAACCCTTCCGGAGGGGAGCTTCCAGGACATCCCCCTGATCGACCTATTGCCGAAGAAATAGATCCGAGATGAGCCTCGAACTCGAGTCCTGGAGAAAGGCATGCACTGTATTAGTGGTTGTATCCCTTATCCTGGGGCTGATACAGCGCACCAGCTACAGGTTCCTGGACCCGACGTTTGAGGTATCAATATTCCACGTCACGACCATACTATCGCTTGTCATCTACTATTCACTCACTAGGAGACAGGGTCAACAGGATAAAACCTGACTTAATCATCCGTCTCATCGCCGGAATAGACCTTTTTTCGGGTCGTGTCTGTGAGAGCCTTTACAGACAATCCGATAAGTACCAGGTTTGAGCTGAGAAACCAGATGTACATCCTGGAGTGATGTGAGAATGAGACCAGGGCCAACTAATGGTTACTATAGAAGAGGAATCACGGGGATCGAGACAGCCATCATACTCGTCGCCTTCGTCATTACGGCCTCCGCGTTCAGCTTCGTCATACTCAACGTGGGGTTCCTGACAGCGGACAAGGCCCAGACAACCGTCATAACCAGCATGAAGGAGACCAGCAGCGCGCTGCTGGCCGACACCGGCGTCACGGGCTACTTCAGCAACACCACGGAGGCCAACCAGGACGAGGTCTGCCTGGAGGAGCTCATCTTCTACATCAGGCTGGCGCAGGGGCATGAGCCCGTGGACTGCAGCGACGCGAAGATGGTCATGACCTACACGAACCTTCGAGGCCACGCCATAGTCTACTCGAGCATATTCACCAACGGCACGATAACCACGCTAAAGGCCGTCAACGGTGACACCGACTCGCTGCTGGAGATAGGCGAGAAGTTCCAGGTCTGCATAAACTTCAAGAACATTCAGAGCAACAACGTCAAGCCCGTCCTCACAAACCACCGAGACATCTACGGCAGACCCTACGAGACCCTCAGGATAGAGCTGCGGCCCATCGTGGGGGCGATCCTGACGATGGAGAAAGAGATACCGGCAGTCAACGCACCCGTGATGTCCCTAAAGTAGACAATCGCATCCCTTTTTGATCAATAATGGGAAACGTTGGGGCTTAGACCCCTCGGCTTACTGTCACCGTTTCGGTGATCTCCACGCCTCTCTCCCTGAGCTTCCTCAGCAGCTCCTCGAAGAGGGGGCCACTGATCACCCTGACAGGCCACTGTATGCCCTTCTCCTTTATGGCTCCTCTTCCCAGCATCCTGGCCACTATGGCGGCCGTGTACCCCGTAGTCCTGGCCATGGAGGTCGTCTGGCTCTCCTCGTCGTAGTAGTCCACCATGTCGTAGCTGACGCTGATATCCGAGCCCTCTTTCTTCCCCTCGACCCTCACCAGCAGCACCGTTATGTCCCTGTCTCCGGCCGCCGTATCGAACTTCACGAGGGGGTAGATGATCTTGTGGAA
>CAZAKG010000174.1:0-3432 GCA_964485755.1 uncultured Candidatus Bathyarchaeia archaeon | reverse complement strand
GCTGAACGGGGGGCACCAGCCGGGCATAAGCATCATCTACATCACGCCTCTGCGGGCGCTCAACAGGGACATATTGGACAGGATGACCTACTGGTGCAACAGGCTGGACATTAGGTTGGGGGTACGCCACGGTGACACCAGCCAGAGGGAGCGAGGCTACATGAGGCTGAGCCCCCCAGACATGCTCATCACCACCCCGGAGACGCTGCAGGCTATTCTGCAGGGCCGGACCATAAAGCAGCACCTGAAGACGGTGCGGTGGATCATAATAGACGAGATACATGAGCTAGCGGACAACAAGCGTGGCAGCCAGTTGAGCCTGGCCCTTGAGAGGATAAGGGGAATCGCTGAGAACCCCATCCAGTTCATTGGCCTCAGCGCCACCATAGGCAGCCCGGAGAGGGTGGCCCAGTTCCTGGTGGGCGCCGAGAGGCCCGTTGAGATAGTGCAGGTCTCCGCCCTCAGGGACACGCAGTTCGACATCGTGTACCCGGAGCCCGACGCCGAGGACTACGAGTTAGCCCGTAAGCTGTTCACTCATCCGGAGGTAGCTGTTCGCCTCAAGGTGATGAGGGAGTTGATAGAGCAGCATAAGACCACTCTCATTTTCACCAATACAAGGAGCACGAGCGAGGCTCTGACTAGCAGGTTCAACCTCTGGGGCCCGGAGTTCCACCTTAGCATCCACCACGGGAGCCTGGCCAAGACCAGCAGGATAGCCACCGAGAAGGGGCTGAAGTCGGGGGACCTGAAGACTGTCATCTGCACCAGCAGCCTGGAGCTGGGCATAGACATAGGCCGCATAGACCTCGTGATCCAGTACAATAGCCCCAGGCAGGTGACCAGGCTTCTTCAGCGTGTGGGCAGGAGCGGCCACAGCATAGAGGAGACCAGCAGGGGCGTCATCATCGCCATGAACAGCGACGACGCCCTCGAATCCATGGTGATCTGCCGCCGCGCCCTCAAAGAGATCATGGAGCCCCTCCAGGTGCCCGAGAAGCCCTACGATGTGCTTGTGAATCAGCTCATAGCGGAGCTCATGCAGAGGAACAAGCTCTACTTCCTTCAGGCCAAGAACCTGTTCGACCACGCCTACCCCTACAGGGACCTGACCGAGAAGGACATCCTCAAGTCGGCCAAGTACATGCACGACAGGTTCCCCCGCCTGGCGTGGCTCAGCGAGGAGGACGAGGTCATGATCAAGCCCAAAGGCAGCAGGAAGACCATGTACAGGTACTTCTTCAACAACCTGAGCATGATCCCCGACGAGAAGGACTACCTCATAGTGGACGTGGACGAGGACGCCCCCGTCGGCATCCTTCAGGAGGCCTTCGTGGCAGAGTACGCGAAGCCGGGCGTCAAGTTCACGCTGCGGGGCAGCGCCTGGAAGATACTTAACATCCACAACGACAAGATATACGTCCGGGCGGAGGACGACCCCACCGGAGCAATACCCAGCTGGGTGGGCGAGCAGATACCTGTGCCCCTGGAGGTGGCACTGGAGGTGGGGGAGATCAAGGGAGCCGTGGAGGAGGGTCTGAAGAAGGCCTCAACCGTTGACCAGATAGCCAGTGAACTCCAGTACAGGTACCCCGCCAACATCCAGACCATAAAACGGGCTATAGCTGAGATAACCAGCCATGTGGCCGAAGGCTACCCGGTGCCCACGGACAAGCGGGTCGTGCTTGAGGACTGGGAGGACAACGTGATCGTCCACGCCAACTTCGGCAGCCTCGCCAACAGGACCCTGGCACATGTCGTGGGCCACGTCATCAGCGAGGACACGGGGTACCCCGTGGGGGTGCAGCAGGACACGTACATGATCATAGCCCAGACCGTGGGGGGCGTGGACTCCCAGTACGTGGTTAGGCTGCTGAGGAGCCTGGCGAACCACAACATGGACCAGGTAATAAGGGAGGCAGTGACCAAGACAGGGCTCTTCAAGAAGAGGCTCATCAACGTGGCCCGGAAGGCGGGGGCCCTCAGCAAGTTAGCCAACTTCAGCAACATCACACTGGGGCGGCTCATGAAGAGCTTCGAGGGCACAGTCATCTTCGAGGAGGCCATGAAGGACACACTCCGGCAGGACCTGGACGTGGAGGCCACGGCCGACCTGCTGAGGAAGATGGCGTCAGGCGAGATCGAGGTGGTTGTCCTAGAGACGGGGGGTGAGGTGAGCCCCCTGGGGAAGCTGGGCGTAAACAGCATCAGCATGAAGACGGACATCGTGCCCCCCGAGAAGATGACCCGCATCATTCTGGAGTCCGCCAAGGCCAGGATATACAACGAGACGAGAATCCTGGCCTGCCTCGGGAAGAGGGACTGGCTTGAGGAGAGGCAGGTCAAGGACTACCCTGAGAGGATCGTTTGCCCCGTGTGCGGGTCGACGGAGATCGGGGTATACGACAGGTCATTCGAGGAGGTCGCCGAGCTGCAGCAGACCACCAAGCGGAGCAGCAGGGAGCCCCCCGGCTGGTGGACGAGGGGCAGCGACGCGTCGAAGCTTGTGTCCATGTACGGGCGGCGTGCGGCCATCGTCGCCTCCGCCAAGAACGTGGACCTCACAGAGGCGTGGGACATACTAGCGGAGACGCAGGGGGAGTCAGACGAGTTCTTCGAGCAGATAATAGAGCAGGAGCGGGAGGCCCTGCGGAGACGCTTCATGTAGCCTCGTTTTACGGGTGCAGTTGTGGGTATATTTAGGAGACGGGTTTTCGGCTATCTGTGGGAAACCCCGTGTGTTCTTGGAGGGTTTGTTCCCGGTGGGTGGGGATTCCTGTTTTTTAGGCGTTGTGTGTACGCGCGCGTGCATGGGTGGGGGAGGGGGGTGTAGTCGTCGTCGCCGTGATTATCCGTTTTTTGGCTTGTTTATTTGTTTGGGGGCTTTTTAGGGGTTCTGTGGTGGCTGTGGTCGTCGTCTTGTGTCCGCTGGTTGTTATTTATGGGCGTTGGCTGACAGCTGCGTGGAAGAATGTGGTTTTTTCTGGGTTGGATTTAGCTAGATCATGGCACCAGTTGAGTGTGGAGCCAATCTGATAACCTGTTGAAAGATGATAGGTTTTTGTTAGCTAGAGTGGTCAACGCTGGATTTTTTATTGGAATCCAATGTACTCTCTGTAATGACTACTTCCGGTGATAAGGGTGAAGGACGTACTCGATCTGAATAGACGTGCCTGGAATAATATCGCGGAGAGATATGGCGACAGATCAGAGACGCCGATCAGTGATGTTTTCACCGTGTTCACGGGGAGGCTCCCCGAGAAGGGGAGGGTGCTTGATCTTGGGTGTGGGACGGGTCTTCCCCATGCCAGGCATCTTGTTGAGGAAGGCTTCGATGTGGTGGGCGTTGACCTCTCCGAGGACATGGTTAAGGTAGCCTCAAGGAATGTTCCGGGGGCTACGTTTGTTCGGCTTTCGATGAACGAGATAACG
>CAZAKG010000173.1:0-3555 GCA_964485755.1 uncultured Candidatus Bathyarchaeia archaeon | reverse complement strand
AATGGTCCAGAGACCAGAGGTCCTGTTCCTAGATGAGCCAACCACGGGGCTGGACGTCCAGAGCGCCCACCGGCTGCGGGACTCGGTGGGCGAGCTACGGGACATGGGCGTCACCGTGTTCCTCACCACCCACTACATAGAGGAGGCGGACCAGCTCTGCGACATGGTTGCCATGATCAATAGGGGGAGGATCGTTGCCCTCGACTCCCCGGAGAAACTGAAGGCGGGTGTCGCAGGAGCCCGGATCGTGGAGGTCTCCTTCTCAGGCGATGTAGCGTTGAGCGACCTCACAGGGATAGGAGGAGTGTTAGAAGCCCACAGGCTAGGGGACAAGTACAGGCTTACAGTCAACGGCGCCTCCGACGTATATGGTGGGCTGGTCGACTACGCCAGGGCCCACAGGATCAACATCACCGGCCTGAACACGCTGAGGCCCAGCCTTGAGGACGCGTTCCTCCGGATAACGGGCGAGACGCCTGGCGACGCTGATGCCGTAAAGACGCATGGGAGGGACCCGTAGAATGGATTGGCTGGTCAGGGCGCTCTACATCGCCTGGAAGGACGTGAGGGTCTACTACCTGAAGGCCCCAAACCTCACCTACGGCCTCATGATGCCCGTGGCCCTGTACCTGGCCTTCGGGGTCACCGGCCAGATGAACCCTGGGACACTCGTCTCGGGCCTGGTGTCGCTGGTCATCCTGTTTGGCACAATGAGCATAGAGGCCGTCGCCGTGGTCATGGAGAAGCAGACCCGGACCATGGATAGACTCATGGCGGCCCCCGTCTCGCCCCTCACCATCGTCCTGGGCAAGGCCCTGGCGGGAACCTTCCTGGGGCCCCTCATAGCTGCCGCCGTGCTCCTGCCACTGACACTGTACTCAGGGGAGTCCATAGGCAGCCCCCTCCTCGTGTTCCTCGCCATCCTTCTGTCGAGCTTCACGTTCTCGTCCCTGGGCGTCCTCGTGTCCTCGTACGCCCGCTGGGTGCCCGAGGCCCAGATGTACGCAAACTTCCTGAGGTTCCCCATGGCGTTCCTGGCCGGCACCTTCGTGCCCCTGGAGGCCATGCCTCCCTGGCTGCAGACGGCTACCAGGGTCCTGCCCCTAACCTACTCGGTGGAGGCACTGAGGTTGGCAATGGGCGGCGGGGCTACTCTAACGTACATCCTAGATATGGTGGTCCTAGCCCTCTTCTCAGCGGCCGTGGTCGCGGCTTCTGCTTTGCTGCTTGAAAGGAGTAGAGGCTAGAGCCGTTCTCCATGAATCCAGCCGAACCGGCTGTAAATCGCCCTGCCTTCAGGGGACGCCAGGAACCCGATGAGCCTGCTGGACAGGTCTGCGTCCCCCGTGTAGGTTATCACTTGGGCGGCCGTGCTCCTATACACCTGTAGGTCTCTGGGCAGCTCCACGGTGTCGCAGGTGTCGGGCCACACGTTCTTGAAGGCGTTCCACCCGAAGACCGCGTCGACGCTTCCGCTGTGGATGAGCCCCATGAGGGTGCCGCAGGCGTCGGCGTGCTCCACGATGTTGCCCCTTATCCGCTCAATGAGCCCAGCCTTGCTGCACACGTCGTCCCAGACGCCCTTGAGGCAGCCGCCGACGGCCACCCCCACGCGTATGCCTCCGCGGCAGAGGTCCTCCAAGGACCCGATGCCCTTAGGGTTGCCGCTGTCAACAACGATCACTGACATCCTGCAGCCGAGGCTGCGCCTGGTGCCCTTGACGAGGACGCCCAGGTCCTCGGCCTCGTCGTGGACGTACTCCGCGCCGCACGAGATGATGTCCCCCTTCTTATTGTGGCGTATGGCCCTCAGGAGGCTTTCTGGTTTCCCGGGGGTAACCCTGCACGTGACGCCCTCCCGTTCCTCGAAGACCCTGACCGCCTCCATGAGGGGAGGCGCGACGGCCCCAGCCGAGTACACCCGCAGCTCATCGACCATGGTCATTGATCCATCCATGACGTATTTTACTTGAAGTACTCTTTCACCCAGCCCTTTATCTCGTCCCTGATCTCCCTGACCTGCACCAGAACCTCCTCCTCGGAGTCTCTGAGAGTCGAGGGGTCCCTGAAGGCGTGGTGGATGAGCTCGTCCCCGGGGAAGATGAGGCACTCCTCCCTGGCGCCGTCGCAGACCGTGACAACCAGGTCGAAGTTCCTGTCCAGATACTCTTCCAAGCTCTTGGACCTGGCCCCCGAGAGGTCTACGCCCTCCTCGGCCATCACCTTGACGACGTGGGGGTTGACCCTGGTCGGGTGGGTCCCGGCGCTGCGTGCCTCGTACCTGTCCCCGTAGAGCTTATTTAGGTACGCCTCGGCCATCTGGGAGCGCGCCGAGTTGTGGGTGCACAGGAATAGGACGGTTTTCTTCATTGGACAGGTTTACATTGGGAACGGCTGGATTAATAGGTTGGTGAGCCGCCCCCGCGCTGGGCTTCGCGGTTCCTGTAGTCGAAGCAGAGGTCCGTCTCCACGTTGCTGACGAACTCCTTGCCGCACTGCCTGCACGTCACCCTGATGAGACTGCTGCGCCCCCTGTGGGCCCTGGCCAGGTCGCTGAACCGCTGCTGACACCCGCATGGAGCGTCTTTACTACCCGCGTCCATAGTTTAGGCTGAGGGCATCATGGATAAAAGAGAGTCGGCTAGAAGCTGACCACCCTGTCGCTGTCTCTGATCCACTCGGCGAGTATCTTCATGGAGCCCTTCTCCACGCCCTCCGCAAGCTCCGACGGGTCCAGGCCGCGGGCGTTGATGCAGGTGCCGCACACCTTCACCTCCACGCCCTTGTGGATCAGCGCCTGAAGCATCTTCTCCATGTTGTAGAAGCCCTCGGGCGTCTTCTGGCCACGTTTGGCAGCCACGACGCTGTCACCCATGAGGAACACCCGGACACTCATGCCCGTCTCCATTGACGCTGTGGACGCTAGGCGTAGAGCGTTCCACGGCTTCTCCGATCCGTACGGCGGGTCGTTCACAATTATCGTCAGATTCATACGTTTGACGCATCGTGGCGGCGGCTAAAGGGGTTTCCCTCCGCGGCTGTGTCAAAACCTATATATGACCGGGCTGCATTGGATGGTCACTGAAACAGGGAGAGAAAAAACAGCTTGTCCAGGGCAGTCAGAGATAAATGGCGGCGCAAAGAGTGGTACGACATCATCCTTCCCCGCTACTTCGGCGAAACCAAGGTGGGCGAGACGCCCTGCGAGGAATCCGCCAAGGTCATTGGCCGAGTCTTCGAGACCACGCTGGCAGCCATCACCGGCGACTTCAGCCAGGAGTACATGAAGATGTACTTCCAGGTCAACGAGGTCGAGGGCCACACAGCCCGCACCGTGTTCAAGGGCCACGAGTACCTGCGCGACTACCTGCGCAGCCTGGTCCGGCGCCGCAGCACCAAGGTGGACGGCCACTTCAGGGTCTACACAAAGGACGGGTACAGGATCAAGATAATCGTCACAGCCATGACCCAGACCAGGATCAAGACAAGCGACGCGACGGTCATCCGAAAGATCATGGAGGGCGTCGTCCTGGAGAAGGCGGCTAACCTGACCTT
>CAZAKG010000172.1:0-3569 GCA_964485755.1 uncultured Candidatus Bathyarchaeia archaeon | reverse complement strand
TTGAAGCTGACCTCGGGCCCCATGGCTCTAGCAGTGAGGCTGTATCTGGTGCGCTCGCCCTGTGTCCTCTGCTTCTTTACGGTGATCCTGACCTCCGTGATGCCCGGCTGTATCCTCATGCCCTTCATCACCACTCGGCGCACCTTCTCCTCGGCCACGGCCCTCTCGAAGAAGCTCTCACCATCTATGCCCACTATGTAGACTGGCAGTATGTCCTCGCCCCTCAGATCGTAGACCAGCTGCAGCAGCTCCCTGGGAGTGATTATGCCCAGCACCCTGTCCTCCTCGTCCACCATGAGGCAGGCGCTCTTGTCGTTCCGCGTCATCTCCCTGGCCACCTGCAGGGCGCTGGCGTCCGAGCCCACTTTGAGGGGCTGGGTGTCCATCACGCCGCTAACCTGGCCCGGGAACCTGGGCACCTTCTCCCCCACCTTGTCGCCACGGGTGGTCTTCCCGATCGCCGTGACGAAGGTGTTGACTATGGTCTTGGCTGTGATGACGCCCCTCAGTTTGCCGTCCCTGAGGACGGGCACGTGGCTTATCCCCCTGTCCAGCATCTCCCTGCGGGCCTGGGCTACGCCGTCATCGGACGCGAGGGTGAAGACAGGCGACTTCATGATGCCCTTGGCGGCCACCGATTTGAGTTCGTTGACCTCGCTCAGAGCGTCCAGGAGGTCGGACTGGCTGATGATGCCTTGGACCTCCCCGCGCTCCACTACGGGTAGGGCCCTCACGTTGTTCTCCATGAGGGTCTCCACCACGTCTATGATCGTGAACCCCTCGTCAACGGCGCCCACCTGCTCCCAGATGGTCTCCACCTTAGTCTGCTCAGGCTGGTCGACCCCCAGCAGGTCACGCACCGTCACGATGCCCATCCGGCCTCCGCCGCTGGCCACGGCCTCGTACCTGCCGGTGTCCTTGAGGTAGCCCAGCACCTTGCTCGCCTGGTCCTCGGGGCTGAACACGCTCCCCGGGTTGTGGATGAGTTCGGCTATCTCAGTCTCGGCTAGCTCTACAAGTGTCTTTGTCAAGATCAGAAACCCGAGAAGATATTGGGAGCAGCATGATAAATAGGTATCACCCCCACGGTCACAAGGTTTAAACGAGTCACGGCGACCCCCGATGGTATCACGCCATGTGCACCCTCATAATCCTCTACAAGCTGCTTCAGGACTACCCCGTGATCGCCCTCCACAACAGGTACCTGGGCAAGGACACCTTGGAGCATCCGCCCAGAAGGATAGGCGACGTGGTATGCCCCATAGACGTGGCCTCGGGGGGCACATGGATAGGGTTCAACGGGAGGGGGCTGCTGCTGGCCATCACCAACCAGGAGACCCAGACCCTGGAGAGGCCGGGCCGCAGCAGGGGCCTCCTAGCCCTGGACATACTCAGGGACTGCGACACGGCGGATGAGGCTAAGGACCTGCTCCTCGACCCCGAGACGAGAATACCCTACAGGACGGGCAACTTCGTAGTCTTGGACTCCAAGACAGGCCACCACGTGGTTTGGGACGTGGATACACACCACTACAAGGTCGGCCAAGGGCTCTACGCCGTGGGCACAGTCACGGTGGTCCCGGGCGTCCAGTGGAGCGACAGGAGCCGCAACTTCCATGAGAGCTCGGAGAGACGCGTGGCCAGGGCCCATGAGCTGCTGGACGGCTACAAACCGCTGGGCATCGACGAAGCCGTCGAGACGTTGATGAGAGTCTCGGCTGACCACGCCCACGGCAGGACCGAGTCCAGCATCTGCTGGCACCACCCCGAGTTCAGGCAGACCAGCAGCACCCTCATCGCCCTCGGCAGCGAACCCAGGGTCTACTACTGCCCCGGCAACCACTGCGAGAGCCCCTACACCGACTATAGTTAAATTCATTCCACCCGACAACCCTATCTCTGTTGCCGCACCACCTGATTCTAGGTGAAAGCCGTGAGCCGGATAGGTTTGCTCCTCCCATCAAGCAACACCACAATGGAGCCCGACTTCGTCAGGATGGCGCCGGAGGGCGTCACGGTCCACTCGGCCAGGATGCTCCTGGAGGATGTGACCCCCGAGAGTCTGGAGAGGATGGCGGGCGAAGCAGAGCAAGCAGTGAGGCTGCTATCCACGGCGGACGTTGACCTCATGGTCTACGGCTGCACGTCAGGCAGCCTCATCAGAGGCGTGGAGTGGGAGGCGAGCCTAGTCAACAGAATAGAGACGGCCTCAGGCACGCAGGCTGTCACAACGGCGGGCGCCGTGGTGGAGGCCCTTAGAGCCCTCGACGCCCGAAAGATACGGGTCTTCACGCCCTACACGGACCCTGTCAACCGGCTTGAGAAGGCGTTCCTGGAGGCCCAGGGCTTCCATGTGGCCTCCATCGTGGGCCTGGGCCTCGTGGACAACCTGAAGATCGGGAGAGTCACGCCGGCGGAGATAGAGAGGCTTGTTGACCCGGGGCCGGCGGCCGACTGTCTGTTCATCAGCTGCACCAACCTCCCAGCCGCACCCCTCATCCAAGCCCTAGAGGTAAAGCACCAGGTGCCCGTGGTTACCAGCAACCAGGCCTCCATGTGGGCCGCCCTCAGGAGGCTCGGCAAGCCGGGCGTCGAAGGCTACGGTGCATTACTCAGAAAAATATAGTCGGATAGAAAAACAGGGATTCCCAGATACTGAGACAGAAAAATGGGGGAGACTAGATCTCCTTGCCGGCCTTCTTCTCCTTTGCCAGTTGGTAGACTTTGTGTGCGGTGCCCACGTCCTGGATGGCGAGACCCGTCGCCTTGAAGACCGTGATCTCATCAGGCTTCTCCCTGCCCGCCTTCTTCCCAGCGACGATGGTGCCCAACTGGGCGTAGATGCTGCTCTCCGTGATCACGCCCTCCTCCTTGGGGACCCTGAAGTCGCCTGTGACGAAGGCCTGGGGGATGAAGTCCACTACAAGCTTGTCGGCCTTCTTGATGACGCTGGTCATGAGCTCCCGCTTGGCGCCTGTGTCGGCGCCGATGGCTGAGACGTGGGCGCCCTTCTTTATCCAGGCGCCGTCCATGAAGGCCTCCGGGCTGGGGGTGCATGTGATGATGATGTCGCTGTCTGTGGCGGCCTCCTTGGCGCTGTCCACGGGCACGAACTCCACCTTGGGGTACATCTTCCTCATCTCCTCGGCGAACGCCTTCTTGGCCTCGGGGATTATGTCGAAGACCTTAACCTTCTTGATGCCGGGGCGGACCTCCATGAGGCCCATGACCTGGCTCTTTCCCTGGACGCCTGCCCCGCAGACGCCTGCAACCTTGCTGTCCTTCCTGCTCAGGTACTTGATGCCCGTGGCGCCCGCCGCGCCTGTCCTGAGGGCCGTGATGTATGTGCCGTCCATGATGGCCAGCGGCACCCCGTTCTCCGGGCTGTTGAGGATGATCCTGGCGATGACGGCGGGCAGCCCGTAGTCCTTCTTGTTGCCCGGGTGGACCGTCACGATCTTGGTGCCCGCCGCGTTCAGGCCCGGCATGTAGGCGGGCATGGCGATGAGTACGCCCTTCTCGAAGTGGAGGTACACCCTAGGGGGCATCTCTATCTTGTCGTTGCCCAT
>CAZAKG010000171.1:0-3605 GCA_964485755.1 uncultured Candidatus Bathyarchaeia archaeon | reverse complement strand
CAGATTGTCACCGTAGTATAACGTATTTTTAAAAGAAGAATTTGACATTGATAGAAAATATCTCTTAACCCCTTAAAAGAAGTTGGGTTAAACGCGTATGGTTTTATAAATGGTTAGCCAGAACCCATTAGGTCAAAAGACTTAACAGAACCCTTCTTACGGTATCCTTTTACCCTCCAGTGACATTAATCTATCCGGTATTCTAACGATGACTACTGAACATGAGTTGACGCTAGCGGAGCGTAGAGTCTACGATCTTGTGAGTCAGGGCGACGTGATGTGCAAACAGATATCTCACCTGGACAGCGGAGCCATACCCAGCCTCATAAGGAAGGGGCTGGTGGAGGTCTACAGTAAGCAAGTATCCTCGACCAGGAACAAGCGGCTCAAGTTCCTGAGAAAGGTCTAGGCTTTACCTCTTTTTCGGCTGCATCTAAGGGCGTCACATGGCTATTCTTTGAGGGCAACCAAGTAACTCGGTGGCTCCCGAGATGTGGAAGCATATTTAGGTTCCACGCAACTGGATGGGTTAAGGGTAACATCGGCAGCTGGGAGGCGATGAGTTGGTCTTCGACTTGGCTATAATTAACGGGCGCGTCATCGACGGCACGGGGAACCCGTGGTACCGGGGGAACCTGTGGATCAGCGGCGACACCATCGCCGCCATCGGAGGCGTGAAAGGTGAAGCTGACAGGGTCATTGACGCCCGAGGGATGGTTGTCGCCCCCGGGTTCATAGACATCCACAGCCACAGCGACTACACGATCCTCAGGGAGCCCCGGGCGGAGAGCAAGGTTCGGCAGGGGGTCACCACCGAGGTCATCGGCAACTGCGGCAACAGCGCGGCACCCATGAGCGAGGAGCTGGGAGAGTACAGGCGCAGGTACATGGCGGCAATGATGGACGACGACCAGGTCTACACATGGGAGACCATGGCCGACTACATGGGGCTCGTCGAGCGCATCGGAGTAGCCTTCAACGTAGCCACGCTGGTGGGCCACGGCACCCTGTGGCAGAACGCCATCGGGAACGAGGACCGGGAGCCCACAGATGGGGAGATGGCCGAGATGGTGAGGCTCCTGAGGGAGTCCATGGAGGCGGGGGCCTGGGGCCTGAGCACCGGCCTCATCTACCCGCCCAGCGTGTACGCAGGCACAGATGAGCTGGTCGCCCTAGCAAGGGTCGCCGCCGAGTACGGCGGCCTGTACAGCACCCACATACGGGGCGAGGGGGACACCCTCATAGAGGCCGTCCGGGAGGCCATTGAGATCGGGCGGAGGGCCGGGGCCAGCGTTCAGGTGTCCCACTTCAAGGCGTGCGGCTCAAAGAACTGGGGTAAGACGGCTGACACCCTCAGGATGGTGGAGGAGGCGCGGTCGGAGGGCGTGGACGTCACCTTCGACCAGTACCCCTACACGGCCTCCAGCACAGGTTTAACATCCATCCTACCCCGATGGGTCCAGGAGGGGGGAGCCGATAGGCTCCTGGAGCGCCTGAAGGACCCGAAGGTAAGGGACAGGATCAGGGCTGAGCCCACAGAGGAGATGGAGGACTGGAGCCGCCTGGTGGTTGTCCAGGCCGCGAAAAGCCCCGGGTACGAGGGTCAGAGCATTCAGGAGATAGCTTCCCGGGAGGGCAGTGAGCCTCTGGACTCCGTGTGCGACCTGCTGGTCAAAGAGGGCGCCCAGGTCATGATCGTCCTCCACGAGATGGTGGAGGAGGACGTGGTCCGCGTCATGAGGAGCCCCCTGGGAACCGTGGGAAGCGACGGCAGAGCAGTGTCGCCCGGGGGTGTCTTCGGGCGCAGCATGGTTCACCCCAGGTTCTACGGGACATTCCCCAGGGTCCTGGGGAAGTACGTCAGGGAGGGCGTGCTGAGCCTACCCGAGGCGGTCAGGAAGATGAGCGGGGCAACCGCCCAGCGGCTGGGGCTCCCCGACAGAGGCCTTATCCGGGTGGGCTTCAAGGCCGACCTGGTGGTCTTCGACCCGGGCACCGTGAGCGACGAGGCCACCTACACGGAGCCCCACAGGTACCCGTCGGGGATACCCCACGTCCTGGTGAACGGCGTCCCAGTGGTTGAGGGCGGCGAGCACACGGGGGCCCTCCCCGGCAGGTTCCTCAGGAGGACCGGGTCTTAAACCCTAAATCCTCTGCCCCCACATACATCTGAGGAGAACCGTTTGAGTTTAGACATCATCATCAAGAATGGCCGCGTGATTGACGGCTCGGGCAACCCATGGTTCCGCGCCGACGTCGGCGTCGAGGGCGGCGTCATCTCGGCCGTGGGCAACCTGAAGGGGCTGTCAGCCGAGTCGGTCATCGACGCGAAGGGCATGGTCGTCGCGCCGGGCTTCATAGACATACACAGCCACAGCGACGTGCCCATCCTCGTGGACAGGAGGGGCCTGAGCAAGGTCCACCAGGGCGTAACAACGGAGGTTGTGGGCCAGTGCGGCGGCAGCGCGGCGCCCGTGAACGAATCGGTCCGCGCGTACAGGGAGAGGTACGGGAGGAGCAGCGTCCCCGACGACTTCCACATAACCTGGGGCACCATGGCCGAGTACATGGACGAGGTGGACAAGGGCGCGTCCCTCAACATAGCGCCCCTCGTCGGCCACGGCACGGTGAGGCAGAACGTCATGGGATACGAGAACCGGGAGCCCACCGAGGCGGAGCTCAGGAAGATGAAAAAGCTGGTAGCCGAGGCCATGGCTGACGGTGCCTGGGGCCTGAGCACCGGCCTCATCTACCCACCCAGCGTCTACGGGAAAACCCCCGAGATCATTGAGTTGGCTAAGGCGGCGGCCCGGCACAGAGGCGTCTACTTCTCCCACATCAGGGGCGAGGGCGAGACACTGCTGGACGCGGTGAAGGAAGCCTGCGAGATTGGGCTCAACAGCGGAGCCCCGGTGCAGATATCCCACTTCAAGGCCAGCGGGAGGCCCAGCTGGGGCAAGACCGTGCAGAGCCTGGCCATGGTGGAGGATTACAGGTCCAGGGGCGTGGACGTCACATTCGACCAGTACCCCTACATAGCGTCCAGCACCGGCCTGACCTCGCTGCTACCCCACTGGGCCCACGAGGGGGGCGCAGAGAAGATGCTGGAGAGGCTCAGGGACCCCGAGACCAGGCGGAGGCTCAGGGATGAGAGCAGGCTCGTCTACAACTGGGACGAGGTCATGGTCACCAAGGCCAAGAACCACCCCCAGTACAACGGCATGAACCTCAAGCAGGTTTCCGAGGCAGTGGGCAAGGACCCCTACGACGCCATGTTCGACCTCCTGATAGCCGAGGACACCCAGGTCCAGAGCGTCATGTTCGGGATGAGCGAGGAGGACGTGGTCCGCGTCATGAGGAGCCCCTACATGATGGTGGGCAGCGACGCCTCGGCCATATGCCCGGAGGGCGTCTGGGCCGACAGCAGGCCCCACCCCAGGGCCTACGGCACATTCCCCAGGGTCCTGGGCAAGTACGTCCGCGACGGCGTCCTCAGCCTGCAGGAGGCCGTGAGGAAGATGACTGGAGCCCCGGCCCACCGCATGGGCTTCAAGGACAGGGGCCTGCTGCGTGAGGGTTACAGGGCGGACATAACCGTCTTCGAC
>CAZAKG010000170.1:0-3648 GCA_964485755.1 uncultured Candidatus Bathyarchaeia archaeon | reverse complement strand
AACCATCATATACCTGAAGAGGATTAGTTTTAGGTGAGGATAAGATTATACCCACTCGATGATCCATTATTCTGTAGAACATTAGCGCTTCCATAAAAGCATACGAAGGGATACATTGGGTAAGAAATACACGAACCTGATGTTGGCAGGAGCCGCTGTGTGTGTTGCTGTCTGCATATTTCTTATCTGGATGATAACGTCCACTAAAGACACAAGCACAGAGTGGATTTTAATAATATTCGTGTTATTAAGCGTTGGCTTTTTCGGCGGAGCTTACATTAATGAGAAGATGTCTAGAACTTCGTTGCCGCTGACTCTACTCATCATATTATATTCTACTATCTAACTGTTGCTAAATATAAGTGTTTTAATTTCATAAAGGGGAGCCGTTAGACCCCACATACGGCTCTCCTCCGTGGAGGAATCAAGTCGGCACACGACATCGAGCACACGTAAGCAGCATCCGCGGCGGCGACTACACCCCCCTCATCGCATGCACAGAAAAAGACGAGAAGGGTAGCCTGGGAGAAGCTCAAGCTCCAGTCGAAGGGTCCAACCCTTTTCCTGGAAACAATGTGACCTGCGCTGCGTGAGAAGTCTTATTTCGTCAACAGAGGTGAAGGATCTGGATGCGGATGCTGAGGGAGACTCTGTTCGGCGAGCTCGCCAGGTGGACGCTCGAGTTCAAGGAGGTGAAGGCGGGGGACGAGGTGCTCATCTGCGTTAGCCCCGACACGGACACGACACGGTACAGCGCCCTTGTCACCATGTGCAGGGCGATGGGCGCGATCCCCCACGTGCTTGTGGTGAACACGCCGAAGGAGGCGATAGGGCTCTGGTCCCTCGGGCGGGCGGTGAAGCTGCCCAGGACGGTCGCCGAGGCGCTGAAGGCCACCGACTACATATACTGGTTCGCGGACTGGGACCCCGCTTTCCTCCAGGAGATCAGGGACGCGCGGGCCGCAGGAGCCCAGTTCCTCTTCGGGTGGCCGTCGCAGGTCAAGGAGGCGAACTGGCACATCAGGGACGTGGACAGGAAGGCCATGGCGGAGAAGGCGCAGCGTTGGGCGAGGATGCTGAACGAGCACAAGGGCAGCGAGTTCAGGCTAATCACGGGCGGCGAGGAGCTGACGGGGACGACGAGGAGGTTCGAGGGCTGGGGGCCCGGCACAGGGAAGGCGAGCTGGACCCAGAACGAGTGCATGTCAGTGGGCGACTTCAACGACGCGAACGGCGTCCAGGTCGTCGACTGGATAGGCACCTTCAGCGAGGTGACGCCCGGGGAGAAGGCGAGGCTCACCATCAGGGACGGCGTCCTCGTCAAGGCCGAGGGGGAGATCGGCGAGATGTTCTGGAAGGCGCTGGAGACCGTCGACGACCCGAACGTTTACAGGCTCGCGGAGCTGGCCATAGGCATGAACCCCTACACGAGGAAGGGCCTGACTTCGCTGGGCGCCCCGAACATGCCGATGACGGTCCCCCCGTACCACGAGGTGAAGCAGAGCGAGGGGACGGTGCACACGGCCTTCGGCGACTCGGGCGGCCGCATCCTCCAGGAGGGCGAGACGGGGATAGTCGCGAAGCTGCACATCGACGTGATCTCGTTCACGCCGACCCTGTACGTCGACGGGGTGAAGTACGTCGAGGACGGGAAGCTGCTGTTCTAGAGTGTCAGATAGTATGGTAGTCCAGGAGAAACCCAAACCAAAAACTTAACGGGATACTACACGATGCGTTCCCTTCCGTACGCGTTAATCTGCACAACATCCAAGCTTCTGTCGCGCACATGCTCATGGTGAGCGCTTCTTCCACTCCCGATGAGTTTCTTAAGGTGTTAGTGTAGGAGCGTTTGCTCACCACCTTTCAAAGTGCGCGGCTTTCATTGGACTCAAGAAACTTGGGGTTCGTTGATTGACAACAAGTCAGACAACATCTTCACAGGACAGTCCGCGCCCAGAAGGCGCTCAACAATTGCATTAATATCGTTCATTTCTAAACGAGGAGAATGGATAAATAAAAATGGTTAGACTTGTTTCACCGGGGCGGCTGGAGCCCACCTGCCCACTGACTCGATCCCGTCCTTCATGCTAGCCTCTGACTCGTAGCCCTCGCTTGTGCCTATGGTCTGCTTATTCGCTGCCACAAGCTTGAACCTGCACTTACCCGCCTTATCGACGCTGGTCACGTACCTTTCCTTCTTGGAGGCGTTCTCCTTAACCGACTCGACGCCGTTCATGCACTCGGTTTTAGATGTGTAGCCTTCGCTCTGCAGGATAACTTTGCCATTAGGCGCCTTGAGCCTGAACCTGTACTCGCTTTTCTGATCCTTGTAGACCTCAAAAACTCCGTTCAATGTAGATCAAACACAATTAGGCAATAATAATTAATAAAGGATACTAAAACAGGGAAAAAGATAATTAGAATATTTTTATGGGTGATAACGAAAAAATATTTTAAAGTTTAACTGATATCGGCCTTTGTGAACAGACGCCGGCTTCAGTATACTCGAAAACGTGGCTGGGGACCACCCCAAGTATCCTTAATCTATCTACGCTCACATCGGATTTTCCAGGGTTCACCGTATGTTCTTGAAGGTTTTCCTCAGATCTGCACACGCGCTTTATTACCCCCGAAGTGTATCTAATAAACATGAGCAAAGAAGAAGTAAAGGGAAAAAGTAAACAAATCAAAGGACAGATTCGTGAAGAAGTAGGCAAATTGACGGATAACAAAACGGAACAGCTTAAAGGCAAGATTGAGCAAGTCGAAGGAAAAGTTCAAGAGGAAATAGGGAAAATAAAAAGAAAGGCCAAAAAATAAGCCGATATTCTGGCACGCGCACGTGGTAATTTTCCCATTAGCTTGACGTTTCCAAAACTTTTTCGTCTGTTTAGATATTCATACTCTGCTCTAATGGCGCATTGTCATAAAAAAAGGAATTTTACTAAGAAGCCACTTGTACACACGCGCTAGTAATTCACGTTTTTTATTTGCAGTACAAACGTGGAACATAGGTTCATAAAGGGGAACAAGTTAGGGTCAGAGCAGTTGCAAGGACCAAATGGTTTATAAATATTCATTCCAAAAAAATACATAGGTAGGTATTGCAATGGATCTGTTCTGGACCGTGGCCGTAGTTCTCGTTGTTCTTTGGCTACTTGGGTTGGTTGGAAACATTGGCGGGGGCTTAATCCACGCATTGCTAGTGATCGCAGCAATTGTGGTGATCATTAGACTTATTCAGGGAAGGAATTTAGCTACGGGTAGATGACTGTACGGTGAATCACGGATGAAAATAGTCTATGTGATGGTGAAGAGTTGACATCACTCGATCTTTGCTTAACCATGTTGTCTTCATTACTTCTAAACCAAGTTGGGAGCGGCGTAGAGACCATAGTGGCAGCAGGTGTCCTTGTTTTAATCGGTGTAATAATCATCATGATGGTCGGAGCTCTACTCTTCTTTCTCCCCGCGGCTGTAATAGCCGGGGTTGTGTGGTTCTTAACGGGTAATGAACTCTATGCCGGTTTAGCCTTCCTCGCCGTAGCTGTTCTCTCTTTAACTAGGAAAAAATAAAGTATCTATCGAAACCCATTTTTTGCGCTACCCTGTCCTACCTAGCTCCGGGCGACTGGTCTTGGATCAGTA
>CAZAKG010000169.1:0-3729 GCA_964485755.1 uncultured Candidatus Bathyarchaeia archaeon | reverse complement strand
AGGCGGCCCACCATGACGCGCTCGTAGCTGAAGGCGAGGTTGAAGTCCTGGCCGGCCCGCATCCTTGAGGCTTCCTCGAGGATGGGTTTGACTGTGTGCTGGGTTGTGCCGGGGGCCACCGTGGACTCGACGACGATGAGGGCCCCTCTTTTCATCTTTTCTCCTATTTCCTGTGACACCTGTCTCAGGGACTCGTACCCGGGAGCGTGGTCTGCGTCGACAGGGGTCTGCACGTCGATGAGTATGGCGTCTGCTTCGCGGTAGGCCGAGGTGTCGTCTGTGGCCTTGAATGTGCCTTTCTTAACGACCTTCTCTATGAGCTCCGCTAGCCCCGGCTCTTCTCCCTCTATGGGGCTTTTACCCTGGTTCAGGTGGTCGATCTTCCACCCTGAGCGCCTTGTCCTCCTCTGTATTCCGGTTACGTTTATGCCTTCGACGTCGGCGAAGAGGGCTGCTGAGGGGATGCCTACGTAGCCCATGCCTACTACGACGAGGTTTGTCACGGTCTCGGCCTCTCTAGACGTATGTGCATTTGCCTGTGTCCAGGTTGTTTAGCACTATTTTGCCGACTTTGGCTGACTCGATGGCTGCTTCACAGACCTTGAGGGCCTTTATGCCGTCTTCTCCTGTGACCTCCGGTGGCGTGTCTGTTGCTATGGAGTTGATGAAGCTCTCAAGCTCCAGTCTGAGGGGCTCGGCGCTCTGTATGAGGGGCTGTATGATGTTTTTGTCGTTCTCTATGGTGATGGTCTGGTTGATGTACTCGACATTGACGATGCCTTCTGTGCCCGTTATCGTGAGGGTCCTTATCTTTCTTGGTGTGAGCCAGTTGGTCTCTATGAAGGCGGCTCTTTTACTTGGGAAGTTCATGACGATGTTGGCGTAGTCCTCGAAGCCGTGCTGGATGCTTCCGGCGTTGGAGAATATTGTTGCTGCTTCGTCTTGGAACAGCTTGTTTACTATGTCGATGTCGTGGATGGCGAGGTCTTTTATGACGCCTACGTCTCCGATCCTGACGGGCCACCTGCTCACTCTTTTTGTGTGTACTAGTATGACTCGGCCTATGGTTCCTTCCTCGACGACCCTCATCGCTTCTCTGACGGCGGGGTTGTAGCGTTCGACGAAGCCTACGGCCAGGTGGACGCCCTGCTTCTTGGCGGCGCGGATGAGCGTCTTGGCTTCTTCCAGGGTGTTGGTCATGGGTTTCTCGACTAGGACGTGTTTGCCTTCCTCTATGGCTCTGAGGGCGAGTTCTGCGTGGGTGACTGTGGGTGTGCATATTGTTACGGCGTCTATGTCTGGGTCGTTGAATGCTTTCTCTGGGTCTGTGCAGTTCTGGACGTGGTATTTCTGGGCCAGGGTTGATACGCTGTTTTTGTCTATGTCTACCACGGATTTTATGGTTGTGTTGGGTAGCTCTGAGAATACTCTTGTGTGGTTTCTGCCCCATACGCCGCAGCCTATTATGGAGACCGTGACCATTGTGTTTACTTGAAGTTTCTGTTTATTTAAACGCTTGTGAGGCGTCGTTGTAACATTTTTTGCTCTGAGAATTGCTACTTGAGCCCCCTCCCCCTCCGCGGCGTGCTGTGGGCAGTGGTTGTTTCTATCTCCTTTAGGTTTCGGCGTGTTTTTTTAACGCCGTTTGGGTCCCTTTAGGTGTTGTTCAGCTAGGACCGCGCGGGGGCTACTTATTTTCGGTTATAATGGCTAGCTTGTTATAAGGCGGAAAAAATTTTCATCCGTTTACTCGTTTTATGACCGAATTTAGTCATAAAAAGGGCGCATAGACCTCAGCACTATGATTATGCGATGTCTCGGGGGTTCATCAACGAGTCGATATTGACTGAATAAGTGGTTAACTTCGGGGTAGGTTCGGGTTCTCATTTGCACCTGATGCTAGATGCCCAGGAGCTCCCTAATCGCCACGTTGGTGCTCCAAATCGTGATGATGCCTTCGTCGTGTATCCTGTCGAAGTGATGGTCGTCTGTGATCAGGGTCGAGTTCGTCTGGAGGCACGCGGCTGCGTGGTAGACGTCGGAGAGGTCCGTGGTGCCGATGTATCCTCTGCATATCTTGAGGAACCTCGCCTCGACGTCCACGAGGTTCATCTTTGAGGCGATTGCCTCGAGGAGTGATGCAGCCGTCTCTGATGGATAGGACTCGGCGTATCGGATCATCTCCTCGCCGAGGTACTTGTCGCCTATGAGTCGTGCCGTGTCGTCTTCTATGAGGTGGAGGATGAGTCTCAGTGTCGCGGTTCTCCGCGTCGGGTTTGTGATCGCCGCGACGAAGACGTTGTTATCCAGCAGGAAGCTCGGGATGTTCCTCGGCGATCTTGGCGTTGATCTCCCTCCTGATGGAGGAGGCGATCTCCCCCACGTCGACGCCCTTGAGTTCCTCCTCCAGCCTTCGGGCTATCTCTTCCACGTCAAGGCGCATCAGGATCAGCTTGTCTCCTCTCCTGGTTAGGATGAGGCGGGTCCTCTCGCGGATTTGCATCTCGTCGCGTAGTCTCTTGGGCAGCACGATGCGGCCGGCCTTATCCACCTCTAATATCTCAACCATTTTCCCAATGAGTTAAGTGGTGGTATAATGGTATTAATCTTTCTGTGGGAGGTTGACGCCTGGGTAGGTATAATCGCCGAGTATCAGACTGAGCCGATGTGGCTGTTCACTGGTTCTTGTCCGGCTGATCGCTGTAGATGAGTTGAAGCAGCCCCGTGGTCGTTATGGAGGGGATACGTGGCGCTTTGGGCAGCTCCTTGTCTCCTGTGACCAGGTAATCGGAACGTGAGCTCATGGCTCCGAGGGCGACGGGTATGTCCTTCCTGTCCTTGAGGCGGCGGAGGTTGGAGAGGATGTCCTCGTCTGAGGGGTCCTCCGCCACGGATATGCACGTGTGCAGGTACCTGGTCAGGTCTTCGATCTCGTCCTCGGTTAGCTGGAACTCGGGTCTCCTGAGGACGGCTGACACCTCTGACAGGACGTAGTGGTTTGTCTGGAGCTTTACGGCGCCCACCCGGCCCAGCTCCATGAGGGTGGCCTCGTTGCCCTCGAAGAGGAGGCCGCTCACGAGGGTGTTAACGTCGAGGAAGGCCCTCAGAGGTTTTCTCCCAGGCAGCCTCGGACTCCTCCTCGACCATCTGCTGGAGGTGTTGGCGGGTTATGCCGCTCTTCTTCACCTTCTCCCTGATGAGGGCCAGGAGGCGTTTCTCGCCCTGGAACTTTCGGATGTAGTAGGTGTCGCCTATCTTCTCTATGACCACGTAGTCGTCATGGCCGATACCGAGCTGGTCTCTGACCTCTTTGGGTAGGGTTATCTGGCCCACGGATGTGACTTTGCTGATGTATGCTTCGGCCATGTGGTTCGCTGGTTAGGGGTTGGGAGCGGGTTTATTTAAGAATTTCTTAGTTAACGTTTGCGGTGTTTTCTGGGAGAGTTAACTCTTTTACTCTACACCTCCATTGTTTCACTGTGCGCGCGGTCATTGTGATTGGAACTCGACGCCAGATCATTAAGTCGGCCCCCATTTTAAGGAGGCGGGCAGACGAGGCTTGGAGCTTAACGTGATCCATACCGGGCAGCACTATGATTATGCGATGTCGAGGGTGTTCTTCAACGAGCTTGATCTTCCTGACCCTGCGGTGAACCTGGGGTAGGATCGGGGTCGCATGGGGGGCAGACGGGCAGGATGCCCTTCATCGGGTGGCGAATATATCCTACT
>CAZAKG010000168.1:0-3804 GCA_964485755.1 uncultured Candidatus Bathyarchaeia archaeon | reverse complement strand
ATCATAGGGAGACCCGTAGACGAGGTGCCCACACCGGCCCTCCTCCTGGACCTTGACAAGCTCAACTGGAACATCAAGAAGATGTTCGACTTCGCCAGAAAAGCCAAGGTGCAGGTCCGCCCCCACTCCAAGACCTTCAAGGCAGCGGCCATATGCAACCGCCTCATAGAGGCCGGCGCCAACGGGGTCATGACCCAGAAGCTCAGCGAGGCAGAGGCCCTCCTCAACAGTGGAATCATCTACGGCAAGAAGACCATCCTCATAAGCCAGGAGATAGCCGACCCCGGGAAGCTGGAGACCCTCGTCGGCTTCAACGTAGCCATGGGCGAAGGTAAAGTGATCACAAGCCTCGACAACCTACAGGAGGCCGAGATGATAAGCCGCATAGCCGAGCGGTGGGGCGTCAAGCAGCACGCCATCATAGAGGTCACACACGGGCGCTGCGGGGTAGCCCCGGGAACCCCGGCAGTGGACATGGCTAAACGGATCGTGAAGCTCAAGGGCCTCGAGTTCAGAGGCATCTACGGCTACGAGAATCCCGTCCCCAAGGAGACCGCCCTCGAACGCAACAAGCAGACAGTGGAGACGGCCAACATGATCAGGGACGCGGGAATCCCGTGCGAGATCGTCTCAGCGGGGTCGACTGCCACCTACGAGGTCACGGGCACCTACCCGGGCATCACAGAGATCGAGCCGGGGAGCTTCGTCTTCGGCGCAGGCAAGGAGGGCAGCGGCTACGGGTGGGAGACCATCAACGACGCCTACTTCAAGAGCAGCCTCACCGTCCTCACCCAGATCATCAGCGACAACTTCCTGAACCGCGTCGTCACGGACGCCGGGCTCAAGGTCATGAGCGGGGGCCACGCAGAAGTCAAGCCCGCGGCCCTCGTGAAGGTGGACGGCGAGTACATCGATTTCGAGAAGATCGGGTTCTCGGAGGAGCACGGCACCGTCTACTTCAAGGAAGGCGACGAGACCCGGCGGAGGCTCCGCTGGGGCCAGAAGATCGAGTTCGTGCCCAACCACTGCTGCACCACGGTGGCCCAGCACGACGAGATACACGTGGTCAAGGACGGCCGCGTCGCGGCCGTCTGGCCCGTCACGACCCGGGGAAAGTACCAGTAGCTACGCCCTGTGAGGCGGCGGGTACCGCGGATACGCGATCCTGCTGGGCCTCAGGCCCAGCTCCACAGCCACCTCTGCCAGCTTCAAGCTGGCCTCGCCTCCGTCGATGACGGGCAGCCCCGTCTTCTCTCGCAAAGGCCTGCCCATCCCGAACATGCCGAGGCAGTCAAGGTAGAAGCTGTCATAGCCCTCCTCCACAGACCTACGGATGGCCTCCTCGGTGAGCCTGTAGGTCTCGTTTAGGTCGTCCCTCAGCCTCAGCACTGGGAGCGGGTGATGGATCTTTCCCACCTTCTTGCCCGCAAGGGACGCGAGCAGCCTCATCGCCTCGCCGGGCCCGATCACAGGGATGTCCACCAGGGTCCTGGCCTCCTCCACCCCCGGGTCGCCGCCGCACCAGCTGATCACGGCGTCGAATCCCTCATCCTCAGCCCACCCGACGTGCTTGATCACCTCGGCCGAGGCCTGAAGGTGGTCCACGGGGCACTCGATGGCTGGAGGACCTTTCTTCAGCTGTAGGTGGTCCAGCTCTGTGCCCTCCCCAGCGATGGACCGAAGGAACGCCATCCTCTCCTCCACGGCGGCCTCGCTGAGCCCAGAGATGGGAACCATCACCAGGATCTTCATGTGCTGAAGAAGGTCCAAACACGTTTATAACATGTGGGCGCCGCTGAAAGCCCCAAAAAATATTTACCGTCAACCACCCCACGTTTACCCGAGCGCCTTGACCTTCAGAGCGGGCTACCTAACCCAGAGGGAGACGGACATCTGGGACCTGAGGCGCCGCCGCAACAGCCAGTCAGAGATAGGCCGCCTCATGGGCGTAACCCGCCAAGCCATCAACAAGGCGTACCGGATCATAGACCAGAAGGTAGAGCAGGCGTTCATGGAGGCCTCCGACGCCAACCACCTGGAGCCACGCACAGTAAACCTGGTGGAGGGGATCATGGACGCCTACAGCCCCGCCTACCGGCTGCCAGTGATCGTCAGCCTCAGCAAGACCAACGGCATCAAGATATGGTACCTCTACGAGGGCAACTGCCGCGAGTGCCACCTGGAGAGCAGCTGCAGGAGAACCCTGGAGGACGAGGCGGAGGAGAGGGGGGTCAGCTTGACGGCCGTGGACAAGCTGAGAACCCCCACCCAGCTCGCGTCGATGATATTCGGGGCAGGTGACGCATGAAACCCACAGCACGCCTTGGATGATGTCGACGTTCAGAAAAAAACGTTAAAAAAAAATTTTGACCCTACTCACCTGAGTTCATCCAGCGCCTTCTTCAGGTGCTCCTCGGAGCGCTTTAGAGCCTCCATACGCTCCTCGAGGCGCTTCCGAGTTTCCTCCCTGGCATTCATGGCCTTCTGAAGCTGCTCCTTCCACAGCTTCCTGGCCTCCTTGCCAGACCTGTCCATCTCCTTGTTGACCTCCATGATGAGGCCCGCGGCCGTCTGCTCCACCTTCTCGAACTCTTTGAACCAGTCCTCGGAGCCCTCGTCCAGTTTGTCCAGCGCCTTCACGGCGTTCCTGTGGAACTCGTCCCACCTCTTCCTCAACTGCTCACTCATAGCTCATCAATTACATGAGCGGAAGGATACAATAAAAACCATTTTTCGTTCCCATCGTACAGAGCCCCGGGAAGGTTTTTATGCTGGCATCCCTCTACGAACAGAAGAAATATCGGAACCGATATCGGAAGTGATACGTTATGTGGAAACGACGCGGCCTGAGGATAAGCGCTGGGGTACCCAAAGGCTTCCTCCACCACCTAACCCTGCAACTGCTTAAGCAGAGGCCCATGTCGGGCAGCGAGATAATGGACCAGCTTCAGGAGTACACGGACTGGAGGCCGAGCCCGGGGAGCGTGTACCCGCTCCTCTCCCTGCTCCAGGATGAGGGGCTGATAAGGTCCCACGAGGACGGTGACCCCAGCCTCAAGCGCTTCGCCCTCACGGAGGCCGGCCTGCAGGAGATCAATGAGCTCACGGAGCACAGCCAGCATATGAGGAACAGGAACAAGTCGATGCGGAAGATCTACTGGAGGCTCCACATGGAGATGCCTGAGGGACTCTATGAGAGCCTATCAGGCTTCATGGACGCTTTCGAGGCCGCCTACACCATGTACAAAGGCGACCCAAAGAAAGCCTTGAAGCTTAAGGGCGTCCTAGACAGGGCGACGGACGAGCTCAAGGAAACAGAGGTTTAACGGTATGAACGATTTCAGGAGAGCGCTGAGCTACCTGTCACCCTACATGAGGGAGGCCGTTCTCGCGACCCTGCTGCTCGGCATGGTGGTGGTCACCGACCTATCCATCCCCAGGCTGATCCAGGCCATAGTTGACGACGGCATAGCCAAGATGGACATGGGGATCATTGTGAGGAACAGCGCACTGATGATCGGGGCCAGCATCCTGAGCGCTGTGTTCATGGTGGCCAACACCGTCTACGCGGTCAGGGCGGCCAGGGGGGTAGAGGCCGACCTCAGGGAAGCATTATTCAAGAAGGTGCAGACCTTCAGCTTCGGTAACCTTGACGACTTCCAGACGGGGCAGCTCCTCACCAGGCTGACGAGCGACATCAACCAGATCCAGATGATCGTCATGATGGCCCTGCGGATGCTCACCCGGGCGCCGCTCATGTTCGTCGGCAGCGTCACAATAATGTACGTCACTAACCCGAGGCTG
>CAZAKG010000167.1:0-3909 GCA_964485755.1 uncultured Candidatus Bathyarchaeia archaeon | reverse complement strand
TGGCTGTCAATAGACGCAAATGCGTACTATGGTGAACCACAGCAAACTAGGTTCGGGATGATCCCCCCCGTTCCAGACAACATCCACTTCTTTGATCCCGCAGGACAACCATACCCAGGATACGATGTAATCAAACTGAACTACAAGTAGTAGAAAACATAACGTTATTTTGAATTGACGCAGACACCGAAGCCATCCACCCCCACCCGCGACGAACACCAGGCAGAGCAGCTGACTACAAGGCGTGCCAAACGAAGGCACCATTCAACGGGAGAAAACACCAAACGACCCCTCCCCACGACTGATGACAACAACCCCCCACCCATAGGGGTTGCTCACACAGAAGAGTGGTGGGATCGGTGAGATTTGAATGCGCGGTCTCTAGGGGTTTCAGCCGCACCTACGAGGGTCATAACCTCGTCTGGGGTCACCAGTTCCTCGGGGAGTAGCCTCCTGCTCTTCTGCCCCGTCTTGATCCATCGGACCTCGTCCGGGTACTGATGCTCATCCTCGTCGAGTCCACGCATCCACTGGAAGTAGCATTTCAGGATAATCTTGTAGTCGCGCCGTGTGCTATCCCGGTAGTCGGAGGTGTTGATCCGGCTGACGAGGCTCTCGACCTCAGGTTTACCAAGTTCGGCTAATGGCTTGCCAGCCATCCTCGCTAGCACGATTAGGTGGTTGACATACTTGATAGCCCTGAGCCTGCCTATGCCCTTGGTGGTCATGTGGTCGAGGAGGCTAAGGATCGAAGCCTTGTCCTCGTCGGATACATCATTGGATTCTCGTAGGCGCTTCAGCGCTGACGCGTATATCTGGTCGGTTTTGTATATATCCTCAGTGCTCGTCTGTGTGGCACCCTTAGGATAAATAGGTAGGGGAATCAAACTTCGAGGTTGGTGCTCCCGCCGGGATTTGAACCCGGGATCTCGGACTCGAGAGGCCCATATCCTTGACCGGACTAGACGACGGGAGCACGCGCACATACAAAGAGCACCACAGATAAAAATATTGATGCTCAGGGATGATGGGACTGGCTCACCTGAGGTAAGCCCTGATCAGCCTGATGATCTTCCCCGGGCTACGCGCCACCAGCCCAGCCACCGTGCCAGCCACATTGGTCCCGTTGGCCAGGGACAGCACATCGTCGTTGGTGACCACCTCCGAGAGCGTGTTCAGATCCTCGTCGGTGAACCTGTCCAGCATCTCCAGCACACGGCCGCTGTCCCTGATGCGCTTACCCCAGTAAACGTCGAACTCCCTCCGGTACGCCGAGAGCCTCCTCTCCGAGACGTCACCCTCCACCACGGCCTCCGCCGCCACCCTGCCAGCCATCTTGCCGGCCTCGATGCCCGAGTGCACACCCGCACCCGTCATGGGTATGAGCTGCCCTGCGGCGTCACCCACCAGCATCAGCCCGTCCGCCACGATCCTGTCCAGGGTACCCGAAACCGGGCAGATGCCGCCGTTCCTCAGCAGAACCTCGGTGTCCCTGAACCTTGGGTCTCCGGCCACGAAGTCCTTCAGGTACTCAACAGCCGGCCTAGTGTGGGTCTTCCTGACCCCTAAGCCGACGTTGGCGACGCTCCTGCTCTTGGGGAACACCCAGGCGTAGCCGCCCGGCGCGTACTTCGCACCCATGTAGAACTCGTTGACGGTGGGGTCATCTAGATCCAGGCCGCCCAGCTGGTACTGGGCGCACGTCGCGTAGTCCCTGAAGTACCTCTCAAGCCCCGCTGACCGCCTGACGACGCTGGAGTGCCCGTCGGCTCCTATGACCACCTTGGCCATGAACTCCACGGGCTCGCCGCCGCTGACAGCCTTGACGCCCACAACCCTGCCGCCGTCCCTGATGACCCCCGTGGCCCTCGTCCGCGTCATCATCCTCGCCCCCGCCCTCTCCGAGTTGTCGGCCAGAGCCTTGTCGAAGGCCACCCGGTTCAAGGTGTAACCTGTCCAGTTTTCGCTCGTAAGCTCCACGTAGTTGCCGTTCGGGGCGACGATCCTCGCCTTTGATATCCTCTGGGAGACGTAGGGCTCCACGGGCTCCAGGCCCCCGTCCAGGATGCCGCCAGCGCTCAGACCCTCGGCGCAGTGCACGGGGGTCCCGGAGACGGGGTGCTCCTCGATGATGATGACGTCCGAGCCGCCCTCAGCCGCGGCGCGTGCGGCCATGCTCCCGGCGGGGCCCGCGCCTACGACCAGCACGTCGCATTGAAATGACTGCATGTTAAGCCGATAAGAGGAGGCGGAAGGAGAAATATGTTTCCCCGTGGCGCAGCGGCGGGTTTCCGGGTAGTCGTCCGATGGGGCGGCTCAACCTACCGTTCGAGGACCTTCTTGGCCGCGATCTTGACGTCCCTGGCCTTCACGGTCTTGCGCCCAGCGTGCCTGGCGTAGTCTATGGCCTCCCTGGCCACCTTGACGCCTATCTCCTCGAGGGCCTCACCCAGAGCGACGGCGCTCTCCTCGCTCACCCTGTCGGCGCCGGCCCTCTTGATGAGCTTGTGCATGGGCGCTACCTTAATCTCCTCTGACATCACGTTCCCTTCTATTTCCTCTTTTCCTTTTGATAAATATTTAATACTTCCGCACCTTTCGCCGAAGAAGGCTCAATTAATGCTTTTTTCATGCAGTAACTCTGTAAGCTCAACCTGAGCCGGGAACCCAGCGAAAAAAGATACGCCGGCGACGACATGAGGCGTGCCCCTGAACAGTAACATCAACCTTAACTTAACATGTCCCCCGAGCACACTGGATGAATAGAGGCGGCCGACCAGACTGCAGGGTCCTCGTCTACGCGTCCATCCTGGTCTACGTCGTGGTATTCACGGGCTACACTCTGGCGAAGCACGCCGCGTTCAAGACCTACGCGTGGGACCTCGGCATATTCGGCCAATCCTTCTGGACCACCGTGAACGTGGGGGGCGTCTTCAGGAACAACTGCGAGCTGTACCTCGTTGAGTCGGGCAGCTTCTTCGGGGTCCACTTCAGCCCCATCCTGTTCCTAATACTTCCTCTGTACGTCCTCAGGCAGGACGTGACCACACTCCTAGCGGTCCAGTCGCTGGCCCTCGGCCTATCAGCGTACCCCGTCTACCTCATGGGGCGCGAGTGCGTCGGGGAGAGGATGGGGGCCGTCATCGCAGCCACCTACCTGCTGAACCCGGGCCTCCACGGGGTCAACTGCTACGACTTCCACGTCCAAGCCATGCTGCCCCTCACCCTGAACTACCTGATCCTGTACACGAGGAGAGGCCAGTGGGCCAAGGCTGCGGCGGCGGCGACCATGAGCCTCTCCGTCATGGAGCAGGTGACACACATCGTCATCGTCTTCGCCTTGGCCATCATAGCTTCCCGCCTGACGGGCTCCAGGCCGGTCAAACCGGGAGCAGGGCACGTAAAGGTCCTCGCGTTCGCGGCGGCACTGATCCTACTATCGTTGACGTGGGGGGCTTTGTCGGCCCACGTGATCCACTTCTACAACCCCGTCGTCTCGGACTACCTCAAGGCCGGGAGGCACTTCACGGTCCTGGGGGCGGGTGAGCCCTCAGAGGTTCCCGCCCAGGCCATCACCCAGCCGCGAAGAGCAGTGGAGGCGCTGACCTACGACGCAGAGAAGAAGGTGGCGTACCTGCTCGCTATACTGAGCCCGAGCCTCTTCACGTCCCTGGCCGAGCCACTCACACTCGCGCCGGCCGCCGCGTGGCTGGCCGTGTCGCTGCTGTCCAACTACCCCCCATACTACACCCTGGGCTTCCAGTACCTGGCCTACGTGACACCGTTCACACAGGCCGCCGCGACCATCGCCCTAATGAGGCTGAGGCGGGCACCAAGGAGGCGGATGGCCGCGGCCCTGGCCGCCGCCGCCGTGGCCTCGGCCCTGGCCCTGAGCCCCCTGAGCCCCAT
>CAZAKG010000166.1:0-4017 GCA_964485755.1 uncultured Candidatus Bathyarchaeia archaeon | reverse complement strand
TGTTTGTATAGATAATACCGGGATCATCACCCGTATTCAGCCCCCTGCCCGGGTGTTGTGGTGCAACTGACACCCTTGAAGTGGTTCTGGTGGGCAAACGGTTAAACTCGGCATATGAACCATGAAACGCCCTCCCCACGAAAAAGATAATATGCGCGATCCCAATTGCATAGGGATGTCTCAATCCAGGTCGAAGTTGATTCTCCGCACCGGACCCGAGAACAAGCGCTACAGGGACCGGGTCAAGGAGTTGAGCGGGGAGAACGTTGACCTCTGCTTTCAGTGTGGCGCCTGCAGCTCCGGGTGCCCCATGACGCAGGAGATGGACTACCTGCCATCAAAGGTCATCAGGATGGTGCAGCTGGGCCTCGAGGAGGCCCAGGAGGCCAAGACCATATGGGTGTGCACTACCTGCTTCAACTGTGAGGTCCGGTGCCCACGCGGCATAGACATAGCCAACGTCATGGAGGCTCTGAGGCAAATGGTTCTGAGGAAGAAGTATAACAGGGTGAGCCTAGACGATTTGAGCCCAGAGGAGCTCAGGGAGCTCCCGCAGGTAGCCATAGTTAGCAACCAGAGGAAGCTGACGGCATGACGCGGATAGCCTACTACCCCGGCTGCACCCTCAAAACCAACGCTCGCAACTTCGAGGCCTCCACCTTGGCTACGGCAGAGGCCCTGGGAATCGAACTTGTGGAGCCCGGCAGGTGGAACTGCTGCGGCACAGTCCACGCGCTGGCTAAGGACGACGTTATGCATCACCTCGCCCCCGTGAGGAACCTCATAAGGGTTGAGGAGCTCAGCAACAAGGGCGCCATAGACGGAAAACAGGTGGTGACCCTCTGCGCCATGTGCTACAACACGCTAAAGCGCAGCAACCAGGTCTTCAACCAGGACAGCGACAAGCGGAAGAAGATCAGGGACATAATGACAAAGGAGGACATACAGTACAGCGGCAACGTGGAGGTCATCCACTACCTTGAGGCCCTGAGGAGCCTCGGATGGGACAAAGTCACGGCCAGGGTTGTCAAGCCTCTAAAAGGCCTGAAGGTGGCCCCCTACTACGGCTGCCTCCTACTCAGGCCAAGAGGCATCGGCGTCGACGACGCCGACCACCCCACAATAATGGAGGACCTGTTGAAAGCCTTGGGCGCAGAAACCGTGGAGTTCGCCTACAGCCAGAAGTGCTGCGGCAGCTACCACACAGTGCAGATGAAGGAGGCCGTGGCTGACCTGAGCCACAGAATCCTGAAGCAGGCGGAGGTCGCGGGAGCCGACGTCGTCGCCATGGCGTGCCCCCTCTGCGAGTACAATCTTGGCCCGAGGCAGGAACAGGTCAAGAAACAGTACCCAAGTTTTAACTCAATACCCGTCGTCTACTTCACCCAGCTCATGGCGCTAGCCTTCGGGTTGGGCGACGAGGCGACGGCCTTCGAGGCCAACAGGCCTGACCCGAGTCCCCTCCTCAAGGAGAAGGGGCTTCTGGAGTGATGAGATTGGAGAGCAAAGATGAGATGGTAACCATCTTCGTGATGGGCAAGAAGCACAGTGTGCCCGGAAGCCTCACCATAATGAAGGCCATGGAGTACACCGGCCACCAGTTCAGACGGGGGGCAGGCTGCCGCGGAGGCTTCTGCGGTGCCTGCGCGACGCTATACAGAAAGAAGGGGAGCTACAAGCTGGAGGGAGCTTTGGCGTGCCAGAAGATAGTGGAGGACGGCATGTACATAGCCCAGATACCTTTCAGCCCGACCGATAAGAAGACCTACAAGCTGGAGGGGCTGAAGCCTGACGCTCCTACGATCATGGAGTACTACCCAGAGATTAGCAGGTGCCTCGCGTGCAACACGTGTACCAAGGCGTGCCCCCAGGACATCGCGGTCATGGACTACGTCCAAGCCAGCCTCCGTGGAGACATCGAGCAGGCGGCCAAGCTCAGCTTCGACTGCCTCAGCTGCGGCCTCTGCGCCGTAAGATGCCCAGCCGAGATAGTGCCCTACAACGTGGGCATGCTGGCGCGGCGCCTCTACTCCAAGTACATGGTCGGCCCAACGCAGCACGTGCTGAACCGGGTCAAGGAGATCGAGGAAGGGAAGTACGACAACGAGGTCAAGGAGCTGATGACCATGCCACTAGACAAGCTTAAGGTGAAGTACAACACGAGGAACAAGGTGGAAGAATGAGCGACTACACGAGCGGTTACCCAGACTACATGCGTGAGAGCCTGAGTAAGGTAGCGGCGTCTAGGGCCGGGAGGATCGGCAAACACTTCAGATCAATGACGGCCGACGAGAAGCAGCAGATACTCAAGGACTATCACCCGGACTGGAAGATGGACCAGAAGAGGCAGCTAGGGCTGGGCTCAAGCAAGGGCCAGCTCATGCCCCACGAGGTCGCCAACATCATCGAAGCCCACAGCATCATCGGCCCTAAGGACATCGACCTGAAAAAGATCGACTACGACGTGGATATCCTCATCATAGGCGCGGGCGGCGCCGGCCTGAGCGCCGCACTGCTGGCTCAAGAGAACGGCATAGAGCCCGACAAGATACTCATGGTTACCAAGCTCAGGCTCGGCGACGCAAACAGCAAGATGAGCCAGGGAGGCATACAGGCCGCCGACGCCCCTGAGGACAGCCCCACCCACCACTACCTAGACATAATCGGCGGAGGCCACTACGCCAACAAGCCCGAGCTCGTCGAGGCCATGGTGAACGACGGCCCGGACGTGATAAAGTGGCACGAGGAGCTGGGGGTCATCTACGACAAGATGCCGGATGGCTCCATGCAGCTGATCTCGGGGGGCGGAACCAGCCGCAAACGGATGCACAGCTGCAAAGACTACACAGGCATGGAGATCACCAGGGTCCTGATAGACGAGTTCATCAACAGGGGCATCAGCTACCTGGAGTTCACGTGTGCCGTCGAGTTCATAAAGGACGATAAGGGGCAGGTGGCCGGAGCCGTCCTCTTCGACCTGGACAGCGACGAGTACAAGGTATGCAGAGCCAAGTCAACTATACTCGCGACCGGCGGCTTCGGCAGGCTCCACATCCAGGGCTATGAGACCACCAACCACTACGGGGCCACGGGCGACGGCATAGTCATGGCTTACAGGGCTGGCGCCAACCTCATGCACCTGGACAGCACCCAGTACCACCCCACGGGCGCGGCCTTCCCAGAGCAGATAGTGGGCCAGCTCTGCACCGAGAAGCTGAGGGGCAGGGGCTCCCAGCCCGTCAACAAGGACGGCGAGCAGTTCGTGTACCACCTGGAGACCAGGGACGTGGAATCATCCGCCTTCATCAGGGAGTGCTACGGCAAGGACAACGGGATAACCACGCCGACAGGCATGAAGGGCGTCTGGCTGGACACGCCCCTCATCGACATCATCAACGGCGAGGGCACCATCGAGCGCGAGTTCGCGGCCATGTTCAGGATGTTCAAGAAGTTCGGCATCGACATCCGCAAGGAGCCCATGCTAGTCTTTCCGACGCTTCACTACCAGAACGGCGGAGTCGAGATAAACGTCAAGGGCGAGACCAACGTTGGGGGCCTCTACGCATGCGGCGAGGTCTGCGGCGGCGTGCACGGCAAGAACAGGCTCATGGGAAACAGCCAGCTGGACCTATACGTGTTCGGCAGGAGGGCCGGCAAGGCCACCGCCGAGCGAGCCAAAACGGCCAAGATTGGTAAACTGACGCTGAAGCACCTGGACGAGTACGAGAAGGCGCTCAAGGAGTCAGGGATAAAGACCGACAGGAAGAGCCCGCTGCTGCTGCCCGAGTACAGAGGAGCCAAGACCCTGGAGCACCACCTGAAGCTGCTGTAAGGTATCCACAATGTCTGAACCAAGGATCGGCGTCTGGGTATGCGAGTGCGGCGGCAACATAGGTGACGTTGTCGAGACCCAGAGGGTGGTCGACGCCGTCAAGGACCAGGTGGCGTACGCCAAGGTGGAGAGGTACCTCTGCAGCAAGCCCAGCGTCGACGGCATCAAGGAGGCCGTGGAGAAGG
>CAZAKG010000165.1:0-4118 GCA_964485755.1 uncultured Candidatus Bathyarchaeia archaeon | reverse complement strand
TATGCCGACAAAGTAGCAGAAATGGCCGGCATCGACGTAGACCAGGCCGGGTACAGAATACACTGGTGCAAGGGTGACTACTTCAGCCTACGCGGCAAGCCCCCCGCCACCATGCTGGTCTACCCGCCGGAGCCCAAGGACAAGACCAGCCTGGGCATACACAGCGTCCCGGACCTCACGGGCCGCACCAAGTTCGGGCCCAACGCCTACTACGTGAAGGAGATCGGGTACGCGGTGGAGTCCGAGAGGACGCCCTTCTGGAAGGACGTGGTCAGGTACTTCCCCACCGTCGGAGTCGAAGACCTGCACCCCGACATGAGCGGTATACGCGCCAAGCTCCAGGGACCCGGTGACCCCGTCCGCGACTTCGTCATCAGACACGAAGAGGACCGAGGACTGCCGGGCTTCATCAACCTCGTCGGCATCGAGAGCCCCGGCCTCACCAGCAGCCCCGCCATCGCGGAGATGGTGGCCGCCATGGTCGAGGAGCTACTCTAGCCTCAGAGAGGGGCAGGCCGCGAACCTATTGCCCGCGGCCTCAGCCTCCCCGGGTGACCTGGACCTCATCCAAAGCGGGCCCACGTGGACCATGGTGAGGGTAAAAGAATGTGAGGGAAAAAGTGTTGCGTCTAGGGCTCCAGATACTTCTGGCAGCCGTAGCAGTACCAGCGCTGGTACTGCTCGATCCACGTCGCGGGCTGGCCGCAGCTGGGGCAGTACCTGACAGCGGGCGTCGCCTGCGCGGCGGGCCTCGGAGCCGCCGCCTGGGCTGGCGCCGCCGCCCTCGCCGGCTGTACGGTGGGTGGCGCGCCCACAGGCTTGAACAGCTCCATGATGAGCTCCCCCGCCTTATCCAGGTCCACGGCGGCCACCACCACCGATTCGGCCCCCACGTCCATGTACCAGATGAGGCTCTCGCCCCTGACGAAGAAGCTGGTCTGGCTGGCCGGCTTACCGTCCTCGGTGTATCCCAGGGACGCTACGCGTATCTGGGTCATCTTCCTGAGCATCTCCGTGGCCAGGAGGGCCCCGGCCTCCGTGAGCACCAGCGACGTGTTGTCCTCGCTCAGCTTCACAATACCCTTGGCGTTCAGGCTGTACACGGCCTGCCATATGGCGTTCCAGTCCAGCTCAGGCTTGGAGGGCAGGATTGGCACCACGAATGGGACCAGCCACCTGGGGTCGGGGTACTGCAGCCCGTCGTTGACGCTGTTCTGGATGTCCTCCAGCTTCAGACTGGGCTTCATCTCCTCGTGCTCAAGCAGAGATATGAGGTAGCTTCGCCTGTAAAGGTCCAGGGTGGCGAGGAGCACTAGGAACTCGCTGGGACTTACCTCGAACTTGAACTCGGCCAGGCCCGGCTCGACGCCGGCCTCCAGGTACATGAGGATGGTGCCCGCCATCACCTCGGGGCTCTGCAGCCTCCGCAGCCGCAGGTTCTCTCCGCCCTCGTCTGTGCCCACCAGGAACGCGGGGTCGTCGGCCCTCAGGCTCTCCTTGACCAGCGTAGTCTGCACCAGGCCTTGGTCGCCCCTCATGATGGTTATGTCGCTCATGATGACAGGCGAGGCGAGAGCCGTCAGCGCCTGCCTCAAGGCGACCTGGTCGTCAGGCTTCTGGCCCTGCCACCACCCGGTGGCCTGGCCGGCGTCTCCCTGGGGGAGATCGAAGACCTCCCCGAGCCTGTTGCGCACCATGCTGAAGCTGGTGAGTAGGGGTTGAACCGCGGACTTGGGGACGAGGTACTCCTTCATCTCCAGCTCCTGGTCGTTCATGTTCTTGTTTGCCATCTCTAATCCTCCTCGTCTATGTCGTCATGCCTCTCCCCGTCCAGTATGAGGGAGAAGACCCGGCTCCCTGGAAGGTCCAGGTAGGGGCAGCCGGAGACCCCCTCTCTGAGCGTCATAGTCTGGTCGCCGGGCTCTATCCACAGGAGCTTGCCCTCCTCCACCCAGCGCCCGAGATCGTAGTCCACCGTGTAGCCCACGTCCTCCTCCTCCTCGCCCTCGTCGCCGTCGAGGCCCTCCAAGTAGGAGTCGTCCGTCACGGGGACGGCGCCGTACTCGTGGTACCTGAGGTCGCCGTTCCTGTCCATGTAGCTCCAGTGGTTGGCGCCCCAGTTGTTCATGGGCTCGATGTCCCTTTCCCAGTCAAGGCCGTAGTAGAAGACGGTGTACGCGGTGTGGGCGCCCACCCTGACCGTGGACACCACGGCCTTCACCTTAGGGTTGCTCAGGACCTCGGGGACCACGTACGGTGCCTCGGGGCCCGGCCGGACCGGGAACGGCGTATTCTCCACGCTGGGCCCCAGCTTGAGAGCGCCTAGGACCATGATGAAGGTGCTTGGCAGGGCCTCCACCGGCCTTATGGGGACCTGGTTGTCCCACCAGAGTCCGTCCAGGCCGTAGGGATCGATGCTGTGGTAGGTTACCTGCTGGGTGATGGGGCACCTGCTGAGGGGCAGCACTGGGACGTTCAGCCTGTACTGGTCCCTGGCCTCGGATAGGCTCGCCCTCAACGCGTCCAGCTCCTGGGCCACCGACTCGGGCGCCTCACCCACCGTCGTGGCTATCTCGTAGTCGAGCTCCTCGGCCCTCTCCTGGTCCCTGAAGTAGGCGTCCAGAAGCCTCCTCCGCTCCTCCTCCGTGAACGGCGTGTTCATCACCTTGTGCCTCCCGTCCAGAAGCTGGTGGACCAGCCGTTGCCCTCGCCGTAGCCCTGCCTCGGGTCAAAGTTCAGCGGGTTGTACGTGTTGAGGGGCTCCCCGCCCGGCCCGTGGCCGTTTAGTATCTTGGTGTCGATGCCCTGCGCGACCTGGAACTTGGACTGGGCGCCTCCGGCGCCCGGCGTCCTGGGCAGGTTGCCGTAGTCCCAGCCCAGGTGCTCGTTGTGCTGGGTGACGCCGAACCTCTGCAGGTCCTGGTTGATCTGCTGGTTGGTGAACGGCGAGACGGGCTTGCCAGTGACGGCGTCGGTGAAGCTGAAGGCGTCGTTGTCGCCGGTGAAGGGTTTGCCCGTGGCCCTGTCGTATATGATGCCGGTCCTCCTGTCCCAGGTGATCTTGCCCTGGCCCTCCAGCTTCGTCAGGTGCTTGCTCTGGTCCCTGAACTCCATGGACCTCTGGGCGTGCCTTGTGCGCAGCTCGCGCCACTGGGCCTTGCTCATGTCCGGGGGCTTGCTGGTGGGCAGCGGGTTGGGCCTCCTGCAAGCTGCCAGGCCTCGCTGGTCGCCGCCGGGGAAGCCCAGCTTGGTGTCCAGGTCGTTGATGGTCTTGTTCTTTATCATCTCCGACTTGGGCACCGCGGTGCCCCTCTCCAGGTGGCCGCGGGCGTACTTGGTGGTGGGCCTCATGTGGGCCTGGACCCCGTGCCTGTCCATCACCGTCCGCAGCGCCTTAACGTCCCTCGGGGTCATGCCGCGCAGGTCCGGGGGCTTCCCCGCGTTGGTGAAGCCGGGCTTCTTGATGCCCGGGTAGGGTGAGCCCGTGGCCTGCCTCTGCCTCACCTGGTTCAATATGTTCTGGGTGCGGCTGTTGTTGATCCTGTTGATGACCCTCTGGTTGAAGTCCCTGCCCTGGGCGCCCCTGATCTGGCCGATGCCCGGCCTCCCCGGCACCCTGGGGGCGGCGCCGCCCTTCCCGGGCCAAGTGATCTTGGTGTTCAGGACGTTGTTAATCCTGGACAGGCCGCTGGATACGCTGCGGGCGGCGTCCGGGAACCTCGTGGCCAGGTAGCCGCCCACCCTGCCAAGGCCCCTGCCGGCCAGGTTGAAGCCGCCGCCGATGACTCGGCCGACGCCCCACTGGAAGATCGCCTCTCCGCTCCCCGCCATGAAGCCGCCCAGGATGCTGCTGCCACCATTGTTCACGTAGTTCTGCATGGTGTACAGGCTGTTGGCGGGGACGTACACGTACTCTGAGCTGCCGCCCGTGGCTATCCCCAGGAGGCCCCTGAGGGCGAAGGACATGTAGCTGGTCTCGCCGTCTATGGTCCGGCCAGTCACGATCTCCCGAGTGGTCCACGCTATGCCGTCGCTGATGGTCTCCCTCCAAAGCTGGTTGCTCGTGGGGATCATGTCCTCTGTGATGGTGCGGCCCGTCACGTGGCCCGTATACACAG
>CAZAKG010000164.1:0-4163 GCA_964485755.1 uncultured Candidatus Bathyarchaeia archaeon | reverse complement strand
GTGGCGTCTGGTGGGCTCCACGCGGGTATGGTGCCTGACCTGATGAGGATATTCGGCGTGGACGCGGTGATCCAGGCTGGGGGAGGCATCCACGGCCACCCCGACGGCACAGCGAAGGGAGCCACAGCCATGAGGCAGGCCGTGGACGCCGTGCTGGGCGGATACACGCTTAAGGAGTACTCCAAAGACCACGTTGAGCTCGCCAGGGCTCTAACAAAGTGGAAGGCAGCCTAGACGCCGAGCACTTTTTCTATTCCAGTATCCACGGGTAGTGCCTGTGCACGGCCTCCAGGATGCTGTGGGGGCTTATGATGCCCTCCTCAGTGATTACGCCGTGGATGTAGTCGCGGCGCGTCACGTCGAAGGCCGGGTTCCTTAACTTCAGGCCCTCTGGCGGCGCGTCCCATATCTCCCCGGTGTCCCTCTCCTCTATGGCCTCGTACCTGCCGCGGATGGTCACCGGGTCGAACTTCAGCAGGGTGCTAACCACGTAGAAGGGTATCCTGGCCTCGTTAGCCGCAAGCGCAACCTGACTGGTCCCGATCTTGTTGATGACGTTTCCCTCGCTGGTGATGGCGTCGCTGCCCACCACCACGAAGTCGATCTCCTTCATGAAGTGGCGGGCCGCAGAGTCCACGATCATGGTGGTGTCGACGCCGGCCTCCACCAGCTCCCTCGCAGTGATCCTGCCCTGATACTTGGGCCGGGTCTCCGTCTGGATGACCCTGAACCTCCTCCCCTGCCTGTGAGCCTCCACCAGGGTCTCCGTCACGGCGCTGCTGTGGCAGTGGGTCAGGATGGTGTCGCCGTCCTTGACCCTCCTGGCCCCTATCTCCACTATCCTGGTCTTGCTCTCCTTGAAGAAGCCCTGAATCTCGGCGGAGGCCCTCTCCACGGCCTCCCTGAACTTGTCGCGGTCGGTCCAGTCGCGCGGGACGTGGCCCTGGATGTACTTGAGGCCGTTCCTCAGCATGGGCTCCGTGTCCCTGGCCGCCACCAGCTTCCTTACGCCCTCGTCGAGCGCCCTCGCAGACTCATCCGGGGTCTCAGCGTCAAGAAGGTCCTGCGCCAGGGCCTTCGCGGCCGAGACGGCGACGTTGGTCGCCCCTTGTATCTCTAGCCGCTTGATCTTGCCGGCTGTCTCCTTTATACTATTCAAGGGCCTTCACCTGATCTGAGCTGCGTACGTTTTAAAAGACTTGGCTGTACCGCCTATTTCCCTCAGACATCCAGTTACTTTATCGGTGAAGCAGCCTTTACGTTAACGAGCGTCTGCCACGATTACTCGTTCATTATCCGTGTTTTTGCCTAGTTGATGCATTTTTTGTTGTGTGTATTATTAGGGGAGCATGTGATCTCGAATGGGTGCAGGAAAGGGAACCTTTATATGGGGCCGTCATCGATTAAATCACAAGACATTATGGGTAAAATACCCATAAAATGGTTCTTTGCATTAAAAAAGGTGAGAGAATGAATACAAAGAAAGTCCAGGAAGAGGAGACAGCCTCCTGCCCTTCCTGTGGGGGCACGAAGATAATCAGTGACAGGCTCACTGGTGAGAGGGTGTGCGGACAGTGTGGAATGGTGGTCAACGACACCGTCCTCGACACGGGCCCAGAGTACAGGGTGTTCAACCTCAGTGAGGAGGACCGCCGCAGAACCGGCACAGGGTACAGCTACAGCATATACGACAAGGGCCTCTCAACGATCATCAAGGGCGACAGGGACGCACTCGGCAACAAGCTGGACAGCGAGACCCAGCACCGCATGAGGCGGCTCCAGCGCCAGGACAACCGCAGCAAGGTCAACGAGACCCACGCCAGGAACCTGAGCATAGCCATGGCGGAGCTAGACAGGATGAGCAGCGAGCTCCACCTACCCAACAACGTCAAGGAGCAGGCGGCCTTCCTCTACAGGCAGGCACTCAAGAAGGACCTCATCAGAGGCCGCAGCATAGACGCCTTCGTCTCAGCCAGCATATACGCGGCCTGCAGGGTCCTCAAGGTGCCCAGGCCGCTGAAGGCGATATCCGCAGCCAGCTCCAGGGAGCACAGCGAGGTGGCCTTGACCTACCGGCTGCTGCTGAAGGAGCTCATGATAAGGCCCCCTGTGGACGGCCCCTACAAGTTCGTTCCCAGCATAGCGTCGAAGCTGAACGTGAGGCAGCCCACCGAGCTGCTCGCCGTGGAGATACTGCGGAAGGTGGGCCAGAGGAAGGGCCTCACCGGCAAAGACCCTCGTGGTCTGGCCGCAGCCGCGCTCTACATGGCGTGCCAGGAGAACAACGACAGGCGCGTACAGCGGCTCATAGCTGAAGCTGCTGGAACCACCGAGGTCACGCTCAGAAACAGGTACCGTGGCCTCAAGGAAGTTCTGAACGACCTGCCCGAGCTTGACCTGCCGGCCCAGGCTGTCCAATAGATCATCAAGTTTTTACAGCCAGCCCCTTTCATATAGCGACATGCTTCAGGGGCGGCTCAGGGAGCGTTCTCTGCTCCTCCTAATGCTGGTTCAGCTCTCCACGGGCTTCAGCTCGGGGATCATAGAGCCCATACTGAGCCTGTACGTGAGGAGCCGGGGGCTCGCCATCGTAGAGGTGGGCCTTCTGGGCACGGCGTCCATGCTGGGCTGGTTCATATTCGAGCCCCTCATGGGGGTCGTGGCCGACAGCGTTAGGAAGCGGACCATGATGATGGTAGCCATCGTGGGGACGACGGCCGTCTACGCGCTGTATCCCTTTGCCTCGACGCTCACCCACTTCGCTCTACTGGAGTTCACGCGCAGCTCGGTGCTCTCAGCGTACTCGATACCCGTGAAGGCGTTGATGGCTGAGCTCCTGCCCAGCAGGGACAGGGGACGTGCCTACGGTCGCTACATGACTGTGATAGGCCTGGGCAGCATGGTGTCGCCATTCATAGGCGGGTACGCCTCCCAGGTGTCAGGCTACCTGGTCCCATTCTACATCTCGGCCGCGGTCGGCGTCGTCGGGCTGGCCGCGTTACTGGCCATGAGGCACGGCGACGAGCCTCAGGAGGGCGGCACGGCGACGAGGGGTTGGAGAGAGATACTGACGACCCCCGTCCTCGGCGTGTTCAGCGTCAGGGGCCTCTTCTTCGTGAACTCCGGGTTCCGCTCCAGCTTCCTCCCAATATACCTCAACGAGTCACCCCTCTTCAGCGCCTCAGAGGCCCAGATAGGCGCCTTCTTCACCCTGGTGAGGCTCTCGGGCGCCCTGAGCAGGTCCACGATAGGAGACCTGTGCGACAGACTCGGCAACAGGCTGATGATAGTGGGCTCGGTCGCCGTCCTGGGGGCGAGCTACTGCGCCCTGCTCCTCGGAGGGAGCGTGTGGGTGATGTACGCCGTGGCCGTCATGCAGGGCGTGTCCATGGCCGGCGCTGATACGAGCATGATGCTCCAACTGATATCTGTGATGCCGGCGGGGAGAACCGGGATGGTGATGGGCCTGTTCAGTGAGGCCGAGAATGTGGGTGGGCTGATCTCCACACCCACCCTAGGCTACATGTACCAGAGCATGGGGGCCGGCTCATCCCTCACAGCGGTGGCCGCTGCCATGTGCCTGAACGCGCTCCTAGCCTTCCTCGTGATAAAGAAGAAGGATGGCTAGGCGCCCTCAGGGAGACGTACGGCTATCCTGCAGACATCGTCTCCTTGCATGACCGTCTCCAGAACCTCCACCTCCACAGGCTTCCCCAGGATGTACTCCCAGATGCCCTTGTAGAAGCCCGCGCCGCAGTAGCAGTACGTCTTGCTCAGGGGCTCGTTACCCCTCCTGATCAGGTCCCGTACCCTGGGGCAGTGGCAGTAGTGGAACCTCCTCAAGCCGGGGTCCTCCTCGGCCCAGTAGGAGGGCCAGTCGAAGGGCATCTTCGTGGCTATTATCGTGTCCCCGCGGAGAACGCCGGCTACGCCCCAGCCCCGTTCCTCTATGCCCTCGATCTCCTCCTCGTTCAGGCTCAGGAAGTCCTTGGTGGTCTCCAGGAACTGGTCCTGCAGCATGGCGTGGACCCGCTCCAGGTCCCCCGTCTCCGCGTAGACCCTCCTCATCTCGTCCAGCCTGGGCTTGGGGTAATGGCAGGCGCAGCCAGCCAGAACGTCCTTCGCCCTATCCGGGTTCATTTCCTCTAACTGGTCAATGAGGG
>CAZAKG010000163.1:0-4225 GCA_964485755.1 uncultured Candidatus Bathyarchaeia archaeon | reverse complement strand
CGAGGGCCACAGGAACGCGGAGTGGATCGCCAAGAAGGGCATCCCGGCCGTGTGGGGCCCCAGCCTCATGAGCCGCCCCAAGTGGGAGATGAGGGAGCTCAGCTTCAAGACGCCTAAAGCGCTGTACGACGCGGGGGTCAAGTTCGCCATCCAGACCGACTCCACGGGCCAAGACATCTCCTTCCTACCGATATGCGCGACACTGGCCGTGAGGAACGGTCTCCCCCGCGAGGCTGCCCTGAGGGCAATAACCATCAATCCGGCGGAGATACTGGGCGTCGCCGACAGGGTGGGCAGCATCGAGGAGGGCAAGGACGCCGACATCCGTATCCTCAGCGGTGACCCGCTGGACGTGCTGTCCATTGTTGAGATGGTCATCGTCGACGGGAAGGTCGAGTACAAGGCTTAGAGCCGACTCGACCCGTCGATAAAAGATATTTTTTCTACTTCAGGTACTTCAGGGCGATCCTGGCGTATATCTCGCTCATGGGCGGCAGCCACTCCAGCTTCACGTACTCGTTGGGGCTGTGAGGGTCGCCGCGCTGGGGCCCTATGTGTACGCTTTCTATTCCCTGCTCCCCCTGGAAGATGTTGGCGTTGGTGATGCCGTACGCGTACTCGTAGAGGGGCTCCCTGCCCATGACCTCCTTGTAGACCTCGTGCAGTGTGCTCATGAGGGGGGCATCCCTGGAGGCGATGTATGGCTCATACTTGGGCGGCTTGACTCCCACATCCACCTCCGACCTGAGGCCCAGGGAGTCCACAAGCCTCCTCATGTCGCCCAGCGCGTACTCAACGGACTCGCCGGGTACCAGGAGCCTGTTCACCTCAAACCGGGCCGACTCGGGCACCACCACGCTGTAAACCTTGTAGCCGCCCTCCGTCTTCAGTGTGCACACGGTGCCCTTCCCGAACTGAGGGTGGTCCTTCAGTTTGAGCCTGTCTAAGTTGGCGATGATCCTCGCCGCGTCCTCCACGGCGTTGACGCCGAGGTGTGGCCTGAACCCGTGGGCGGCCCTGCCCTTCACCTTCACGTCGTAGAGGACCTTCCCCGTCAGCCCCAAAGGTATGGGCTTGGTCTCGTCCCCGCAGTAGCTGTAGGTGAGGACCACGCCGTCCAAGCTCCTCCACCTGGGGTCCTCCATCATCCTCCACGCGCCCTTGTCGGTGGCCTCCTGGTCGATGACGCCGCTGAAGCTCAGCTCGCCCCTGAACTGGGCGCCCGAGTCGGCTATCGCCCGGATCGTGTTCAGGCTGCAGGCGATGCCTGTCTTCATGTCGCAGGCGCCCCGCCCATACATCTTGCCGTCCTTCACCACCGCCTTGAAGGGGTCTGTCTTCCAGTCGTCGCCGGCGGGCACGGTGTCCGTGTGGGCGTTGTAGTTCAGCCTCTTTCCCTGCTTGGAGCCTTCAAGGACACCGTAGACGTTGGGGCGGCCCGGCTCCACGTACTCCAGCTCGATCTCCATGCCGTAGGACTCCAGCTTCTCCTTGATGTAGAGGGCAAGGGCCTCCTCCTCGCCTGTCACCGAGGGGATGCCTATCATCTCCTCACTCAGCCTTATAGTGTAGGCGTCGTCCAGTCGCCTGAGAACCTCGTCGAGCATGGGTAGAAGAAATGCTGGGACAGTATAAGGGGTGCGCTAAGATAGGAACCTGTCGGCCATCAGCGCGAACACCCTGCTCACGGGGCCGAGGCTGTCTATGAGCGTGTACTCGTCCCTCTGGTGGGGGCCGCCCGGGTATGGACCTAAGTGAACGCATGGTATGCCTCCCTCCCCCGCGAACGTGTTGGCGTCCGTGATGCTGCTGCTGTACTCGTAGCTGGGCGCCTTCCCCATTACCTCGCGGTAGGCGCCGTCGAAGACCCGTATCAGGGGCTCATCCCTGTCCACTACATAGGATGCGTAGTAGGGTGGTTTTGTCTTGACCTCCACGCGTGCATCCAGGTGCAGGGACTCCACGAGTTCCTCCATGTCGTGAATCACTGACTCCTTGGTCTCCCCTGGCACGGTGAGCCTGTTCACCTCGAAGCGGCAGTGGGCCGGCACTACCACACTATACACCGTGTACCCGCCCTCGATCTTCAGGGTGCAGTGGTTGCCCCTGAACTGGGGGTGCGTGGGAATCCTCAGCTTGTGCAGGTTAGCCAGTATCACGCCTGCCTGCTCTATGGCGTTCACCCCGTTCTCGGGGCTGAATCCGTGGGCTGCCCTGCCGTGGACGTGCACGTCGTAGAGGACTTTCCCCGTTATACCTAGCGCGGTGGGCCTCGCCTCGTCCGCCATGTATGGCTCGGCGAGCACTATGGCGTCCACCTTCCCGTACTCGGTCTTCAGCATGGCCTTGGCACCCTCGCCGAGGGCCTCCTCGTCGATGACCCCGCTGAAGCTGAGCTCGCCTCTGAACCCGTGGCCCGACTCCGTGATGGCCCGGAACATGTTGAGGATGCAGGCGATGCCACCCTTCATGTCGTTGCTGCCCAGCCCGTATATCCTGCCGCCCTCCACCTCGGGGGTGAAGGGGTCTCTGGTCCAGCCCGCCACCATGGGCACCGTGTCAAGGTGCCCGTTGAAGTTCAACCTCTTCCCCTTCTTGGCGCCCTTCAGCTTGGCGTACACGTTGGGGCGGCTAGGCTGGGCCTCGTGGAGCTCGGTCTTCAGGCCCATGGAGTCCAGCTCCCCCTGTAGGTAGTGGGCCAGCTCCTTCTCCTCCCCCACGACGGAGGGTATCCGTATCATCTCCTTGAGGACACGTAGAGTGTAGCCGTCATCCAGCCCCCTGAGAACATCCTCGATCATAGTACCAATAATTGCTAGCTCCGGGTCTAAATGATTATCTAGCGAGACGTGAACCACGCGGTCACAGTATCCTCATGGTCTAGAACCCCGCATCGAGTTGCACTCTGATTCATATCAGGCTCTTATATACAGAACCGTTTCACCCTTCTATCAAGGGTAAAAGTGGATGGAAAATGGGTAAAGTAATTCGCGTGGACATGGAGAAGCTAACAGCCAAAACAGAGAACCTTCCCGACAAGTACAGGAACAAGGGCGGAAGGTGGCTCACCGACAGCTACATCTCCGATGAGGTGGACCCGGAGTGCCACCCCCTCGGACCGAGAAACAAGCTCGTGTTCGCACCCGGAATGGTTACAGGCACAAAGGCACCCAGCTCGGGGAGGCTATCCGTTGGAGCCAAGTCGCCTCTGACAGGAGGGATCAAGGAAGCCAACGCAGGCACACCCTTCGCCGAGCAGCTCGCGCTTCTCGGGTACAGCGCCATAGTCGTCGAGGGACAACCCAAGGACAAGAGCAAGTACTGGCAGCTCGAGGTCGACGCCAAGGGCGTCAAGCTAGCGGAGACTAAAATAGGGGTCGGAGATGTCCTCTCCAAGGCCTACAGCGAACTCTTCAAGAAGTACGGCAAACACGTGGGCATCGCCTCCATAGGTTCAGCGGGTGAGCAGCAGCTCGCAGCCGCGGGCATCTGCTTCAACGACATGGACGGGAGGGCCAGCAGGTACGCCGGAAGAGGCGGCCTCGGCGCAGTCATGGGGAGCAAGAAGCTCAAGTACATCATACTGGACGACAAGGGAGCCAAGGAAGTCGAGATCAAGGACAAGAGCCTGTTCAACAAGGGGAGGCAGAAGCTGGCCAAGGCCATCACGGAGCACGGCGTCACCAAGAAGGGCGGCACACTGAACGCCTACGGGACCGCGGCCCTCATAAACGTGCTCAACGAGGCCGGGGGGCTACCTACGAGGAACTTCCGGGAGGGCCGGTTCGAGGGGGCCGAGAAGGTCTCAGGCGAGGCCATAAAGAAGGTCTGCGAGGAGAGGGGCGGCGTGGGGACCACGGGGCACCAGTGCCACGCCTCCTGCCTGATCAAGTGCAGCAACGTCTACCCCCACGAGGACGGCACAGAGCACGTCAGCTGCATCGAGTACGAGTCGGGCTGGGCCTTCGGCCCCAACTGCGGAATTGACAACCTCGACCATATAGCCGAGCTGGTGCGCCTGAGCAACGAGTACGGCGTCGACACCATCGAGATGGGCGGAACCATCGCCGTCGCCATGGACGGCGGCCTTGCCAAGTTCGGAGATGGTCTCCTGCAGTTCGCTCTCGCGTAGGATCTCGGCGGCCTTCCTGAGAGTGGCGATCGGGTCGGGATCGGTCGCCGCTTGGCGGGTGAGTTCGGCGACTTCGCGGTTCCGGTCGTCGTT
>CAZAKG010000162.1:0-4282 GCA_964485755.1 uncultured Candidatus Bathyarchaeia archaeon | reverse complement strand
GTTGGCGAGGATGGTGAGGTCGCTGTGGTCGTGGAGGTCTATGAACCCGGGGCACACGGCCTGTCCCCCCACGTCTATGACCTCCTTCGCTGAGCCCCCGAGGGAACCGACCTTGACGATCTTTCCATCCTTGACGCCCACGTCCGCCCTGAACCACGGGTTACCCGCACCCGTGAAGACCCTGCCGTCCCTGAGCAGTAAGTCGAACATACTCAACCCTGAGGTATACTTGACCAATGTTTAAATGAGGTATTCGGTGAGCCGCCCACGGAACCGGCCCCGCTCACAGGTTTTAAGTTCACACGTCCTCCCCTATACAGCGATCATTTTGACCAAGCTTACATCAGCCAAGAAGACAGCCTTCAAGTGGATCGAGGACAACGAGGAGCGGCTCAGCGACCTCCACCAGCACATATGGAACCTCGCCGAGACCAGCTTCAGGGAGTACAAGTCGGTGAAGGCCCTGGCCGAGTTCCACAGGGAGGAGGGCTTCGAGGTGGAGACGGGGGTAGCCGGGATGCCCACCGCCTACATCGCCACCTGGGGCGAGGGCAGACCGGTGCTTAGCACCTACACTGAGTACGACGCGGTGCCCGACTGCTGGCAGGACCCTGTCCCCTACAGGTCGGCCGCCAACCCTTACAGGGCCGGGCACACGGACCCCCACAGCGCCCTGGGCGTCGGAGCCCTGGCAGGTGCATCCGCGACCAAGGCGGCCATGGAGGAGCACAGCATCCCGGGCACGGTGAAGGTGTTCGGCACCCCCGCCGAGAAGGTATGCGCCAAGAGCTGGTTCGCGGCCAAAGGCCTCTTCGACGGCCTGGACGCCATGGTGGGCTGGCACCCCAGAGGCCAGACAACCGTAATGTACGAGACCCAGTGGGGCAGCTACTGGAACATGGCCCTAGTGTTCGAGTGCGACGAGCCCGAGAGCTGGATGGCGTACGCCGACGACCTGCCCAGGAACGCCCGCGCCCCCGGGGCACTGGACGCGGTCTGCCTCATGTACACGAGCACCAAGTACCTGAAGGAGGCCATGCTCCCCGCCACCGGCCTGTGGACCCTAAACGAGGCCGTGATGGCCGCGGGCCAGGCCACGGCCGACAACATGCCCCCCAGGGTCGGCATCATCCAGTACGCGTTCAGGAGCCCCAGCCTGGTCCAGCAGGAGCAGATAGCCAAGGTTCTCACCAACAACGCTGAGCAGGTGGCCAAGATGACCGGCACCAAGGTCACGGTCCGGTGGGTGACTCGGCAACGCACCGGCCTATTCAACAAGGCCCTCGCCGACCTAGCCTACGAGAACCTAGAGCTTGTGGGTCCGCCCAAGTTCACGGCGGAGGACAAGAAGAAAGCGAACGAGGTCCTCAAGGGCTTGGGCTACCCGCCGCAGAAGGAGCCCTTCAGCGAGAAGCTGACGCACCCCGATGAGTGGGAGAAGGCGTGGCGCAGCGCCATACCCAGCCACCAACGCAAGCACGGGAGCGACGACTACGTGGAGTTCATGTGGCACTGCCCGGCCGTCTGGGTGCAGGTCTACAGGCCCCAGGTGACGGTTAAGGGCGTAAGGCTGCCCAGGTGGCCCCACGTGGCGCTGGGCGGCATGAGGGGGCCGATAGACCGCACCATATACACTGCGGGCAAGGCCATCAGCGGGACCCTCCTGGACCTGGCCGAGGACCCTGCGAGGCTCAAGGCGTGCCAGGACGAGTGGAGGCAGCGCATAGCCAAGGAGTACGAGCCGCCCCAACTGGATCCCTCCTGGGACCCGCCCATCGACCTTCCCTGGCCCGAGTACGTGGTCACGGAGAGGGGCTACGACTGGCACATCCCCACCCCGAAGAAGTAGCCCCGGCCCTCCATCTAACCCACAATTTTAAACACGGATGAGCCCATTACCATCCATGAACCCGCCGACCTTCGACGAGTTGAAGGAGAGCATAGAGTACAGGCTGGAGCAGACAAACGAGATACTGGGTGAGCTGGAGTACGATGTGGCAGAGTGCACGGCCGACGAGTTCTACGGGTACATCTCCAGGGACACCCACCACGGCTCAGCTGTGACCATCCGGGACATCATAGGCAACGAGTACCTCATGTTCCACGAGGTGGTGGAGGTCAGCGAGCTGAAGAGGCTGGGCGTCCCCGTGGGCGAGGACACCCACAGTAAGGGGCCCAAGGAGAAGGTGTACGAGGCTCACCTTAACGCCATGGAGTTCGAGCTGGAGTACGCCCTGCTCCTGGAGGACTACTACTGGCTGAAGCACAGGCTCGGGTACCACGGCGCCACCACCCTCAAGGACAAGAGCATGGGCGGCGAACTCATGGAGAGGGCCCAGGAGATATACGACCACTACAAACAGTACCACGACTACTAGCGTTCTAAGGCTTTGAACACCTGTTCTATTTGATGGGTATATTAGCCGCCTACGCTATGCTATCCTTGACCAAACATGAACAAGTCACAGCAAGTATACGCTGTCACAGCCATATGCCTAAGCATCATCATGGCTGGCGCGATAATCGCCTACAAGCCCGGTGCGTTGCCGGAGTCCACCATAAAGATGCCGGGGGACATCAGGTTCCCCAGCGGCGTCGGCACGTCCCTGGGCCTAGAGGCCTTCACCAACCAGGGCACAGAGCCCCAGGCGAAGACTCTTAGCATCTCGGGCAGCGGAAGCGCCTCAGCAACAGCGGATGAGGCCACGGTGACACTGGGCGTCCAGACGGAGGACCTCAGCGCCACGAAGGCTATACAGGACAACGCGGAGGCCATGTCAGCCATCATAGCAGCCCTAGAGGACCTGGGACTCACCGAGGACGACATCCAGACGGTGAGCTACAGCGTCTACCCCAGGTACGACTGGACCGAGTCGGGCCAGGTGTTCAAGGGGTACACGGTGACCAACCTGGTCCAGGTCACCTTTAGCGACCTAGACATGGTGGGCCCCGTCATCGACGCGGCCGGTGAGGCTGGAGCCAACAGGATCGACGGCATCAGCTTCCAGCTCAGCGACGCTGAGATGGAGGAGCTGAAGCTCAACGCCTACGTAGCGGCCATCCAGGACGCGCAGGCCAAGGCCGACGTCATCACCGAGACCCTGGGCATCAGCATCTCAGGCGTGCAGAGTGTATCCGAGAGCAGCTACGTGCCGTCGAGGCAGTACACCGACAGTTACGCCGAGTCGGCCAAGAGCAGCTACGCGCCTACGCCCATACTGGAAGGCAGCTTGACGGTGACCGTGAGCGTCTACATCGTCTACCTCATCGATTAAGACACTCCCTTTTTCTTTCATTTTTCTTCTCAATTGTAATATACCGAGCCGCGTCTGAGTACCCATGTACGGCGTCGAGATCGTGACGCCCACAGTGTACGATCACGGAACCGAGCTCCCGAAGATATGGAGGTCTGCCACTTCTGGGGAGTCTACGGCTCCTGATGGCCTGACCTTGTCCATGTTGTTCAACTATTCTTGGTGTTTCTCCGTAACCAGTGATCCGAAAAAGTTAAAAATACCTTACGTTAGAAATACATTACGTTAGAAATAGTTTACAAGGTGGATGAAGATGGATAAACAGACCAAGAGAGCCGCCGGCTGGGCGGTAGGCATCCTGCTGGGACTCATGTGGGGCTACTTCATGGAGAACTACGCCCTCGGTGTGGCCATGGGCGTCGCCCTGGGAGCCGTATTCAGTAAACGGTTGGCGGGCGAGGAGCCCATACAGGACAAGAAAACCAGAAGGCTGGTCATGTGGGCAGGCCTCGCCGTGATGGTGGCCGGCGCCGCGGTGTACGGCTACATCACGGGGGACCTGGTGTCAGGGATAAGCGCAGGCATCGGCCTCAGCTTCGTCGTGGGCCTCAAGTGGGAGAAGATGTACGACGAGCGCATGAGCGCCGTCTTCAGCAAAGCGGCGAGAAACGCCTTCGTGGTGGTCTGCGCGGGCTTCAGCATCCTGGCTTTCTTCGACGAGATTGTAGAGCTCGCACCCTGGCTTGCAGCCCTTCCAGTGGCGGACAGGTTCGTGTACACAATGTACGCCAGCTGGGCCATGTTCCTCGTCTCGTGGGTTTACCACTCCTACATTCGAGGGGAGTAGCCCTTGCGCACCAGGATAAGGGACCTCCGGGAGGAGAAGGGGCTCACCCAGGAGCGGCTGGCCGAGCTGGTGGACGTCACCAGGCAGACCATATTGTTCCTGGAGAAGGGCAAGTACAACCCCAGCCTCCGCCTGGCCTGGAGCATAGCGCAGGTCTTCGGTAGGCCCATTGAGGATGTGT
>CAZAKG010000161.1:0-4311 GCA_964485755.1 uncultured Candidatus Bathyarchaeia archaeon | reverse complement strand
GCGTACGGCGGAAGCGAGTTCTCCGCCGCCTTCAGCAGCTACACCGTCCTCACCCAGCAGACGGTCACGCTGACAACCAGCGGCCTCAACTCCGGCGAATACGTGCTGCTTGTGGGCGTGTGGGATGGTGGCGGCAACAAGCTGGTGGCCTTCAAGCAGGCAGAGGTCACGGTGATCGGGACAACGATCATCTCGATGACAGCTAGGGTGCAATTAATAGAATCCATGGCCGACGCGGACGCGGCGGCCTACATCTCGGATTTGCCGCCCAGCCTAGTCGTCCAGATCATGTCCCTGCTCACAACGCAGAAAGCTGCCGGCGTAATATCCGTACTCGAAACCGGCGCAGCGGCCGAGATAGTCGATCAGTTGCAGACGAGCAAAGCCGCGGCCATAATGAACCTGGTCCAGACGCAGGCCGCGGCAAAGGTGCTGGCCGCGACGCAGGCCACCCAGACCCTGGCCATATTATCTGAGATGAACACGGCCAAGGTCTCTGACATCTTGAACGCCGCCACCAAATTGGGGACGACCTCTGTCTTCGGCTCCTACATGAACCGGCTGGGCGACTCCGAGGCGGCGGACATACTCCTGGAGATGGCGCCGGCCTCCGGCGCCCTGTTCCTGGAGGCGATGGCGGAGGACGACCTGCAGGAGGCCGCCAGGACGGTTGAGGCCGCCGTCAAGAAGCGCCTCGGCGAGACGAACCCGGCGAAAGCACAGGAGATCCTGGACAAAATAGCTGAAATCTTGGACGAAACGGACACCCAGGCCCTCGTAGAAATCTTCGTGGAGATAGTCAACCTGCCCGCGACCCCCTCAACGGTGGCCGATGTGCTCCAGGCAATGGACCTCACCAAGGTCTTGGACGTCGTCTCGGCGTGGATAAGTGCGGGGAGCCTGGAGGAGCTCGCCGAGGTCTACAGCTACTTCACCGACGCCTACCTGGAGGACGTGTGGATGGGCATGGCCAGCGAGGAGAGGAACACCCTCTACCCGTACCTTGGCGACGCCACGGTTGAGAGGCTCCCCGCCATCGGCGAGTTCCAGGTGAGCGGACTACAGGTGAGCCCAGCCGCGGTCACCCCCGGTCAGGTGGTAACCATCGCCGTCACGGTGGAGAACGTCGGCAGCGACGCCGGCCTATACACCCTGACCCTGAGGATCGATGGAGCAACGGAGCAGACGGAGAAGCTGAGCCTGACGCCGGGGCAGAGCCGGACGCTGCAGTGGACCGCGTCGAAGGCACAGGAAAAGACGTACAGCGTAGACGTCAACGGTTTGACGGAGAGCTTCACGGTGAGCATACCAAGCCCCGCGCCCGCAGCCTTCACGGTGAGTAACCTGGCCGTCACTCCGGCCACAGTCGAGCCGGGAGTTCCGGTGATCGTCACTGTCAGCGTCAGCAACACGGGAGGCCAGAGCGGGTCAACGACGGTGGGCCTCAAATTAAACGGGGTCACCGCCGACACCGAGTCAGTCACCCTGAGCGCGGGAGCCACCACGACGGTGGCCTTCACCTTGAGAGAGGACACCCCCGGCGCCTACACTGTGGCGGTGGGCGACCTGGCGGGCGGCTTCACGGTCACAGCCCCGCTGCAGCCTCCGACGCCCAGCTTCCCCTGGGAGATGCTGGTCGCGGTGGTGGTCGTAGTCGCTGTCGTCGCCTACTACCTGTACACCCAGAGGAAGCAGTAGAAACCCCGCCCCTTTGCTTCTCAATTTTCGCTGAGGTTAGGTGACTCCAGGCCACGCATTACGAAGATATTTGGATTTTGGCATGGATTACGATGTTTCAGCTAACTGGTATCATCACACTAAGTGGAGAAGGATCGGCGCACACCTCAGGTGTAGGTCACGCGAGTGTGTATGCATAGCTAGCCGCTGCCAACGCGTTAAGGCTTTAGAACTAGTCGCATATTGTGTTGTAGCCGGCGGTCTTGAAGTGGCTGTCATAGGTGAAGGCTTGGTTTATGCCGTTCAGTTCCATTGCGGTGAAGGATGTGCAGTCGGTGAAGCTTAGACCTTGGCGGGTTTGGAAGGTTTCCCAGGCTTTCTGGAAGAGGTCTGGGTCCACGTGGATCATTGTGGTGAAAGGTGAGTTGAGAAGGGCTTTCCCCATCTCCACGGCGAGGCCGTGGTTTCTCAGCACACGGGACATGTACGTCAGGGTCTCATCCAGTATGTAGTCTGTCGCGTAGAACCTTGTGAAGGGTATCTGTCCGTCTTTTAAAGCGCCCATGATGCCGCGGGCCTCTTGGTGGTGGACATCGTCGGCGTTATAGAGGGCTATCAGGGCCGAGGTGTCTAGGAAGATCTTCATGGCCGTGGCTCGCCGTAGAGCTCTCTGTCTAGGCTTGATGAATCTGATTTTACTCCGGTCTTGACGGGTTTTAGCTTGAAGAGGGGGTCCTCGCTCAGGGGTATCTGGGTCTCTATCCACTGGCGTACGGCTTCTCGGACGCCGTCCTTGATGGACAGGTTCTTCTCCTTCGCCGTCTTCTTGAGGAGGGCGTACTCGTCCTCGGGGAGCTCCGTCTGTACCACCTTTCGGGTCAAACCATCACCACCTAACATCACTGCTACATGGCTAATAAACATGTTAGCTCCATGAAAAAAGGCCATGTTTAATGGTTGGAATCAGCTGATTTCCTTAAACTAGGAAGCTTATGCGTACGTTGAGGTTCTAGGTACACTTGCTAGAAAGGTGGGCTGAGTTGGCCATAAACATCAACCCGCCCTCTGGGTGGGGGGTTCCAAGCGGTGTTAGAAGCCTTCATTATTCCTTAGTGGTTATACGATAGTTATGACAGAGTCCTCCGAGATTCAGCGGCTTCGAGAAGATATCATAGAGCTCCGTCTGCTTTATAGGCGGCTGGCAGAGACTCTCCTCCCGGAAGAGGAGCCCACGCCTGAAGAGAAGGCCGCCTTGGACGATGAGTCCAAGGAATACTTCTCTGAGAGCGAGTTCCTGAGGATGCTTCAAAGCGACGTGAGGAGACGCTCCGAACGTTCAGCGTCCGCTTAAAATAGAAGGCAGAGAAGGGTCTTCTGAAGAGTCTACCGAGGCATAGAGTGCAGTTGCTGGACCTTATCTTCACACTGAAGTCTGAGCCGATTCCCTACAGGAAATATGATGTCTCGAAGCTTCGAGGGCTAGAAGATGCCTACCGCGTCCGGATTGGAGACGTCAGACTACTACCATGTAAATTGGGTTCATAGCATGGTGGATATTGAGTACATTGGTCCGAGAGGGAAGGCCTACAAGGGTCTCTGATAAGCTTGAGTTGGTTTATTAAATAGGGGGAAATCCTCCACTGAACTAGACAGGGACATTATGGTGCGCCAGTCCGGAGATGTTCTTCAATCTATATAGAGGGTTCTGGTTTTCTCTAGGTTCACGTGTTTTCTTTGTACTCGGCTAGGAGGATTACTCTTCTGTTTTTCTTGGCTTTATTGTAGAGTTTTTCGTCGGCTGTGATGAGGTTGTTGCCTGCGGCCTCCGCGCAGGCGAGGTAGGATGAGTCGTATGCGGATAGGCCGTAGAGGTAAGCGTTCTTGGCAGTTCCTGTCATCTGTTCCATGTCCGGGTTCTTGAAGTTTACCCCGATCTTCTGTAGGGAGTCGATGGCTTTGATGAGGCTTTCCTCGTCGTAGTCCGGGTTGTGTTTTAACGCGTTACACACCTCGTAGATTAGTAGTGTGGGCGTAAGTAGGGTGGTTGTGCCCTTTATGTGAGCTGCTCTTATCTTTAGGGCTTCTTCTCGGTATGGTTCTTTGTTGAACCACTTGATGGCGACGGAGGCGTCGATGGTGAGACTATTTGGGGTCAACGGGTTTGTCTCTCCATTTTCTTATCTCCTCTACGCCGCTCCATGTTCCAGTGGTCTTCTCAGCGAGCTCGTCCATGGTTTTAGTTGCTTCTTTCATTTCCTCTTCTCTGACCTTTTTTTCAATTGTTTCTCTGACGATCTCAGACCAGTTAACGTGGGGGTGTTTTCTCATACGTTCTTTGAGTTCCTCGTCGACTCTGACCGCCATCATAAACGTCACCATATTACGTATCTGTATATACGAATAGATATGTGTTTCTTTGGGGAGCTGGCTTCTTCGGGTTCATGTCCTCCTTATCGCCAGAAAACAGGTTAGGCGGCTCGAGGGTCGTCTACGTAGTCGATTGGGGGGCCCGTGTCGTGACTGTGTGTGAGCGAGTCGCTAACCAGAGGCGAGACTATGTGTACAAGACGGCGAGGAGTATAGTGAACAGGTATGAGAGGGTCTACGTTGAGGATTTGAATGTCCAGGGCATGA
>CAZAKG010000160.1:3239-4362 GCA_964485755.1 uncultured Candidatus Bathyarchaeia archaeon | reverse complement strand
GAGGAGCGCCTCGCATTCTTCTCTTAGCTGAGCGAGGGGATTCACTTTTTTCACCTTGTTGGCGGGCCCGGCAGGATTCGAACCCGCGATCTCCGGCTCCGGAGGCCAGTGCATTATCCACTCTGCTACGGGCCCGCACAGATAGAGACATGGGGTATCTCATTAAAGCGTTTCTCAACCGCAGGAACTCGCAAATAGTATATTCTCATGAGACACATCAAAGGCTATGACCGTTAACATAACGAGCCCCGAGTCGTTCTTCGGGTTCAAGCTTGGCAGCGACGGGATGATCGCTCGGTGGGACCGGATCGTGGAGTACTTCAACCTGCTGGGCGAGGAGAGTGACCGCATCAAGGTCGTGGACGTTGGGCCCTGCACGGAGGGGGCCCCGTTCCTGCTGGTGGTCATCTCCTCCCCCGGGAACCTCTCCCACCTGGAGGAGCTGCGTATGCTCAACCTGCGTCTGAGCGACCCGCGGGGGCTCTCGGAGGAGGAGGCCGAGGCTCTAATAGCGGAGGGGAAGGCCGTGGTCTGCCAGTCCATGAGCCTCCACGCCAGCGAGATAGCGCCGACGCAGATGGCCCCGGAGCTGGCATACGAGCTCCTCAGCGGCGAGGACGAGGACACACTCCGAGTCCTCGACAACGTTGTGTTCCTCATGGTGCCGTGCTTCAACCCGGACGGCCAGATTATGGTCGCCGACTGGTACGAGAAGTGGAAGGGCACCGAGTACGAGGGCTGTGACCTGCCCTGGCTGTACCACAGGTATGGCGGCCACGACAATAACAGGGACGCGTTCCAGGCCAATATGGTGGAGTCCAGGTACATGGCGGGCATCCTCTTCAGGGACTGGGTGCCGCAGGCGTACGTGGACCACCACCAGATGGGTGGATTCGGCGCCAGGTTCTACATTCCGCCGTACACGGAGCCCCTGAGGCCTTACGCTGACCCACTGGTCTACTGGGAGCACATGTGGTACGGCGGCCACATGGCGACCCTGCTGGAGCAGAGGGGCAAGGAGGGCGTCATCGCAGGCGGCTCCACCTTCCCTGCCTGGGGCCACCTGGGGTGGCACCGCATCACCAACCACCACAACATATGCGGGATGCTCACCGAGACGGCG
>CAZAKG010000160.1:0-3229 GCA_964485755.1 uncultured Candidatus Bathyarchaeia archaeon | reverse complement strand
CATCCCCCAGGTCAACTTCCCTCACCCTTGGGAGGGGGGTTGGTGGAGGCTCCGCGACATGGTGGAGCAGATCAAGGTCTCGGCCTGGGCCACGCTGGACCACGCCGCCCGCAACAGGGAGACCGTGCTGAGGAACGCGTACATGAAGGCCGTGAGGCAGACGGCGAGGGGCGCAGAGGACCCATACAAAGCCTACGTCATTTCCGCGCATCAGCACGACCCGTCCACGGCTCGTAAGCTTGTGGAGAAGCTCCTACTCCAAGGCATCGAGGTACACGTGGCGGAGGGGGACTTTGTAGCGGATGACACGCTGTACGGCGCCGGCTCCTACGTTGTGCCGTCGGCCCAGCCCAAGTACGGGGTCATCAAGAGCCTGCTGGCTCAGACTTTCTACCCCGACAACGCGTGGACGCGGGAGAAGGACGGCTCGCCCAGGGCGCCCAGGGACATGGCGACGGACACCATGCCCGAGTTCATGGGTGTGAAGGTGGTCCCCGTATCCTGTGTCCCTCAGGCTAAGCTCACACGCGTCGAGGAAGCCAAGCGCCCCGTCGGCGGCATCGTAGGCAAGTCCAAGCACGGGTACGCACTGGACCCCAGGCAGAACCTCAGCTACAGGGCGGCCACGGCTCTACTCGCCGCCGGCACCCGGCTGCGGAGAGCGTCCGAGCCAGTCCAGTGCGGCGGCGTCACCCTCCCGGCGGGAGCCTTCATCGCTGAGCCTGACAGGAAGCTGCTGGAGAATGTGGCTTCAAGCCTGGGCGCCACCTTCCACGCTGTGTCCGGTGAGCCTGAGTCAGCCGAGGTCAGGAAGCCACGCGTGGGGCTCTACCAGAGGTACTACGGAGGCAACGCAGACGAGGGCTGGACCAGGTTCGTACTGGAGGAGTTCGGCTTCGAGTACGAGACCCTGAGGGACGATGGCGTAGACGGGGGGCTCCGCGGCAGGCTGGACGTCGTAGTCCTCCCAAGTGACCCCGCTTGGGCCATCGTTGGCGACATCGAGAAACACTTCAAAGAGACGGGCTCCCAGCCCCCAAATGTGCCCCCGGAGTACAGGAGCGGCCTGCATGGGGAGAGAGTGGAGGCCCTGGTGAGGTTCGTGTCAGAGGGCGGTACCCTCGTGTGCCTCAACGAGTCCAGCATGTTCGCCGTGGACGCCTTTAACCTCAGCCTCGGCGACTCGCTGCACGGCCTCTCAAGCAAGGAGTTCTTCTGCCCCGCCTCGACGCTCCACGCCAGCGTGGACACGTGCCACCCGCTGGGTTACGGCATGGCTGAGGACTCCCTGCTGTTCTTCTGGGAGAGCCCCGCCTTCACTGTCAAGCCCTGTGTGGACAGCGAGAGGTACGAGGTCGTGGCCAGGTACCCGGACCACGGGATACTTGAGAGCGGGTGGCTGGACGGGGAGAAGCACCTGGCGGGCAAGGCCGCTCTGGTGGTGGCCCGCGTCGGTAGCGGCAGTGTGGTGCTGTTCGGGTTCAGGCCCCAGCACAGGGCTCAGACGGACGGAGCCTACAAGCTCCTCTTCAACAGCCTCCTCCTGTAGGGGCCGGGCACCCTTTTCTCAGATTACTTGTTTTATCTGTGCCTGGCTCTCCGTGCGAGGGCCACGGCTCCGGCCAGGCCGACGACGACGTAGGCGAGCGGCACAGGTATCCCCCCGCTGGGCTCAGGCTGGGGCGCCTGCTTCAGCTCGTATACCACTGTCAGCGTCTTGTCGCTGTCCAGCGTCACAGCCCTCGAAGTAGACCTCTGTCCGTCCCCCCACTCCTTGAACACGTACTCCTTGCCCCCCGCAGTCGCCGACGGCTGCGCCTCGACCACGTACGTTCCGGCTGCGAGCACCTCAGTGTAGGGCGTGGCCTTGGTGTTGCCGTTGACCGTCACGCTGATGCCGCTCGGCTGCGTGTTCACGGTCAACGTGTAGGTCTGCGGCACCTCCGCCGCCGCCACGGTGGTCTCAGCCTGCGCCACGTTGCCCGCGTAATCCACGGCCTCCACCTTGATGGCTACCTCGCCGCTGAGCCCAGGCAGGGTGATGTTGAAGTGCTCTGAGGGGAACGTGTACTCCCAGTGGTCGCCGTCGATGACGGGCCCCTGGGGGAGCTCCAGCCGCGTCCACTCTTCGCCGCTGTACCACGCCTCAACGGACTTGACTCCCCACCCGGAGTCGGAGACGTCTATCACGGCGTGGAGCTGCTCACCCTCCACGTAGCTATCGGGCACCGTGAAGGCTATGGTGGGCTCCTCCGCGTCGGGCCCCGCCGAGATGGTCACGTCGAGTTCCGACTCAGGTGGTACGTCCACGAGTGAAGTGAACACGTGACCCTCAGGCGTTGTGGCCACGGTGTACGAGTCGGGCTCCGGCGAGAAGCTGTACGCGTCGGCTGGATACGCTCCGCTCACCTTGAACTCCAGTCTGGCGTCGTTCAGGGTCATGTTCAGCTCGTTCTCGATGTGGGCCGTGACGGCCGATGTCGAGCCGTCGTTGGCGTTCTTGTAGACGTATGTGATCATGCCGCTGGGTATGCTGTTAGGTGGTTCAAATAGGTGGGCCGTGGCGTACCCGTCTAGCTCGACGCCGCCCTCGCTGTCCACGGTGATGAACCTGTAACCGTGGTAGTTCTCAGGCGACAGGCCGCCGCCGATGGTCGTCGTGGTGACGAACCAGTGCCTACCGTTCAGCACATAGATCATGTCCCTGTGGACGTGGCCTGACAGGATGAGGCGGACATCGTTTTCCTCGATTATCCGCAGGAGCTCCGTAGCCTCGTCCATCTTGGCCGTCCAGCTGGGGTACATGGCGCTCCTCAGTGCCTCCATGTCTGTGTAGCTGCCCGTTATCTCGCCCCCGGTTATGGCCCCCTCGTCGTCCTCGTACTCGCTGCTGAGGAGCGGGTGGTGGTAAGCCAGTATCTTCACCTTGTCAGGGTTACCCTGAAGCACCTTCTCGGCCCAGGCCAGCTGGCCCATGCTTATGTAGCCCTCGCCGGTGGTGGGTAGGGCGACCAAGAGGAAGTCGCCCACCGTCACTGTGTAGTTGACGGGGCCGCCGTACTTCCTATAGTAGTTGCCGCTGGCCCCCGAGTAGTCGTGGTTGCCGGGTAGAAGGTAGCTGGGGACATCGAGGCTCAGCATGGTGTACTGGAGGTAGTTCCATGCGGCGGCTATGGTCTCCACGTCCACGATGTCACCCGTCGCGATCAGGATGTCCGGGCTCAGCAGG
>CAZAKG010000159.1:0-4439 GCA_964485755.1 uncultured Candidatus Bathyarchaeia archaeon | reverse complement strand
TCCATCTTTACAGTTAACCTTTAACATGGGTTTCATGGGGCAAAGCAGCTGCTACCTTGAGAATACATTGATTGTCAACTGCACTCTAAATTTCGACGATTCAGCGACGCTAGAAGCCATAGAGTCGTACATCTATGGAGTGAACGCAGACCGTTCAAGCTCCCTCAAGATTGTAAACTCCTACGTAAGCGTGCTAAAACAAGATAATTATTGGAGGAGCAGGTGGGCGAGCCCGGTGAAGGAGGTCAACGCGTCCGCCTACCTTGAAGGCTCAAGGGTCGATTTCCTCATGGTTAGAGTCGTGAACAGCTCAAGCTGCCAAATAACCGGTAGCATAGGGGAGCAAAGCTTCTGGAATATCTATGACGCCTTCAAGATAGACGGCGACACAATGAACGTCACCCTGCGTGGGGACTCGACTGCTGAGTTGGTCTGGGTCTACGCGATAAACAGCAGACTCAACATCACGGGCGCGGAGGTCTACTTCGTGCAGGCACGTATGTCAAAGGTGTCGATGAAGGACTCCCAGGCCACCTCTGTTTCACTGTACGGTGACTCCAGCCTCAAGGTCAAGGACTCGAACATCTACTCATTCGCTACAGGCGCCTCTTCACCCTACGACTGGTATCTCTGGGACATGCCCTTAAGCAGGTTCTATCAGAACGTGTCAATCATGGGAACACGGATCGAGCAAATGATGCTAGAAGCTAACTGTAAGTACAACTTCTCTGACGTCTACGTGGGTGAAGCTTCACTCCGAGGCTGCGAGAGTATTCTGGCTGGCAGCGTCACTTGGGGGAAGGACATCAGCTACGAGTTCTATGTCTCTCCCTACGAGAGGTTCGCGTTCACCCAGGTCTTCGAGGTCCACGTCCAGGGACAAGAACGGGTGCTCCCAGGAGTCAGCCTGGTTCTCACCGACAAGGATAGCAACGTTGTGTGGGAGGGCGCCAGCGACGAGAGCGGCGCGGCGTCCTTCAACATCACGTTCTGCCAGTACTATCCCCTGCACGAGCCCTACCAGTACGTCACCAACTACATGGACGAGTGGAAGCTGAAGGCCGTCTACGGAGATGAAACCATGGAGACCAGCGTCGCACTGTTCAAGACAGGGTCACCGATACTGTTCGAGTTCCCCGAAGACAAACTAACACTACCTATAGACAACACTACACTAGCCTACGCGAGCATCATAGTGATAGTAGCCGCGACAACCGTGAAACTGAGACGGTTAAACCCCTAGACCCCGCTCCAATCATATGAACTTGAACCCGTCCACACGGAAACACGGTACGTTAAGCACACCGGGCACGGCGCAGCGGAGAGCCTGATGTGCAAAAAACGTAGGGGGGTATCATTTTATGGCGGTTTTTTCTGTCATAAACCGAGTCACCCCCTGTGACCACGATGAGGGCGCCCTTGGCCGCGCGTGAAAAAAGGTAGGGGACCAATATTAGTAATAAAAAGCCCCCTAAAATAAGGGTCTCCGCCGTCGAGACCGAAACCAACGGCAAGTAGCCGAGCCTAGGAAAACTCAGCAACATAACAAGCCCCGCCATATCCGATGCGATTCCGTTAAATCCCGTGGTTCCGCTAATACCCCCCATGAACGTATTCGAAGCCATCAAGACGAGGAGAAGCGTACGCAAGTACAAGCCTCAGCCCATCCCAGAGGACCACCTGAAGCAGATCCTCACCGCCGCCCAGCTGGCCCCATCAGCCGGCAACAAGCAGCCCTGGAGGTTCGTTGTCGTCAAGGACCCCGAGACCAAGAAGAAGCTCGGCACAATAGCCCGCAACCAGACCTGGATAAGCGACGCCGGAGTCGTCGTCGCCGCCCTAGCCATGGACAGGAAGAGCCCCGAGGTCTACGAGCGGTGGGCCGAGCGCGACGTGATGACGGCCGTGGAGCACATGGTGCTCTCCGCCTGGGAGCTTGGCTACGGCGCCTGCTGGATCGGAGCCTTCGAGGAGGACCAGGTCAAGGAGCTCCTCAAGGTGCCCGAGGAGATGACCGTCATCGTCCTGCTCCCCATAGGCGTGCCCGACCAGAAGCCGGAGCCCAGGGGCCGCAAGAACCTGGAGGAGCTCTTCCACCTGGACCAGTACGGAAAGCCGCTGAAAGCCTAGTGCCCACTAGGCCGCTTGTATAAATAAATGGGTTAGCTGGGGGCTACCTTCGGGCGATCTGGAGGGGGTTAAAATCAGGCTCATCGACCTCGATGAGGCCCTTGGCGCGGTCAAAGTACCTGATCACGCTGTCACCCTTGGTCGTGATCTCGTAGTACTTGTTGGTGCGCTTATCCTTTGAGTCTGACGCGTCGACCTCCACGATGAGGTCCTGGGCCGCCATGGAAGAAAGTATGCCCTGAAGCAGCTTCCACGAAAGATTGGCGCCGTACATGATGCGCGTGGGCTTCTGCGTGCCCTCCTTGATCACCTTAAGGACGTCTAGGTAAATCTCGAGTTTAGATCGCCGGTTCTTCAAACTGTTGACCCCTTTCTTGGACATTGGTTGCCAAGACATACCCTATAACCTAGAGTGTGTGACGGAGCCCTACAAACATGGGTCGTTGTTCTAGGTGAATATCCGGTAACCATGTTCCTCTTCATGGATTTCTTGTGGTAATAGTAAAAAGGAATATGGATTACCAGTCGATTTAGGAAAATCGATACATAAGACAGGTAAAAACGTGTAGAACGCCGTAAAGCAGCCTATTTCTGGATGGGTACCATGCACAGGAAGGCCATCGTCTTCCTGCCCGTGTTCCTGAAGTTGTGCTCCTCGCCCGGCTCCACTAGGACCACGCTCCCGGGGCCTATCTTGGAGTCCCCCTCCGAGCTGGCGGCGACCCCCTCCCCCTCTAGGACGTAGACCTCGTGCTCCCAGCCGTGGGTGTGATAAGGCGTGTAGCCTCCGGGCTCCACCTCGAAGCGCCTCATGGCGAAGTTGGGTGCACCATTCTTCTCGTTTATGAGCCACCTGATCTTTACGCCTTTAGCGGGCTCAGGCACGTCCTGGTTCTCCACCTTACTGTAGTGGTTGTTCCTCATGACACCCTATGACTGGGCCATGATTTATTAAATCTGATCATGGCGGCAGCCGCGCTAATCGGAAACACTATATTGGTGGAGCATGGTTCAAGGTGCGTCAAGATGGTGAGCCATGCTGAGGGCTAGACTGGAGGGCTTCGCCGAGTGCGTGCCCGGACTCATATTCTGCATGTTCGTCGCCTTCATCAGCTTCACGGCGTGGACCATGTACAGTCCCATCAGCTCGCTGATGTGGAGCTTCATCTTCGGCATAGCCGTCACCAACATCACAGTCATCCCTGAACGTCTGCGGCCGGGTTTGAAGTACACATCCTCCCAGCTCCTCAAGTTCACCATAGCCGTCCTGGGGCTGGTGACAAGCGCCTCCGTGTGGCTCGATGTAGGCCTGGGCGTCGTCAACGCCCTTGTAATCATCGTGTTCAGCTTCACCGCCAGTATAGTCCTGGGTGAGAGGCTGGGCCTGAGCAGGCGCCTAGCCATACTCATCGGCGTGGGCACGTCCATATGCGGGGCCTCGGCCATAGCCGCGGCCGCCCCCGCCATCAAGGCGAAGGAGGAGGAGATAGGCGTAGCCATCAGCGGGATAACCCTCTTCGGCCTGGTCAGCATGTTCCTATACCCTTACCTGTTCACAAACACCGTCGTCAACCAGTGGCTATTGGGAAGCCCCAACGTGTACGCCGTGTGGGTGGGCTCTGGGGTCCACGAGTCGGCCCAGGTGATAGCAGCGGCCTCCGCCCTGAACCCGGCCTGCATGCAGCCAGCCATGATCATAAAGTCGATACGGATATTCATGATAGCGCCTGTGGTGCTCGCCTCAGTCTTCTACCTGAGCCGGGTGGAGCCGGGCGGCGGAGGCGACGGGGCGAAAGCTTATGTGCCGATGTTCGCGGTGGCCTTCTTCCTGGGCTCTCTTGTCTGCGCAGTCCTCGACGCGTCCTCGCCTGCCCTCATGGGCGTGAGCTGGGGCCTGGCGAAGACTGCTCTCAAGTCGTCCCTGATACCTTTCCTGCTGGCAGTGTCCTTCGCCGGGGTCGGCTCCAAGGTCCAGTTCAGGGACATCGCCGGGGTGGGGTGGAGGCCCTTCGCATTCGCGGCCCTAATGTCGGTGTTCTCGGGTGCACTGGCCCTGGTCATGGCCGCGGTGACAGCCCCCTACCTGGTCTAGGTCACTGCGCCACATCCACCGTGCCTGGGCCAACGACGCTGTGGAGCTGCTCCAAGCTGAAGTTGATGACGCTGTTGGGCGCGCCCCCGGCCGCCCACACGCGGCTGAACCTCTCCAGGCTCCGATCAAGCAGCACGTGCACGTCCTCGCCGTGGGGGAAGGGGGGCACTCCTCCGATGACGTACCCGGTCAGCCTTCTAACCGTGTCAGCGTCTCC
>CAZAKG010000158.1:0-4453 GCA_964485755.1 uncultured Candidatus Bathyarchaeia archaeon | reverse complement strand
ACCTCGTCTATGAACAGGCCGACGCCGACCCCTGAGATGATGGCGCTCCACGTGTAGGCCCACCTGTTGGCGTATAGGAGGGGCAGAACGCTGGAGGCGTAGAGGAGGACGCCGCCGTAGAGCACGTGGGCTATGTGTAGAGACTCGTTGCCTAGCTGTGGATACCCTGTGAGCTCCAGCAGCAGCCTGGTCAGGGTGATGCTGGCAGCGAAGCTCAGTATGTTTAGCCTAAGGTACCTGTCCGCGCCCTTCCTCTGCACCGGCTTCCATATGCGGCTCACTAGACGACTCATGGGTAGATGTATCGCTAGCGTTACCTTAATCTGTTTTGACTAACGAAAAGAGTTGAAGAGGGACTCTACTTCCTCTTGGCCCTGTCCACGTCGACGAGGACCACTATGCAGGCGTTCGCAACCACGACTCCGTGGGTCTTGGCCTCCGCAGCCGTTTCCTCTGTAGGGAACTCCAGGCCGCCCTTGACCACCGTAATCCTCCTCCTGCCCTCAGGGAGTATGCTCAGCACGGCCTCCCCGTTCACCTTCTCCGGGTGGGGGGCCGCCACAGTCACGTCCACCATGAGGGCGTCCTCCATTTCGCTGAACTTGTCGAACTTGAAGAGGCCGCCGAGACCCACCATGCTGCTGTGGCTTATGGCGTCCTTCACGGCCCTCTGGGCCGCCTTGGTCTCGTCCATGCCGTGGAGGTCGACCCCGGTGCCCACCTCTAACAGGTACCTTCTATAATCCATCACGATCAGAGGACTCGTAGGGGCGCCCGGTTAAAACCTGTTCCATCCGGGATACAGTTAAAAGGGTGTGTTGGGTGTCTTTCTGGAAACGTCAGGACGTATTGGGTGAGCTAAGGTATGGATGGACCAATGCATCTCGCTGCCGATAAGATCAGGGAGTTCCTTAGGGAGGACATCGGCTACGGCGACATCACCTCCACCGCCCTCATACCTGAGGGCCAGAGGGCTGCTGCACGCCTCTACTACAGGGAGCCCGGGGTGGCCTCGGGGCTCGCGGAGGCCGCCCTGGTCTTCCAGGTCTTGGGATGTGAGGCTAAGCAGCTCGTCCCTGATGGGTCGAGGGTTGAGGCTAGGCAGGTTCTCCTGGAGGTGGAGGGCCCGGCGAGAGCCCTGCTGTTGGGTGAACGCACGGCTCTGAACATCGTATGCAGGATGGCCGGGATAGCGTCCCAGACGGCGGAGGCTGTGAGGAGAGCCGCGTCCACGAACCCGGGCGTCAGGGTGGCCGCCACACGTAAGACCGCCCCGGGGCTCAGGGACTTGGACAAGAAGGCGGTGGTGCACGGCGGAGGCGACCCCCACAGGTTCAGGCTCGACGACTGCGTGCTCATCAAGGACAACCACCTGGAGCTGGTGCCCTCCATCACGGAGGCCGTTGAGAGGGCCAGGAGGCTGGTGAGCTTCACCAAGAAGATAGAGGTGGAGGTCAGGACCCCTGCCGAGGCCGAGGAGGCGGCGAAGGCGGGGGCCGAGATCATCATGTTCGACAACATGCCACCCAGGGCGATCAAGGCGGCTCTGAAGAGCCTCGGCGAACGTGGGCTGAGAGAAGGCCACGTATTCGAGGCGTCAGGTGGGGTCACTCTGGACAACGTCGCCGAGTACGCGGCCTCAGGCGTGGACGTGATCAGCCTGGGCTCCCTGACCCACAGCGTCAGGAGCCTGGACGTCAAACTCGAGATAGAGATGGTCTGATGGGGCTCAACGAGCTGCAGAGGCGCGTCCTGAGGCTGAAGGAGGAGAAGAACGCCGTCCTCCTAGTCCACAACTACCAGGTGCCAGAGATACAGGTGATCGCAGACCACCTGGGGGACAGCCTGGAGCTGTGCATCGAGGCCCAGAAGACGGAAGCCGACATGATCGTGTTCTGCGGGGTGGACTTCATGGCGGAGACGGCGGCTATTCTGAACCCGGATAAGAAGGTGGTCATACCCAGCCAGAAGGCGTGCTGCCCCATGGCCGCCATGCTACCCATGAGCAGGCTCTTGGAAGCTAAGAGGAGGCACCCGGGCGCACCGGTGGTCCTGTACGTGAACACGCTGGCCGAGGCCAAGGCGGAGGCCACGGTCACATGCACCTCCGCCAACGCTGACAGGATCGTGCGCAAGCTGAACGCCGAGAAGGTCCTATTCGGCCCAGACAGGAACCTCGCATACTTCGTGGGCAAACGCGTCCCCGGCGTGGAGATCATACCAGTGCCCGAGGACGGCTACTGCAACGTTCACAGGTTCATAGGTGACGGGGACGAGGCCATGGAGCTGAAGAGGCGTTACCCAGGCTCCGAGGTTTGGGCTCACCCCGAGTGCGAGCCCGCGTTCCAGGAGAGGGCGGACTACGTTCTGAGCACCGGGGGCATGGTTAAGCGGGCACGCGAGTCCGGCGCCGAGGTGTTCATAGTGGGCACCGAGGTGGGGCTGATTGATAGGCTCGCCCGCGAGAACCCGGGGAAGACGTTCCTGCCGGCCAAGAGGTTCGCGGAGTGCGGAGCCATGAAGAGGATAACGCTGGAGAACCTGTACGCGGCGCTCGTGAACGAGGAGCCCGTGGTCACGGTGCCCGAGGGGATAGCGTCGAGGGCCCGCCTGGCGATTGAGCGTATGCTTGAGATGAGCTAGCTCACCTCGAGCCACATCTCTTCTAGCAGCTTCAAGCTCCTGTACGCCGACTCCCGTGGCCTTATCTCCAAGGTGAAGCACACGTTGCTGTCCCGGTACCTGTTCAGGTACTTCGCTATGTCTAGGTCGCCCCGACCCAGGGCATCATGATACCTTCCGCCGGGCCTCCTGTCGTGGAGGTGAACCTCCCTCACAAGGTCATGGTGCCTCAGGTAGAATGCCTCCACTCTCCCAGGGTCCCCCTTCTCAGGCTCCTGCGCCTTAGGGGCGTCAAGCGTTAAAAATAGGGAGATGCTTCCCAGCAGCTCCTCAAGTGTTTCCTCAACGAACGGGGTTAGGGGGTCGTTCTCCACGCAGACCTTGACGGCCCCAGCCTCGTTGACGATCCTGCCGATGTTCCCCATGAGGGCCTGCCTGTAGAACTCACAGTACGTAGTATGGTACGTTCCTTCTCGTCCATCTGACGCGAATCTCCGGGGTTCAGTTGGGTGGATAGTGAACCTTTCTGCTCCAAGGTCTTTAGCGAACTCTAGGCAGAGCCTCATCCTCTCAATTATCGCTCCTCTGACCTCCGGGTACGCTGTTATGAGGCTCAGGTTATCAGCGGGTGAATGAAGAGATATTCCGACGTTGTGGCTCTCCGCGTATTCCCTCATCCTCCTCCTCTCAGCCTCCGAGTAGTTCTCGGGCCAGAACCTGGGTATCATCAGGTCGGGAACGATGTATCCGAAGCCGTGGCCCGAAGCGAAGTCTATAGCGTCGTAGATGTCCCTATCGTAGACGACGTGGTACCCGAACCTGCGCCGCGGGAACTCCATGGTAAGGCTTCAGCTTCGCCCAGTGATGTGCTTTTCCTAGATACTCTTTTCATCAACCCCTTTTCCTGTACTCAGGTAAGGGTGCGGACATGTCTGTCATAGAGTTTGAGGGTAAGAAGCCGAAAATTCATCCCTCGGTGTTCTTGGCGCCCGGCAGCTGGGTCATCGGCGACGTGACCCTGGACGAGGACGTGAACGTGTGGACGAACGCCATCATAAGGGGCGACGACGACACCGTCAGGGTCGGAGCCAGGACCACGGTTCTTGAGGGGTGTCTAGTAGAGGCGCCCACGGGGAATCCCGTGGAGGTGGGCTCAGACGTCATCATAAGCCACGGCGCAACGGTGCACGGCGCCAAGGTGGAGGACGGGAGCATCATAGGGATCGGCGCCATCGTGCTGGATAACTCCAGGATCGGTTCCAGATGCATCGTGGGCTCGGGGGCGCTAGTGTCCCCTAGGACCGAGATTCCGCCAAATCAGCTGGTGCTTGGCGTCCCCGCGAAGCCCGTGAGGGAGTGCAAGGAGGCCGAGCACGAGTACATGCGCAAGGAGCATGAGCGGACCCTGAGCAAGGCCAAGGCCTACAAGAAGATATACGCCGCCAAGAAGTAGCCCTCCCCTATCCACTCTTTTCAAATAGCGCTAAACCCAGTTGGATACCCATGGGGTACGAGGACGTAAAGGATCAACTGGGCTACTGCGGCATCTGGTGCGGCGGCTGCCCCGGCGGTAACGGGGCCGTCGTCGAGTTGACGAAGCTCTATGAGGAGCAGGTGAAGAAGAACAACCTTGAGCAGTGGGGGCCCAAGAACTTCGACTTCAAGGAGTTCATGAAGGGGCTCTCATCTATCCGGGAGATGAGCCTGTGCCCAGGCTGCCTCAAGGGAGGGGGTAACCCGGCCTGCGGCGTCAGAGAGTGCTCCAAAGGGAAGGGCGACAGTATTTGCGGGGAGTGCAGCGAGATCGATGCGTGCGGAAGGTTCGGTGAGC
>CAZAKG010000157.1:0-4502 GCA_964485755.1 uncultured Candidatus Bathyarchaeia archaeon | reverse complement strand
AGGATTAATGATACCTACTCTTCCAACTTACGTCTATGCCAGTTTCAGGGTTTGTACCACGGCTTCACAATTGTTAAGATACTTTGAATCCACCCAACCAACGGGTGTGAGATGAACCATAGAGCATTAGGGCCGGTGCTAATGACGCTTGAGGAGCCAGTCGACCTCCAATTCTTTGACTGGAAGCACGTTTCCGAGGAGACGTACTTGGAATTGAAGGCGATGAAGCCCTGCAGGGCAAGGACCCTTCGGGGCTTCGCCGCCAAAGACTCCATGGGCTGGGAAGACTTCCTCGGCCAAAGTCACCGTGACGGGGCCGAGTTGAAGGCCGGAGCCATCATACCTATGGCTGGCGCCGGCGGAGAGACCCAGCTCGCCAAGGAGCCGGGGGACACAGTCAACTTCAATGTAAAGATCATGAACATGGGTGTTGAGGCCGTGAACTATTTTGTCAAGGTCATGTACGCGGAGCGAGGCGTGGATGAGTGGGAGCTGGCCGACGTGGAGGATTGTAGGCTCGAGCCCATGGCGCACATGTACGTGGAGATGGGCGGACTGGAGCTATCCGAGGAGATGGCCGGTAAGTACTATGACGCCCTCTTCCAGCTCATCGATGCCGAGACGGGCACATTCTTGGACGAGGTCGTCGTGGAGAAGGCGTGGTACGTGGAAGAGCCCACAGCCACGGGCATCATAATCGAGAAATGGGTTTATTAATCGACATCGCTGCCACGTCTTAGACGAAAATAAATGATGCACCAGCATCGTTCCCATAAATGGGTATCCTCATTAAGTATAGCTGAATTGACTGTAGCACCGTTTCTGGTGACGTGCTTCACCTTTGAACCGTAACTGGTATGATTTTGTCTGCCTCTCTCTCGGCCTCTGCTTCCTCGGCGCCGTTGATCCAGGTCTCGGCCCAGAGGTTCTCCTGCTTTAAGCAGTCTAGGCAGTTGTACTCCATGTCGCATTGAATGTTGGGTTCAAACTCGCATTTATTGAATCCCATCAATTAACTCATGATAAATCTTAGTTAAGTCATAGATTAACTTTATGTATCTTCATTTCATCACATATTTATGAGACGTTATCTATAGTTAATGTTATATGGATTTAAGATATGTATTATCTCATGTCAAACGTGGTTCAGCACGTCGGTAAAAATGTTAAGATAGGGAAAAACGTCCGAATGTGGCACTTCACCTACATAGGTGACGGCGCGGAGATCGGTGACAACACCAAGATAGGGTCTCTGGTCCACATAGACTATGACGTCAAGATCGGCTCAGATTGTAAGATAGAGGGCATGGTCTACATACCGCCCTTGACCCGCATAGGAGACAGGGTGTTCGTGGGCCCCGGGGCCATATTCACCAACGACCCTTACCCTATGTCGGATAAGATGGTCGGCGTGGTGGTGGAGGACGACGCCATCGTGTGTGCGGGGGCCGTGCTGAGGCCGGGCATCACCGTCGGGGCCCGCTCCGTGGTCGGCATGGGGGCCGTGGTGACCCAGGATGTGCCCCCTGATGTCGTTGTCTACGGTAACCCGGCGCAGGTAAAGTACACGAAAGCCGTCTACTTGAAGAAGAAGACGGAGTGGGAATCAGAGAAGGATTAACTCACGTTTAAGGTGCAAAGGATTACCCACCTACGGTGGGTATCTTGGACGTTATTTCAGGTAGTGGCTGGCTACCTTTTCGACGCCCGCCACGATCAGCTTCAGGTCCTCGTCTGTTAAGGCGGGGTGCATCGGTAGGCTGAGTATCCTCCTTGAGACGTCCTCCGAGACGGGGCAGGGAGCGGGGTCAAGCTTCTCCTTTACGATGGGCTGCTCGGTGAGGGGCGTGGGGTAGTGGACTGCGCATTCGATGTTCTCCGCGGCGAGGGCTCTCAGGAACTGGTCCCTGGTGCACCTGTACTTCTCGGTGTCCATTGTGAGGCTGAAGTAGCTGTAGCTGTGGTCCGCCTTCGGGGTGGCCCTCTGAGGGTGAAGCCCGTCGATGCGGCCTATGTTCTTTCTCAGGTTGCCGCCGCACGTCTTCCGGCGTTTGAGGAAGCCGTCGAACTGCCTCATCTGGTCTATTCCCAGGATGGCGGCCATCTCCGTTAGGCGGTAGTTGAAGCCCATCATGATATGGTGGTATCTGCCGTCGTCACCGTGCGCCCTGAGGAGGGTGCCTGCCCGGTGAAGGCCCTCGTCGTTGGTTGTAACCATGCCCCCCTCTCCTGTAGTGAGGGTCTTGGAGGGGTAGAAGCTGTAGCAGCCTAGGTCATCGTAGCTACCTACGTCTCTGCCGTCGTACCTTGTGCCGTGGGCTTGGGCCGAGTCATGGATCAGTAGAAGACTGTGGTCGGTGCACAGGTCCTGGAGGCCGTGGATGTCCGCGGCGTTGCCGAAGAGGTGGACGGGCACCACGGCCCTGGTCCTTTTGGTGATCTTCTCCTTCACGTCCTCGGGGTCGATGAGGAAGGTCTCGGGGTCTATGTCTGCGAAGACGGGCCTCGCCATGCTGTAGTAGACCATGCTGGCCGTGGCCAGGAAGGTGAAGCTGGGGACGATGACCTCGTCGCCGGGCTTCACTGTTGAGAGGTAGGCCGTGTGGAGCGCGGCTGTCCCGTTGCAGACGGCGTAGGCGTACTTGGCGCCCACCTTCTCGGCGAACAGTGTCTCGAACTCTTTGACCTTCTGCCCCTGCCGGAGCTGCCCCGTCTCCAGGATGCCCTTTATCTCGCTGAGGACGTCTAGGCTGATCATGGGCTTGGCTATGTTGATCTTCTTGGGTGAGATGGGTTTGCCGCCGTCGACTGCTAACTTTTCCATAGTGTGCACACACCCACTTGTAGTCTATGTCGGTGAACTTGATTTTAATACATTATGTTGTAGATAAACACACATATGAAAAAGAAGCTGTGTTGACCGTGCAACCTTTTACATATAATCGATGCGCCCATGAAATTATTGTATATTTTCATATAATGTTAAATATTAGATGAGGATTAGTAGGGGCGCTGGGTGAAGCGACGTGAAGTGTAAAGCGTGCAATAAGCCTCTGACCTTTTTCGCTGGTTACGTCCCTGCCAAGGGTGAGCTGTGTCTGGAATGCTACTACCATGAGCTCTCGTTGGATGCTCAGAAGGCTGAAGTGAGAAGCGTAGCGGTGAAGGAGTAGCTCAGTTACAGAGGATATCAGTTATCTCTGGATTTGTGTCGGTTCGCGGGGCTCGCCGGGGGCGGGTATCCCGTATATTAATGAATATATTATCCAGTATACGATACCCCCCTATTTTTTTGCACATCAATTTGCCTGATGTGCTGAAATGACCGTGTTTCTGTGTGGAATGGACGGCGTTTCTGCGTAGAATAGGAGCGTGAAGGCGTGTTTCCGTGGCTCCTTTTGGCGTGGGGCAGTTGTTTCCGGTTTTTCCTGCTCTACCCCTCCCTTCTCTGCCTGGGCTCTCGGTGGGCAGGCGGGGAGTTTACGCTGGGTGGCTTATAACGGCGTGCTTGTTATAGGGCGGAAAAAAATTCCATCTTCTGCTTCGGGCTTTTTCTTCGGTGAAACGCCTCGATTTCTGGGCTTCGGGCCCGGTGGGCACAGTGGATCCGAGGCCTCTGTTGTGCCGGGCTGCGGTGCGGGCTACCTGCCTATCCCGACTCCTCTGAACGTGAAGCCTGCTTTTCTTGCTTCTCTCGGGTCGAAGACGTTGCGGCCGTCGACTATTATTGGGGTTCTCATCTTGCCTTTGAGCCACTTGAGGTCTATGTCGTAGTATTCGCGGTGTTTTGTTACCACTGCGACGCAGTCTTTTCCTTCCAGCGCTTTGGCTAGATTGGTGGTGAGGTTGATTCCTTCCTCTCGTCTCACGTGGGGGTCGTGGACGACAACCTCCCTGCATCTTTGCTCTAGATCCTTGTAGAGGGGGTAGGCGGGCGTGTTGCGTGTGTCGTCCGAGTTCTCCAGGAAGGCGTAGCCCAGGATGGCGATGCGGGCGTCGCCCAGCTTCACGTTGTTGTCCTGTAGGCTTCTCTCTATGAGGTTCGCCATGTGCGTCGGCATGTGGTCGTTGACTACGCGGCTCTGGACTATGATCTGGGGGTCTATGTGTGTCCTGCCGTGCTGGTCGAGGCCGTATTTTAGCAGCCACGAGTCCTTGGGTAGGCAGTGGCCTCCCACCCCCGCCCCAGGTGTCATCATCATCCTGTGCGGGTTCTTGTCAGGGTCCCGCGGGTCGTTGGGCAGGCTGTTCACGTATTTTCGTACCTCGTGGACGTCTGTCCCCAGGGACTCGCAGATGAGGGCCACCTCGTTGGCGAAGGCTATGTTGACGTCCCTGTAGGCGTTCTCCACCACCTTCGTCGTCTCCGCTGTGAGGCAGTCGGTCTCGTAGACCTCGGCTTTCACTATTTTTCTGTAGAGGTCTGCGGCTCTTCTGGCGCACTCGGGGGTGATCCCGCCCACGATCCTCGGCATGTGGGTCAGGTTGTGGAGGAGTCTGCC
>CAZAKG010000156.1:0-4502 GCA_964485755.1 uncultured Candidatus Bathyarchaeia archaeon | reverse complement strand
CGGACGCGTCATGTCGTCGAACACGATGACGCACCGCCTCTTTCCCTTCGCCAGCTCCCTCAGCGTCGGAGCACCCACCGGGTGCTGCATTTTCTCAGCCACCAGCTCAGGCGACAGCCCGGGGGCGCCGTGGCCACTCATCCTCTGCTCATGTATTTTCCAGCCGTCAGGGAAAGCCAGTTTCTCAGGCTCCCAGCCGTAGAACTCCCACGCCGGAACCTTGTAGGTCTGCATGGAGAAGACTGAGCCCTGCTAGTCTAAAAAACTCTTTATTACCCGAGGCTCGTAACCTACAGCCGAAGCCACGGCCCCCACCACCCACTGTCGAACAACGAACACCCCGCGGACACCAGTCGCCGCCAATAAACCCCTAAAAAGGCCCCGAACCCAAAAACAAGCCAAAAAACTGGGAATCGTGGCGGCGGCGGAGGCCCCCCCCCTCCACGCACGTACACACAGACAACAAGCTATATACAAGTCTCCTGAATCCCAGAGAACCACCCCAAAAAACAGGGATACCCAACCACTAGGTACAAAAGGACCCCAAAAAAACGCCTAATTACAAGTAGCCTACAACAAAAGATAGGGAGGACTACTCCTCGATGATCTCCACGTTAGCCCTGGGCACAGTCACCACGCGGCCGTCCTCCAGCTCGATGTTCACCACGCGAACCAGGCTCTCCGACTCCAGCTGCTGCAGCTCCACGGGCAGGCTGTGCACCTTCCCTATGGCCCCGAAGTAGGGCTGCCGAATTATCCTGATGGGCGTACCCGAAACCATACCGCTGGCCAGGTTCTCTTCGCCGCCCTCCCTCGCCTTCAACTCGTGGGGTATGATGATCTCCGGCCTCAGGACGCCCGCCCTTATCTGGGTGGCGCCGTTGACGCAGGCCCTGAACCCCTCGAACTCCTTCAGCAGGTCGAATGTGCGCTGGCTCATCGCCATCTTACCGAAGCCCTCGGTGATGATGAGCGTTATACCCACCTCCTCCTGCCCCGTGATGGCTACGCCTATCTCCTCACCTATGAAGGTGGTCAGGTCCTGGTGCCTGATGCCTCCGCAGACGATGGCTGAGACGCCCAGCTCCGCGGCCTTCTTCAGCGCGTCCAGCGTGACTAGGCTGCCGCCGACCAACACGAGGCCCTTGTACTCGGGCTTGATCATCTCGGCGTCCAGCACCTTCTCGTTGTCGTCCACGATCATGTGGATGTTGCCGTGGACCTCCCCACCGATGCCGAAGATACCCTGAATGAAGGCCGCGTTGGTCTCTATGCGTGCGCCCTCCCTGGGCATCACCTCCACGATGGTGCCAGGGATGTAGGCGTCCACCTCCACCGGGATGGGGCTGCCCCTGATGATTACCTGGCCCGTGATCTCGCTGATGCTCTCAATGGTGCCCGCTATGGGGGACTCGACCCGCTTCTTTATGAGTCCGAAGAGGGCCGTATAGAAGGCTATAAGCTCATCTTTCTCCACCTTGTCCCCCAGCTTCTTCTTCATGAAGGTTGTCACATCCTCGGCCTCGACGCCGAGGATCATGGCCGCCTTCACGATCTCGGGGTCCCCGCTGATCTCGGTGCGGGCGATGATCTCGTCGTACTCCACTTTGTCTCCCACCTTGGGGAAGACCTCGCCCAGGATGGGTAGCCGCCTCATCTTGTCCACTGTCATGGACTTCTTTACCTTGAGGCCGGGAGTGTAGGCGTGGGCCTCCTCCGTCTCCTTCTCGTCTCCGCCAGTCTTCTTTGACTCCGCTTTGTCCACCATCTTAGATCAGCGCCTCCAGCTGCTTGGGGTCGTACAGTTGCACGGACTTGAACCAGCTCAGAAGAAGCTCCTTCCTCTGGCTCTCGTTCTCGGGCAGGTATAGGGGCCTGCCGCGGGCGTCCAGCATCAGGCCGGCCACCCCGCCGCTCACAGTGGTCTCCAACTCCTTACCGGGGCCGGCTCCCACGTCGAAGTCCTTGGCGGGCGTTATCATGGCATTCGCCTCCTCACCCTCGCGGAGCTCCACGATCCTGATCTCGCCGAAGTTCAGCTCCTCCTTCACGTGCTCACCGCTGGGCTTGTCCAGCTCAACGGTCATGCAGTGCTCGCCCAGTCTGCCTGTGCCCGCTGCGGCGATGTTGGTCCCCATCCTGACAAGGCAGTCCTTATCGAAGATGCTCCACGCCGCTTCGCGGTACACCGTGCTCAGGACGCCTATGTGGGGCATCATGAAGACGCTGTCCTGGAACATCCTTGTGACTCCCTCGGGCAGCCAAGCGTCGCTGAGGATGTACATGGCCTGTACTCGCCTGGGGGCGTGGCTCAGCAGACCACCCGTCCCCGCGCAGATGTTAATATTCATCATCTCGACGTAGCTCTCGGCGACTGCCTGCTCGAACATGTCGCTGATGGTCCTCTGCAGCTGTATGCCCTTGAGCCTGGTGGCGATGGTCCTGTGGTGCTGCAGGCCGAGGCGCAGGGCCTCGCGGGCCACGGAGTGCTCCACTATGAGGTCCTCGAGGGTCTGGGGGATCGTCGTCGGTCTGATCATCTTGTTCATGAGGCGGCTGGCGACCTCCTCCTTGTCCAGGTTGAAGGGTATCCACCTCATGATGTTGTCGATGCCGGCCTCCTTCATGACGTTGGTTACGCTGTAGCTCATACCGAGGTTGGCTGAGACCGAGCGGACGAACCTTCCATCCACGACTGAGTACACGTTGGTCGTTGCCCCGCCCAGCCCGACGCCCAGCACGTTCTGCTTGAAGCTGTTGGCGATGAGCTGCATGGCCATGCCCTCGCCTGCGGGCGTCGGCATGATGTCTATGTCCGTCCACTGCATAAGCTTCTGGTACCCGGGCGCGTGGCTCATGACGTGCTCCATGAAGAGTTCGTGTACTGCGCGCCTTGCCGGCTCAGTGTTCTCGACCTCAAGCACGGGCCTGATGTTGTCCACTATCTGGAGGGCGAACCCGGCCTTCATGAGGTTCTCGATCTCCGTCCTTAGGCTCTTGTTGCCAGCGTAGACGATGGGCAGCTGGAAGGCCACGCCCAGCCTGGGCTTTGGCTCAGCCGCCTTGATGAGTTCAGCGATCTCCATGACGTGGCTTCCGGCTCCGCCGTCGGTGCCGCCGGCCATCAGTATCATGTCCGGCCTCAGGCTCCTGATCCTCTGGATCTTCTGGTACGGCTGCCTGCCGTCGTCGCGGGCGATGACGTCCATCACTATTGCTCCCGCACCTAGGGCCGCCCTGTTGGCGCTCTCAGCGGTCATGGACTTGATGAGGCCGGCGACCATCATCTGCAACCCTCCGCCAGCGCTGCTCGTGGTACAGTATAGGTCTACTCCCTTCTCCCCGTCGTAGGGCATGATGATGCCTGACCCCTCGGGAGACAGGAGCTTGTGGCCGGTCAACTCCTCGACTTCACGCACCGAGTTCTGGACTCCCAGGGTAACATCCTCGTATGGTGCTTCTACTGTTGTTGGTGCCTCCCCTGCCACGAGGAACCTCCACTCCCCATCCTTCAGGTGAAAGAAACGTGCCTTGGTTGTGGTAGATCCTACGTCAGTGGCAATAATGTACTGCATTTCCTCAGTCGGTTTCTTGAGGGTTGCCATGCTGTTTCATAAAGCGACACGAGTAGTCATGCTTAAGGTTTTCTAAACGCCGGTTAGTGAAGTTTAAAGCCTTTTAGAAGGGCAGCCACCGGCGCCATCCTCTCCGCTCAGGCTTCTCCTCCGGCTGCTTCTCCTCCTTCACCAGGGCCTCCTCCTGCCCCTCAGCGGGTTTCTCCTGTGGCTCTGGCTTCTCGCCCTCCTTCCCCGGAGGAACGTACTTCCCTGTAGCCATCTTCTCCAGGATCTGGATGAGCTTCTCTATGTTCTTCCTGTCCTCGAACACGTAGATGAGCTTATCTCCAAGCATGTTATAATTTGGACCTAGGACAGGTAGAAAGGGAGCCAGGACAACCCTGCTGAGTTCGCCGCCCACATAGACCACGGGTTTGACGCTCTCAAGGGTCAGGATGGCCACCGTCTCCATTCCGTAGAGGTGGATCTTCTCGGCCGTCTTTTGAAGTATGCTGTCTACCTCTTCCACTGGAAGCTCCGCGTCGCCCCAAGAGTACATAGCATCAAGTCTATGGTTTGGGCTGATTTAAGGTGTTGTCCTGCGTGGAGTCTGGCTTCCCCTGCTTCGCGGGCTTCAGGCGCCTCCTCAGGGTCAGGTACGCGGCTGTCAGGCCCCCCAAGAGGAACATGATTAGGAGGAGTGCGAAGAATGTGAGTGTGTTTCCTTCCGTGAAGGCTGTCACGCTGACGATAACGAAGCCCCACGATGCGACGCTGCTCTTCACTCCGATGGCTAGCTCAGCTGATCCTGTGCGTCTGCACACCAGGTAGCTGGGGATCAGTCCCCCCAGGTAGTAGATGGGGTAGGCTAGGAACCATGGGGGATCGTAGAGGGCGTTGAGTTCTATCCAGAAGTAGACTATGCCGTAGGCTAGGACGGCTGCG
>CAZAKG010000155.1:0-4604 GCA_964485755.1 uncultured Candidatus Bathyarchaeia archaeon | reverse complement strand
GACCACCTTCGGGGCACCCATGTTCAGCTTCCCTAAGAGGGAAGACGTGGCCGTGGAGATATACCAGTGGGCTTTCAACACGGTGCTAGGCGGCAGGATACCCGTCTTCAAGACTGACAGCATAGGCAACGCCCAGGAGATCATCAGCATCCTCAACCAGTACACCAACCTCCCTGCGGTGACGGCGAAGAGCGCCACCCCGGTCACACAGGTCTACCGCGACCTGGGCTACAACCTGGACAGCGTGGACGCCAAGAGCGGCGAAGGCTTGGACCTGATAGACTCGGGCAAGTGCGCCATCGTCGCCCCCAAGGGCAGCAAGCTCACCGTAGAGAAAACGGAGGAGGCCCTGGCGTCAGGTTGGGCCACCATCATGGGCAAGAAGAGGATCGCATTCCCCCTCAGCGACCACGCCGACTACCGGAGCCTCATGGGCTACATACGCAGGTGCAAGCCCAAGCGAGTGCTCACCTTCCACGGCGGCAGCATGACCAAGGACTTCTACAAGCACGTCAAGAGCAGGTTGGGCGTGTCAGCGGCGCCCCTCACGAGCCGCGTCGAGACCATCGCGGGTCCTCTGATGAGCAACGAGAGCCGCATCAAGGCGTGCAGCAGCCAGATAGTCCGAACCATAAAGATACCTGGATTCGTCTACCAGCCCTCGTGGCTGGTACGGGAGATGAGCCGCCAGGGCTTCACGCCCGGCGAGACGGAGAACAGCATAGAGTACCTCATGGAGAGGGGGGTGCTGCGGGGCGCCGAGGGCGGCGTCAGCCTCAGCTAGGTGGTGCCCTCCTTCCAGCTGCTCATGTATTTGAGCTGCTGCTTGGTGAGCACGTCTATGCCGACGCCCATGGATGCGAGCTTCAGTTCGGCTACCTGTCTGTCGATCTCCCGAGGCACGTCGTGTACCTTGACCTCCATTGGGGGGCTCTTCCAGACCCACTCGGCCGTCAGAGCTTGGTCGGCGAAGCTAAGGTCCATGACCTCGCTGGGGTGGCCCTCCGCTGCAGCCAAGTTGACGAGGCGGCCCTCCGCCAGGAGGTAGAGCTTCCGCCCGTCCTTGAGCTGGTACTCGTCAAGGTCTGACCGCATCCTCCTCTTCCCTTTAGATAGGCTCTCCAGGGCCGGGATGTTTATCTCGACATTGAAGTGGCCGCTGTTGGCCATCATGGCCCCGCTCCGCATCTTGGATAGGTGCTGGAGGTCTATGATGTTGATGTTGCCGGTGCTTGTGACGAAGATGTCGCCCAGAGGCGCAGCCTCGATGAGGGGCATCACCCTGTAGCCGTCCATGACGGCCTCCAGCGCCCTCAGTGGGTCGACCTCCGTCACTATTACGTTGGCCCCCATGCCGCGGGCCCTCATGGCTATTCCCCTGGCGCACCACCCGTAGCCGCCGACCACGAAAGTCTTACCCGCGATCATGACGCTGCTGGCGCGAAGGATGCCGTCCAGGGTGCTCTGCCCCGTACCATACCGGTTGTCGAACATCATCTTGGTGGACGTGTCGTTCACCGCGACCATGGGGTACTTGAGGGCGCCGTCCTTCTCCATGGCCCTGAGCCTGTGGACGCCCGTCGTCGTCTGCTCGCTGCCCCCCTTGACGCCCGGGATGAGGTCCGGCCTCTTCCTGTGGACGCTGCTCACCAGGTCGCAGCCGTCGTCCATGGTGAGCTGGGGCGCGTAGTCCATGACCCTGTCGATGCACCAGGCGTACTCCTCGCCGGTCTGCTCCCTCCAGGCGAAGACCTTGGTGCCCGTGGACGCGAGGGCGGCCACCACAGGGTCTTGGGTGGACAGCGGGTTGGAGCCCGCTAGCGCCACCTCGGCGCCCCCCGCCTCCAGGGCGCGCACAAGCACGCCGGTCTCCTTGGTGCAGTGGAGGACCCCGCCCAGCCTGACGCCCTCCAGAGGTCTCTCCTCCTCGAACCTCTTCCTGATGAGCCCCAGGACGGGCATGTGGTCAGTGGCCCAGTCGATGAGGAGTTCGCCCTGCTTCGCGAGCTTGATGTCCTTTACCTTGTAGTCCATGAAAACTTCCCCGAGAGTATGTGTCGTCTCTGTTAAAAGAGATTTACTCATGCGAGCAGACGCTTTTCATGTATTTCAGTACGCATCCGTGGCCCAGGAATCCGAGCCTGGATCGGCTGAGGGACTCCATCTTCAAGCCGGCCCTCCTGGACGCGTTGACGAACACCATGTCCAGTGGAAATGGGAGGGGCGTGAAGTGGAAGTACGCCCTCTCGGTCTCCTCTAGGCCGAACCGTTTAGCCTTTCTTGAGAGGCTTGAGGAGCTGTGCGCCCTGGTTCTCGGGAAGGGCTCGCCGCCCTTGATCCAGGATACTGCCTGCCCCCACATCTCCAGACGCTTCATGAGGGTCTCAAGGGCCCAGAAGGGGGTCGTGGAGTTGGTGACGGTTATTATCGCGTGGCCCCCCGGCCTGAGCACCCTTGACATCTCCCGGAGGGCTGCGTCGTCGCGTCTCAGGTACTCTATGACGCCTGAGCACACCACGAGGCTGAAGGCCCCATCGCCGTAGGGTGTGTTCTCTATGTCGTTGAGGCTCAGGTCAGCTCTGCCTCCGTGGGCCTTGAACAGGTTGTCGGCGGCTCTCAGCATGAGAGGCGATATGTCGAACCCGACGGCGGCCACGCCTCTCGAAGCCAGGTCGAGGAGCATGGCCCCTGAGCCGCAGCCCATGTCGAGGGCGGGCCCCTCGTCGTCTCCCACCATCTCGATGATGCGTCTGTGGCGAATATAGAGTGCGGGGTACCTGTCCCCGGGCTGCGAGTAGTGTTCCCTGTAATAGTAATCTGCCTTGCTGTCGAAGTACCTTCCAGCAGTATCCTTGGTCTCCGTGGACGCTCACCTACGGGCGTCGGTCCCTGTGTGAGACGCTGACCCGTCTAAACTCTAGAGGATCAGAATTTTTCCTTACTGTCCCGGGGATCGTGGTCAGGGCGGAATCAAACCCGGCGTCTCGTAGGACGTTTTTCACTTCCTGGCTGTAGCTTGAACCTTTGCCGTAGGGGTACGCGAAGTGCCTGCACCTGGCGTCGAGGTTCCTCTCCAGCAGTCTCTTGGATTCTTCCACCTCTGCGCGGGCTTCATCGATCCTTACTCTGGCCAGGTTGACGTGGGTGTGGGTGTGGGCCCCGAACGAGACCAGCCGTGTATCAAGCTCTTTCAGGTTGCTCCAGGTCAGCGTGGCGTCCACGGGGTACTCTCCGCCGTAGTCCTGTTCAAGCTCCTCGACCAGTCTACCGCGGCTACTCCCATCCAGCCTCGACAGGGTGTCCACGATGGCTAGCGTGGCGAAGTGTCTCTTCCGCCTGGAAGATATATCGTAGCTGAGGTCCCGGCCGCCCAGCCTCATCTTGACGCGTCTTTCGCCACAGGAGTTGACTATCCATGACACCTTGTCGTCCCACTTGGGTTCACCTACGTCGAGGGTCATGGTGACTGGGAACACGGTGCAGGGTAACTCATGCCTGCTGATTATGGGGTACACGTTCTCGTAGAAGTCCATGTACCCGTCGTCGAAGGTGAGGCACGAGGCTTTACGGAGCTCCCCCCGGCGGTCTATCAAAGCGTCCAGGCTGACCACCCTTCTGTTCCTCCTTATCACCTCCATCTGCCTACTGAACGCGGCGACGCCTGTGACGTTGGGCGGATATATGTGCGGTTGGTGATCGTTGACGCTGTGATAAACGAATATCATGTCGTCGTCTATTTGACTGGTCAGAGCAGCCAGAAGCCTGTCAAATGTTTCACGATAAATATTATTTACCAGGCTCATCACATGGAGCCTGATGTATGACACGTTGTGAACCTGCATGGTTGTTTCGTCATGCGCAGGGTTTGACTATAAAATATGAGTAACTCGTACCCTCATCCACCTATTACAAGCGTCCTACACTGCCTTACAGCTTCACTATCTGGGCGTGGGGCACGTCCCCGAAGTATATGACGGCGCGCTCGTGCACCATCCTGCGCCTGATGGCCGCCTCCACGATGCGCTTGCCCACGAGGTTGCAGATGGTGGCGTGCCTCATGGTCTCCAGGGCCTCCTCCACGTCGCCCAGGATGCCCCTGTAGAAGCCCTCGTTTACGGTGAAGGGCACCTTTCCGCCCTCCAGGGTCACGCCTAGCAGCTCCTCGTCGCAGACCGCCACCACGGTGTCCTTGCCGCGGCGCATGGACTTGACGTAGACCCCGCCCAACGCTAGGCCTTCCCTATGCTGCTGCGGGCGCCGCAGGCGTCGCACTGGAGGAAGGTGAGCCTCCTGTCCTTCACCATGTGGGTGTCTGGGCGGCCGCAGACGGGGCAGATGACGTACCTGTTTGTGTATATCTCGACGATGTTCCTGATGGTCTCCGCGTTGAACTTGCCCTGCAGCATGGCCCTGCCGCCGTCAAGGGTGCCCCTCGTGGCGGTCTCGTTGAGGATGAACTTCATCAGGTGGTCCGGGTCCCTGCGCAGCGTCGCGGCTATCTCACCGAAGTTGATGATGACGCTCCTCCTACCCACCTGCCGGACATCCGCCCTGGGTACCACGAACCTGTCCGCGGGCCCCTTGTTCTCGGGCAGCTTCGAGTA
>CAZAKG010000154.1:0-4652 GCA_964485755.1 uncultured Candidatus Bathyarchaeia archaeon | reverse complement strand
CGGCTACCGGTCGCCTCTCCTCCAGCGACCCCAACCTGCAGAATATCCCGGTGCGCGGCGACCTGGGCCGGCAGGTGAGGCAGGCTTTCATTGCCCCGCCCGGCTCTTTCTTGCTAAGTGCTGATTACTCGCAGATTGACCTGCGGGTCCTGGCCCATTTGTCGCAAGACCAGGGCTTGCTGGAGGCCTTCCGGCGCGATGAGGATATTCACGCCGCTACCGCCGCCCGACTCTTCGGCGTGGAGCCGTCACAGGTAACCCCGGATATGCGCCGGGTGGCCAAGACAGTCAATTTTGGTGTTATCTACGGCATGAGTGAGTACGGACTGGAACAGGCCACGGAACTGTCGCGGGAAGAGGCGGCGCAGTTCATCGCGGCCTACTTTGAGAAGTATCCGGGCGTAAAACAGTATCTGGAAGTCACCAAACAGCAGGCGAGAAAAACGGGATATGTCCAGACTCTGCTGGGCCGGCGGCGTTCCATTCCCGAAATCAATTCCACCAATCGCCAGGTGCGGGAAGCCGCCGAGCGTATGGCCATCAATATGCCGGTGCAGGGCACCTCCGCCGATATCATCAAGGTAGCCATGGTCAACCTGCACCGGGAGATGCCGAAGCGCCGGCTAAAGAGCCGGATGCTGCTTCAGGTGCACGATGAGCTTCTCTTTGAAGTGCCGGCGGCCGAGCTTGAGGAGATGCGTGAGCTGGCCCCCAGAATAATGTCCACCGCCGTTAAACTTGATATTCCAGTCAAGGTGGACAGCAAGATTGGTCAGAACTGGGGGGAGATGAAATAAGATTATTAGCAATCCATTCCCCTTCGTCCCTCGACAAACCCGGGACTACGGCGAGGCAAAGGAGGTAAAGGAAGTGAAAAAAGTATTGCTGGTACTGTTAATTCTCGTGATTGCCGCGAGTGGAGTTTTAATGGGGTGCCAAAAAGAACAAAAAGAAAAAGAGGGAGAAGAAGCCTCTGTGATAGGGACAATCGAAACCCCTGCGGGTCAAAAAATAAAGGTGATTTTTAGCGGACCCCCAGAACTTGAGGACAAGTGGGAAAAAATCGGCATGTTCGCCGATTATGAGGTGCAGGTAATTGGTTCTATCGCCAATAAGTGCGACCGGACTGTCGAATTCGACCAAATCGCCTTCTTTTTCGACGATACGCAAGTATATTTTTATTTCGGTCGAACCCTTGTGCCCGGAGAAACTATGGAAATAATAGCGAGACGGTTTCCTCTCGCCGATGCTAAAACTTTTGAAATAAGAATAGTCGGTTTCAGAAAGTGGTAGTTAATTTAAAAGCCGCCCCTTCGGGTGGCTTTTGTTTTTTGTAAATTTCAATCGGCTGCCTTTTAAATACCTGCGATTAAATTGGGTTTTTATCCAAGTAAAACGAAGGGCTGGAAGTTATTTCTTTTCAGACCCTACCCCTTCGGAGAGGAATACGGAAGGAGAGTCAAAGAGAGGCAAAGCCTCTCTTAAAAACCACCTTCCCCCTCTCCTTCTCAAGGAGAGGGGGATTAAGGGGGTGAGGTTGATAACCAATCCCAGAGGAAACAGCTTAAATGCCGGAACTGCCTGAAGTTGAGACGATAAAGACTGAGCTTTCGCCCCATGTCATCGGGCGTAATATCAAGGGCGTAACCCTGCTCTGGGAGGGAATTGTCCGCCAGCCAACAGCGGAGGAATTCTGCTCTCACATCATCGGGCAGAAGATTTGCGGTATCGCGCGGCGGGGCAAATACCTCCTCGTCAGTCTGAGTAAGGGCGATTTGCTGGTTGTCCACCTGAAAATGACCGGCTCCTTGCTGTTGGGGCGCGATTCGCTGGAGCCGCCCAGGTTCACCCGAGCTATCATCCACCTGGACAGGGGTACAAGTATTTTCTTCCGCGACCCGCGCAAGTTTGGCTTGATGCGGTTGGTCAAGGATAAGGTGAGCGTGGTGGGTAAACTCGGTCCAGAGCCGTTGGAGCCGGAGTTCACCGCCGACCTTCTACAGAAACTCCTGGCCCGGCGTCAGTCACCCATCAAGGCTTTGCTCTGCGACCAGAATTTTATTGCCGGTATCGGCAACATGTACGCCGATGAAGCCCTCTTTGCCGCCAGAATTCACCCCTTGAGGACGGGTGCCAGCCTATCAATAGAGGAAACAAAGCGGCTTCACCGAGCCATCCGCCGGGTGCTCAGGGCTGGGATTGGCCGTAAAGGTGCCAGCGTACAGAACTATTACCGTCCCGACGGCACTACCGGCACAGCCCACTTTGAGTTCAAGGTGGCCCACGGGAGAGGTAAAAATTGTCCCAACTGCAGCACTCCCATTGAGCGCATCACGGTGCGCGGTCGCGGCACCTACTTCTGCCCCAGATGCCAGCCGGCATAATCCCAACCTAGCCCTGCCATGGAAACAGGGCACCTTCTTTAGTGACTCATCGACAAAGTGCTTATGATTACCTCAATAGCTTCCTCGAATGTCATTGCAGGATGCTGGAATCTCTCACCAAGGCGGTTCCGCAATTGCGTATAATCCCCGTCTCTCCCTCTTACGTACAAAACCCTTGCCTCACTGTCGAATATTGGCTGCCACACATAATCCTCAACTATATTCGGGCGGACACCGATGACAATAATAGTGTCCACTTCCTTAGTCCAGTTTGCCCACTCTTGCCTCACCCGTGCTACAAACTTTGGAGCTGATTGTGTGGGTTTGCCTGGCATATAAACACATATAACAGGAGGCAGTGCTAATCCATTAGTCTGATAACGCTTGCGCACCATAGGCAAATCAACCGGCTTAATGGGACCATCAAAAATAGACTTTGCTGCAATTGCCATACTTAGAACTTGTGCGTCAGGTAAAAGATTACAAGCTCCATGTAGCTTCTAGATTGTGAGATTATTGTGAGGGGGTGGGAAACCTGCATATGCAATCTTTAGGCCTGCACAGCAAGCGGCGACATCAAAAACACATTCATAGTTGAGTGTGGCAAACGCAACTCGATCCTCAACCTTATACTTCGCAATTGTTGCGGCGAGCTTGGAGTAACAATCGGAATTGTCCTTCGAAGGATCGAACTCAGCAAAATAACACGCCATGTCGATCATCAGCCCTTGAACCAAATCTAGACGTTTCTCCCAGACTTGCTGCATCCCCGACTCGAAATTCTGCTGCAACAAGCTAGCATATTGCCAAGGGAAATTCCCCCACGAACTTGGGAATCTCTTAGCAAGTTCTTCATATAGATTCCCTCCTAGAGGCGGCGCTTTTGGGACTAGTTTCCCTGCCCCATAGCTCGCACCCGCTCCAGTTAGGATAGCAAACTTCATGACAACTCCGATAAGACTTATTTAGTATCTCTATGCTATACTTATTATATCCCACGTTTCGGCTATAGTCATTGGCGTTCAAGTCTTAAAATGGAGCAATCTGGTCAAATAAGAGTAGCTGCTTTTGACTCTCCCAAGAGTGAAAGAGAATCTGCCGATTTTCGCTGTGACGGAGTATCAGATGATGTGGAAATAAACGTGGCCATTGATCTTCCTGGAAAACTAAATTTACTGAAAACCAAGTATGGAGCTAGTAGATGGTTTAAAGAGACCTCTGACTACCTTGGTCAAAGATACCAGCAAGAAGAGGGAAGGATGGAGGAAGCATTCAAATTCGTTACCCTGAGTAGAGATAATGGCTCCGTCTATTCGTACGAATTTTCAAGTATTTTGAGAGATACGGGTAGTTCGATTGGTTCAGTGTTAGATATGTTGATTAGAAATACTACAACAAAGCCTAGGAAGTACTATAATTTTCGTGATTATTGCCTTTTTCTTAGTACAAATATTCCTGATATTCACTTACGAAGCGTATCTGTAAATAGCCTTTTCCCAATGGTTTTAATCCCATTCTCAGCACTAGGCACTACGCAGCCAAAACCGAAATGGTGGCTAGCTTATACCAAAGTCAAACATTCGGAGGTTTCCGACTGCAAACAAGCCAATCTATCAAATGCATTAGGCTCGCTGGCAGCCCTAGCCATTCTGGGGACTCTCTTGGCATGTTTCATAAGAACTAGGCTCTTCGTAAACGTGGGACTGGTCTATCCATCTGGTGATCCAGCTGTCAGCAGTGAAAGAATCCTTTTTGACATGACTTGATCCTTCTAAGCTCCCAACTCCTAGTTTATGCAATGAAATAACCTAGTGGTCCAACATGACTCTGGGCTTCTTATTGAGAATCGTAGGGGGGAGTTGAAGAGGGGCGAAGCCCCTCTTTTATTTTCTTCCCCTCTCCTTCTTAGGAGAGGGGGACTTAAGGGGGTGAGATTCATCCTTACCCGTATTTTAACCCTTAAACTCACCCTCAGCCAATGCCTTCAGCCAGCGGGCACTATCTGGCCAAAATACTGCCTGAAGGCATATTTAGTTAACATAACTGGAAAAACAATTCCAGGCTAACTGAAGCTGATTCGTTTCTCTCTAAAAAATAAAAGTTTGCCAGTTGTCTATCACCTGGCTCTCTTATTGCGCCGCCGTTTTTGCTCTTCAATCTCATCCAGCCTGGCATCACCGAGGCCGAAGTAATGGGCTATCTCATGCTGGACAACTCTCTGGACTTCAGCGGCAATCTCGGCTTCATTCCGGCATACCGACTCAATGG
>CAZAKG010000153.1:0-4666 GCA_964485755.1 uncultured Candidatus Bathyarchaeia archaeon | reverse complement strand
CGCAGGCTATAACACGGGGAGGTACGAGATCAACGGGGGCAGCTACTGGAACACGCTGTACACCTTCGAGACGGTGAACCCGGAGAACTGGTTCAGGCCCAAGGATGTGCCCTTCAGGATACTGGGCCACGCGGGCGGCCGCATACCCGCGTCGCTGGACGCCGTGTGCCTCATGTACACGGCAACCAAGTATGTGGAGGACGCCATGCTGCCCTACACGGCCTACTGGACCCTGAACGAGTTCATCATGGTTGGGGGCCAGTGCACCTCTGACAACCTGCCCCCCAGGATAAGCCAGATCCAGTACGCGTACAGGGCGCCCATACTGGAGATGCAGGAGCAGATCGACAGGGTGCTGGACAACACGGCGAAGGGGGTGGCCCAGATCACGGGCACCAGGTTGACGAAGCGCATAATAGCCAAGACGAGGGTGGGGCTCAGCAACAGGAGGCTCAGCGAGGTCCTCCACAGGAACCTTGAGGCGGTGGGGCCACCCAGGTTCAGCGAGGAGGCAAGGGAGTTCGGCAGGAAGATCCAGAAGAACCTGGGCTTCAAGCCCATGGACGACCCGTTCACCGAGGCGTGCCAGAGCGTCCAGCCCATCGACTACATTGACAAGGACATCAGGTACATGTTCCCCCAGTGGGTGGAGACCCAGGGCTCCGACGACTACGTGGACTACCAGTGGACGGCGCCGTCCACGAGGCTGAACACGGCCAACGCGTCGCTGAGGAACCCTGACCCTAACAAGCCTCTGCCCGCGTGGACGAGCTACGCAATGAACGGGTACTCGCCCTGCGTGGACCCAGGCATCGCCACGGCCTCCAAAACGATAGGCTCGACCATCGTTGACCTTCTGACTCACCCTGAGGACCTGGCCGCCGCCAAGAAGGAGTTCGTTGAACGCACAGGCGGCGGTGTGGGAGGCAGCAAGTGGGTTCCGCCTCTGCTGCCCAGAGACTTCTACCCTCCCATCGACCTGCCCTGGCCCGAGTACGTGACCACCCAGCGCGGCTTCGAGTGGTCGCTCACCAAGCCTGGGCCGGTGAAGGAGTACAAGGTACTGCACGAGGGCATGTAGCCCCCCCATTTTTTCTGATAAGTTATTAAGCAGGTCGTCGTCTATTCCTTGAAACACTATGGCAATTCCATCGGACATCGAGATTGCTCAGAGTGCTAAACTCAAACCGATCACCGAGATCGCGGCCAGCCTCGGGCTCAAGGAAGACGACATCGAGCCTTACGGCAAGTACAAGGCCAAGATAAAGTTACAGGTCCTCAGGGAGAGGATGGATAAGCCTGACGGCAAGCTGATAATCGTCACGGCCGTAACCCCCACCAAGACGGGGGAGGGAAAGACCACCATGGCGGTGGGCCTTGCCCAGGCGCTGGGCAAGCTGGGCAAGAGGAACATAGTGGTCCTCCGCGAGCCCAGCCTCGGCCCAGTCTTCGGCATCAAGGGCGGCGCCGCCGGGGGCGGTTACGCCCAGGTCCTGCCCATGGAGGACATCAACATCCACTTCACGGGGGACCTCCACGCCTTCACGACGGCCCACGACCTCCTCACAAGCCTCATGGAGAACCACATCTTCAGGGGCAACAAGCTGGACATCGACCTGAAGCAGGTGATGTGGAAGCGTGTGCTGGACATCGAGAGCAGCTTCCTCAGGCACATCGTCGTGGGCCTCGGCACCAAGAACGACGGCGTCCCCTACGAGACGGGCTTCGAGATCACCACGGCCAGCGAGATCACGGCAATCCACGCCATCAGCAGCGACCTCATGGAGATTAAGAGGCGCATAGGCGAGATCACCGTGGCCTACAACAAGAAGGGCGAGGCCGTGAAGGCCAAGGACATTGGCGGCATAGGCGCCATGGCCATCCTGCTGAAGGACGCCGTGAAGCCCAACCTGGTCCAGACCCTGGAGAACACGCCCGCCATCGTCCACGGCGGCCCCTTCGCCAACATCGCCCACGGGTGCCCCAGCCTCTCATCCATCAAGACGGCCCTGAAGCTGACCGACTACGTCATCGTGGAGCCCGGCTTCGGCGCCGACCTGGGAATGGAGAAGTTCTGCGACATCGCGTCCAGGGCGGGCGGCCTCAAGCCGGACCTGGTGGTCATAGTGGCCACCATCAAGGCACTGAAGCACCACGCGGGCGTCAAGTACAAGGACCTGAAGGAGCCCAACGTCGGTAAGGTGCGGGAGGGCCTCCCCATACTGGCCAACGAGGTTGACAATGCCAAGAGGTTCGGGCTACGCGTCGTCGTCTGCATGAACCACTTCTACACCGACACCCAGGAGGAGATCGACGTGGTCCTCGACTGGGCCAAGAAGGAGGGCATACCCGCAGCCTTCACCGACACCGTGCTGAAGGGCGGCGCCGGCGGCAAGGAGCTGGCCGAGGTGGTGCTCAGGGAGGTCAAGAAGGGCAGCGACTTCCACTACCTCTACGACCTTGACATGCCCGTGGAGGAGAAGATCAGAACCATCGCCCAGGGCATGTACAAGGTGAAGGACATCGAGCTGAGCCCCGAGGCAGAGAGCGCCCTCAGGAAGATCGTGAAGCTGGGCTTCGACAAGATGCCCATATGCATGGCGAAGACGCCCCTCAGCCTCACAGACAACGAGGACGTCCAGGGGATGCCCCCGAAGGACTACATACTGCCCATCAGGAACCTGAAACCCAGCACGGGCGTAGGCTTCATAGTGGCTTACTGCGGCGACGTCAGCACCATGCCCGGGCTGCCCTCGAAGCCTGCGGCCGACGACATGGACATCGACGAGAACGGCGTCATCAAGGGGCTGAGCTAGGTTGGCCACCATACTGGACGGACGGGCCGCCACCGAGACGGTGATGCAGGAGCTGGCCGCCCAGGTGGCCGAACTCAAGAAGAGGGGCGTGACGCCGGGCCTCGCCCTGGTGCTGACCGGCGAGGACAAGTACAGCGCCAGGTACGTGGGGATGAAGCAGAAGAAGGCCGAGGAGCTGGGCCTCTACACGGAGCTCCACCACCTGGAGAAGACCACCCAGAAGGATCTGGTTGCTTTAATCCACAAGCTGAACAGGGACCCCAGGATACACGGCGTCATGGTGCAGCTGCCCCTGGCCGAGGGGCTCAGCGAGCTTGAGACGGTGGACGCCATCGACCCCGCTAAGGACGTGGACGGGCAGAGCCCCAGCACCCTGGGCAGGCTCCTCATGGGCGAGGAGGCCTACATGCCGGCCGGCGTGGAGGCCATCATGGAGCTGCTGAAGCGGTACGGCATCGACCCCCTGGACAAGCACTGGGTCGTGGTGGGGAAGTCCAACTTCCTGTCCAAGCCCCTCGCGGCTGTCCTGGCCAACATGAAGGTCAGGGTGACCGTGGTGGGCCCCAGGTGCCCCCACTTAGCCGACCTGGTGAAGCAGGCCGATGTGCTGAGCACCGAGATGTTCACGAAGCACGGGGTCACCGGCGACATGCTGAAGAAGGGCGTCGTGGTCATCGACAACGGCAACAACTACGAGGGCAAGAAGGTGTTCGGGGACGTGGACGCCGAGGCCGCCATGGAGAAGGCCTCCGCCATCACCCCGGTGCCCGGCGGCGTGGGCCCCATGCTCATAGCCATGCTCCTCAGGAACACGGTGAAGGCTGCAGCTAAAACCATTTAACATCCTCTTACATATTCCTGTTTCTATACACCTCTTCAACGCGGCTCCCTCAATGATTTAAATTCATGGCGCCACTCATATTCTGCGATAAAAATGGCTAGGATGGATTCCCGGCGCGCCCGCCGCATGATGCAACAGATGGGTATGAAGATGGACGAGCTTGGAGACATCAAGCGGGTCATCCTCCAGAGCGACACACGCGAGATCGTCATAGAGGGACCGGCGGTCACCAGCATGAACGTCCAGGGCCAGAAGATGTACAACATCGTAGGCGGTAAGGAGACCACGCGTAAGCCGGAGGCGGAGGCCGAGGAGGCGGCTGTGGAGGAGCCGGCCCCGGCGGTACCCGAGGAGGATGTCCTCCTGGTGGCCCAGAGCGCCAACGTGAGCATGGAGAAGGCGCGGGCCGCTCTTGAGCAGAGCGGGGGCGACCTGGCCCAGGCCATTCTTATGCTTCAGACCCGGTGACCAGCGGGTATAATTCTATTAGAATCAATGGATGTTTAAACTAATATCTGACTTGTATCCCCGAATAATTTTTATTGTATTTTAAATTTTAATAATCATGCCTCAATGACCTTTAAATTATCCAAACAAGCAGAATTAGAAACAATAATTCTAAATATCTATATTTTTTAAACATCATCTTATAAATATTAGAATGATTTTAATGAGTCTTTATATTCGTTTGGTATTAGGTTTAATATATAACTATTTAATTCAGTTTTTAATTTCATGTTAATTTTATAAAAAATAAATAAAAAGTAATTAATAAAACATATTATTTTAATGATTTCTTTGGAATAATCTTTAAAAAAATCAACATTGAATTTAATATTATCAACAGTATTAACATTATCCATATGTTCTGTATCTTGTGAGTGAACGTATTTTGATAATTCACTGTATTTTTGTTTTATGTTGCTCGTGCTCTCATTTTTATTTATTATATCTTTAATTTTTGGGTGATTTTTTAAATATTCCCATAGATCATTAATGTTTTGATAAT
>CAZAKG010000152.1:0-4683 GCA_964485755.1 uncultured Candidatus Bathyarchaeia archaeon | reverse complement strand
AGACGCCCTCTTAGCGGCCGTCGAGGACATCGCTAAAGGTTAATCCATCTCCGCTCTATAATCCACATATACCGAGTTTTTGGTTATTTTTCAGGACATGTCTGCGGGTATCTGCGACTCCAGTCTCAGGTGGACCATCTACATGGACGTGGGGCGGGACAATGAGGCAGAGCTGCCTTTGTTTCAGGTAACCGAGGACGTGTTCGTGGACAAGGACTTCGCCGAGAAGATGAGGTACCTGCTGGTCGAGAATCCTCAGTATCTTCCGGGGGCCAACGTTAAGCGCATCGTGTCGCCTGAGAACAAGGAGATCTCTGGGAAGGCCCTCTTCGTGGTCGTCTGCTTCTTGAAGGAGTACGCTGAACACAAGTCAGGCGCACACAACCACTACCTCTTCGGGGAGCTTAAGAGCCACGGCTTCCGACTCATAGCGGCGGCCGACTACGGCCTCACCCTTGAGAGGTTCAAGTTCTTCATGAAGATCATCACCTTGAAGCCGACTCTTGTGAAGAACCTTGTGTTGACCCATCAGCCCCAGTGATACATTTTACTAGTTCATAGGTTACTCTAACCTGATCTCTTTGAAAGTCAGTAACAGCGTGCTTGAGCTCATCGGGAACACCCCCATGTTCAAGCTGGGTAAGGTGGCTCCAAAAGGTGTCTCTGTATTCGTTAAGGCGGAGTACATGAACCCCAGCGGCAGCCTGAAGGACAGGATCGCGTTGATGATGATCAGGGACGCGGAGGCGCGCGGCGACCTGAAGCCGGGCTACACGATAATAGAGGCGAGCACGGGGAACACTGGTACAGCCCTCAGCTTCGTGGGGACCCAGCTGGGGTATAAGGTTGAGATATACATGCCTGAGGGCATGGGCCCTGAGCGTGTTAAGATCATGGAGAGCTACGGGGCGAAGGTTCACCAACTCAAGCTGAGGGGAAGCAGCGAGGGCAGCGTGGCTGGGGCCGAAGTGGAGATCGATACCCGGATCAAGTGCCTGGAGGTTGAGAGGAGCAGCCCGAGGACGTGGTGGGCACGGCAGTTCAGCAACCCCTCCAACACCAAGGCCCATCTCAGGACGGGTGAGGAGATATTTGAGCAACTGGACGGCAAGGTGGACGCCTTCGTGGCTTCGATAGGCGTTGGGGGCACCCTCTATGGTGTGTCTCAGGCTCTCAGAAAGCGTATTCCCGGCGTCTTGATCGTTGGGGCGGAGCCAGCTTCGGCGCAGTACCCACTGAGTGAGGGCTACACCCGGGTGCCTGGCACTGGTGACGACGTGTGCGGGGGCATAATCGAGGAGATGCTTAACAGCGGGATAGTTGACAGGGTGGAGAAGGTGGGCAACGACCAGGCGATAGCTATGTCTGACAGGCTTGTTCGGGAGGAGGGTCTGTTCTGCGGGATATCGTCAGGGGCAAACGTGTACCTGGCTCTGAAGGTGGCTAAGCAGCTCGGGCCCGGTAAGAACGTTGTTACTGTTCTCCCAGACCACAGAGATCGTTACCTTTCGGAGAAGAAGTACACTACTTGAGTCTGAGGATCGGCCCCTTCTCCTCTTTCGTCATCTCCTTGATGTCCTCTGGCGTGAGGATTAACCTGAAGTTATTCGGCCTGACGATTTTGATGGCTTTGCCTGTCGCTGTGTCTATTTCATTTTTTATTGTCACAAGGTCTGCGTGTTTTAGCTCCGTGACTCTATGCTGGACTGTGGTGTATGGTATCTCTGTCTCTTCCGCTATCTGGGTGATGTACTTTGAGCCGTTCAGGATGTGGGTGAGTATCTCCCATGTGTGTCTCTTTCCCAGTATCTTTAATTGTGCCTGGGTTTTTTTCATGTCTCTCATCGACATACGGTTCACTTGATATGATTTATTGTGTTATTACATTAAATGATTTATCATCCAATTATCGGATTTCTAGATTCTATGTCGGTCGATCGCTGTCCCAAGGCTTAGAGCCGTCCAATGTCTGCCTCTGAATGGCTTTAAAGAGACTTAGCATGCCTCCTCTAGGCCCCTCTAAAACGGATTCACCCTTACTTGACGAGAAAGTGAGGAGCCCCTTCTTACTGATACGGCCGGTCTCGGTGTACTGAAGCCCCCTAATCTGGGCCCAGTTCTCAGTTATGACCTCTTCCTTCCTGAATATTATGCCCTGCTCCTTGAAGAGAAGGAGCCTGTGAGAGGTGATGTACACCCTGTACTCTTCCTCATTATAATTGACGTTGAAGTCACTCCAGAAGATGATCTTCTCCTCAGGGAGCAGGTACTTCTCGATGGGCATACGCATCAAAGGGTGTCCCGTGGTTTAATAAATTTCACCGGGGAACCCACATCATACTATGGGAAGAGCCGTTTACCGGCTTCCTCGAGCATGGGCAGCTTATGGCCCTTGCTGGCCTGGGTTAGAGTTACTAGATCGAAGGTCTTGAAGCCCAGCCTCTTAAGGTACTCCTCAAGCAGATACAGGGCTCTAGCGGCCCCGTTACCGCTTCCCCCGGCCGACGCCACGCCGACGCTGAGCTTGTTGGTGTACCTCTGGAAACTGTAGTGGCTCTCGCACCTCCTGAGTCTGTCCAGGAACGTCTTAGCCGACTCGCTGAGGTCGAGCCAGTAGACCGGAGTGGCGAAGACAAGCGCGTCTGCTCCATCGATCTTCTCCCTGATGGACTGGAACTCGTCTTCAAGCACGCATGTGCCCTCGGTCCTGCACTGGCCCCACCCGCCCTCGCAGGCCTTGCACTTCTTGATGACGTGGTCGTTGAGGTGTATGAGCTCCACCTCATGCCCCTTGGACTCGGCGCCCCTCAACAGGTGCTTGGCGGCGCTCGCAGTCAAGCCGTCCCTGTTCGGGCTGCTCTGGATAGCTAGAACCTTCATCTCTCCTCGTACTATCAGGTGCGTGGAGTAAAATAAATGATGTTAACGCCTCTGGAGGATGCCTAAGATAACTTTGTCCATCTTGGGCATCCCCTTCTCGCTGACCTCGCCCAGAACCTGGGCCACGCTTCTAAGGTCCGGTTTGAGGACTCCCTGTCTCTCATTTACCCCTGCGCCTCTCATGGCGAGCATCGCGGCCAGGTATGCCTCACCCGCCGCCGTGGACACCTTCAGGGCGCACGACCCTTTTCCGCCGTCACAGGTCATGCCCATCACCGAGGCTATGAGGCTGGCCACAGCCGAATCTGCCTGCCCCGGTGAGCCTCCGCCGAGTTTAACGATGGCGGCAGCGGCTCCAGCCCCGGCTGCGATGGCGCAGCCGCACACGGGGCTAAGGATGCCTGTATACGCCTTAATGTACCTGGTAACAAGGTGGCTGAGAGCTAACGCCTCAGCCAGCTCCCTGCTGCTTCTCCCCCAGCTCGATGAGACCACGGACGGGGGCACTATTGCCGTGATCCCGTGGTTACCGCTGCCTGAGCTACTCATTATGGGCCATGGGCCTCCGCCCATCCGGACATCGGTCGCGGCTGCGGCGTATGCCTTGACCTTGTATAGAAGGTCACCGCTGGGCGTCATGGCGTTCAGGTGGAAGCCCACTCCTAGGCCCCACGGCTCCTTTACACCCTCCTCCGCGACGCTCATGTTCATCTCTGAGCCAACGAGTAGATACCTCTGCAATTCGGCGTCGATCTCTTTAGAGAGCCCCCAGAGGCCGGCCATGTCCAGGGCTGTGAGCTCCTCCAAGTAGAGGGGCTTCTCCCCGCCGCCTCTCTCCCCGGACTCCCCGTTGAAGACGGTTTCGTCGTCCCGCGTGACCTTTAACACGTTATCGTGGCGCTCTGAGATAATGGTTGACGCCCTCGCATCGTCTGTGTAGAGTTGCACCTCGACATAGACGCCGGGATCGTCTGTCACTTCCTGCGTCACGAGGCCTTCATCCACCATCCTCTTTGCCTCAGAGACGTCCTCATCCGTTATGCCTTCTAGGCTCTGAAGCCCCCTATCCGGGTCTCCGGCCAATGCTCCTAAGGCCGCAGCAAGTAGGTTGCCTCTGCCTCCTCGGGTTCCCGGGACCCCCACGTTGACGCCGTTCTTGAAGATGCTCCTAGACGTCCGCACATGAATCCTTTTTACCTTGTGTCCGAGCTGCTTGGCCGCCGTGGCCGCGGCCAGGGCCACTGAGCCAGGCTCCGTGCAGCCCAGGGCGGGCTTGACCTCGCTCCTAAGGAAGACACCTAGATTCATTTCATCAAGGGTTGAGGATGGGAGTATAGAAGCCTTGCGTCAGCCGAAGAATCTGTCCAGGGTCGTCCTCTTACCAGTGTCCGAGAAGCCCTTGTTCATCTTCTCTATGGCGTTCATGACCCGGCTCTGGCCGAAGTTGCGTTCACCGCACAGAAACCCTATGATCGCGGCTGCGTCCGGTTTCCTCCACTCAAGCTTGTAGGTGTCAGTGGTGCGGGGCCTGAGAAAGAGCTCCCTGATCTCGTCGAGCGGATGGGGGAACTCCACGTTCTCCATGTGGGGGAGAGCGGCCTCCAGGCTGCCATGCTTCTTTATCAGCTTGAGGGCGGTTTTCGGTCCAACCCCTTTCACTCCCTCCGGGTTATAGTCCGTGCCCACCAGTATGCCGATGTCCACGAGCTGCTCCCTCGTGAGCTCCAGGTCTTTCATCACCTTGTCCAACTCTATGATCTCCGGCTCTATCTTGATGTAAACGTTCTTTCGGGGAAGCTTTCT
>CAZAKG010000151.1:0-4710 GCA_964485755.1 uncultured Candidatus Bathyarchaeia archaeon | reverse complement strand
GGAGCTCATGTCCGAGGCGGGCTCTTGGCGCCTCACCGAGATGTACGGCTTCAGTGACTCGTAGAGGGCCTCCGCTGAGACGGGCAGCTCATCGATCTTCAGACCCTTCGCCTTGAGCCTACGTGCAAGCTCCAGGACCCTGGGCGTCCCCACGCCCAAGAGGCGGGTGGACTCGTCGCTAAATACGTCCGACGGGTCGCCGTCGCTCACTACGCAGCCGCCGTCGAATATTATTATCCGTTCCACGTACTTGGCTGCCAGGTCCATCCTGTGCTCGATGAGCACTATGGTTATGCCGTACTCCTCGTTGAGTCTCGCTAGGACGTCGAAGATGCGTTCGGCTCCCACGGGGTCGAGGAACGCGGTGGGCTCATCCATCACGATGATCTGGGGGTGCATGGCGAGGATGGAGGCTATCGTGAGCCTCTGCTTCTGGCCACCGGACAGCTCGTGTGTGGCCCTCTGCCTTAGAGCCTGGATGCCCGTGTTCTCCGTGGCCCAGTCTATCTCCTTGAGCATCTGCTCCTTGGGCACGCCCAGGTTCTCCAAGCCAAACGCTATATCTTTCTCCACCGTGAGGGCGAATATTTGGTTGTCAGGGTTCTGAAATATGAGGCCTACACACTGGGCCAGCCTCATGGTGGGGTTCTCCCTGGTGTCGAGGCCAGCGACCTTGACGGAGCCCTTCATCTCGCCGCTGTAGAACTTCGGTATCAGGCCGTTGAGGGCCCTGCAGAAGGTGGTCTTGCCGCACCCACTGGGACCCGTCAGCAGGATGAACTCCCCCGGATCGATGTCCAGGTTCACGTCCCGGAGAGCCGGTTTAGAGGAGTGAGGGTAGGCGTATGACAGGCCCCGCACCTCTATGATCGTCAACGTGTCCGCCCTCGCATCCAGGGGTTTCGATAATGGAAGCCCCTAGAGATATAATAGTTATGCCTATAATACCTGTTGCTGCTCCAGCTTACCCTTCACTACCTCGAAGAACCTCTTCCTGAAGGCGTCCAGGGAGCCGCTGCAGTTTACCCCCGCCGCCGTCGGGTGGCCGCTCCCCGAGCCGCTGAACTCCGCCCCCAGCTGGGACGCCAGGTCACCCAGGTGGACGCCTGTGAAGGCGCTGAACTCGTTGGTTGAGCGCATGCTAACCCTGACCTCGCCCTTCTCCTCCCCGCCGACGGCGGCCAGGTCCGCCCCAAGAGAGACGAGAGCCCTGGCGCCAGATGACTGGTATGAGCCTAAGTGGCTGAAGACCACGGCCCAGCGACCGTACGACGCCACCTCTGCCCTCTGCCCCGCCTTCAGGCGGGCCACCTTCTCGGAGTATTCCATGGGGCTCGTCAATAGGTTCTTGACCTCACCTATGTTGCCCACGATGTCCAGAAGCTCCGCGGCCCCTCTGAACGTCTCCGCTCCCCCAATGGAGAAGTGCCTGCTATCGAATGCTATCCCGGATAGTAGAGCCTTGGCCGTTAACTCACTCGGTTTGACCCCGTGGTACTTCATCATCCTGTACACGATCTCTGATGTGGACGACGCCCCGGGCTCTAGAAGGTATAGGTCGGATAGCTCCGCCGTAGCCTGATCGTGGATGTGGTGGTCTATGAAGACGATGCTGGCCTCGGTTTCTCTCAGGACCTGCTCGTATGCGCCGAGCTGGTTCAGGCTGCCCGTGTCCACGACAACGTAGGTGTCCGGGTCGGCCACCGTGGCGGCCTCGTTGATCTCTATGCCCAGGCTTGAGGCGACCGACCTCGATAGTGAACTCACGTCGTTTGGCAGAATTATCTCAACGATAGAGCCCGGCCTAAGCATCGTAACCAACTCCTTGACGCCCTGGGCGGCTCCCACGACGTCTGGGTCAGCGTTGTGGTGGCCCAGAACCACGACTCTGCGCCCAATAAACTCGGCAAATCTACCGTAATCTCGCTCCAAGACCGTTTCCCCGGCGAGAACCAGAATGAACTCCGCGGCTGATGTGATAAGATTTTGGTTATGCGGCGGGGTTTATCCCCAGCTCCTTCTGCAGGGTCTCCTGAAGCCCCGTGAGCTTCTCCTTGGTCTTCTCCTCCTGCTTCTGAAGCACCTTGGCCCTCATGTCGAGGAACTCCTTCCTCTCCTCAAGCTCCTTCACGACCTTGTCACGCTCCTTCTCGACGAGCACGGCGCCCACAGACTTGTAGACCTTTTGGTCGCCCGATACCTCTTTAAGCACCTCCAGCGCCTTGTCCGACTCCGCCACCTCCATCTCTATCCTCTGCCTCTGAGCCATAAGCTGCTGCATAGTGTTCTGAAGCTGCTGTAGCCTCTGAAGCCTCTCCTGTACCTGGGGTGGAAGCTGAGATACTCCTGACATGTTAATCGCAGAGAATACCATGAAGCTCCGCTTTTAATGTTACCGTAAAAAGGGGGTGTGGAGCTACTTCATCCAGTCCTTCCCCAGGGTCTCGCGGGCGATGATGACCTTCTGGATGTTCTGCGCGCCCTCCGCGCCGATGCAGTAGCTCATAAGGCCCCTGACGCCCATCTCAAGCGGGCACTCCTTGGTGTACCCGTAGGCGCCCAGCCAGTACATGACGCGCCTGAACGTGTCCAGCGCGTGGTGGGGCGCAAGGTACTTGCACATGCCCAGGTACTTGCTGACCTCGAGGGCCGAGAATGTGCCGTGCTTGTACTTCTGGTCCAGCATCCAGGCCGTCCTGTAGACCAGGCTCTTGATGGCCTCGTGGTGCGCCACCATGTCGGCAAGGTCGAACTGGATGCCCTGGTACTTGGCCAGCTGCTGACCGAAGGCCTCGCGCTCCTTGATGTAGTCCATGCCGATGTCCAGGCACCTCTGGGCTGCCCCTATGCAGCTTGCTGAAACCAGCATGCGGGCGGCGTCGAAGCCCTCCATGGTGTAGTAGAAGCCACGGCCCGTCTCGCCCAGCTGGTACTCCTTGGGGACCTTGACGTCGGTCATCGTGAAGCCGCCTGTGCTGATGGCCATCCTGCCCATGTTGTCGAAGCGCTTGGTTATCTCGACGCCCTCCTGGTTGATGGGTACGAACACGGCCGTCATCCCCTTGTGGCCCGCGGACCTGTCTGAGTACCCGGAGACGAAGTAGCCTCCGTTCATCTCAGTGGCCTCGGCTGTGCCGCTTATGTAGCACTTCTCACCGTTGACCACCCAGCCCTTAGGGCTCTGCTTGAGGTTGGTCTTGAAACCGGCGACATCTGACCCTCCACCCGGCTCAGTTACTGCGATCCCTATGAAGCCGTTCCCCTTCGCGGCCCTCCTTATGTAGCCCTCCTTGACGGCCTCTGAGGCCAGCCTGTTGATGACGTAGCCCCAGCTTGCCTGAACCAGGTAGAAGACGGGTGTGGCCACCGATATGTCGGCGTAGCCCAGCTCCTCTGCTCCGATGGCCGCTGTTATCCAGTCGGCGCCCGAGCCCCCGTCCTCCTCAGGGAGGGTCAGCAAAAGCAGCCCGAGATCCCCCAGCCCCTTCATGAATGATCGGGGTATCTCGTGCTTTGTGTCATTCTCCCTCACCTGCTCTAGTGTGAGGTTCTTGGATAGCCACTCGCGGACAGCCTCGCGGAACAGGTTCTGTTCCTCAGTGAACGAAAAATCTACCAAACCTTTCACCTGACGAAGTAAAGTGTGAATTAACTGTACCGAATATAAAACCTTCGACATGAATCGAATCCGGCTACGACCAGAAACGAGGGACAATGCGTGACCTCATATACCCATGCAGCCAACTGTTAGGCGGTTATCCATGAAGATCCTCATACTCGGCATGGGCCTCATGGGCCCAGCTATAGCTAAAAACTGCTCCGAGGACCCTGAGGTCACCAAGGTGACGGGTTGCGACATAGATAAGGACAAGCTAGCGTCAGCCAAGAAGTATGTTAAAAGTAAGAAATTTGACGCGGCTAGCCTCAGCGTCACGGACAGAGATGCCTTGACTAAGAAGATGAAGGGCTACGACGTTGTCATAAACGGTACAGCCGCCAAGTTCAGCATGGACGTGCTTGAGGCGGCCGTAGAGGCCAAGGTCAACGTCGTGGACCTGGCGGGCGGAGGGTACCCCCAGGAGGGAGAGATATACAGCAAGGTGTTGAAGGCTGGGATCACGGCCATTCCCGGGAGCGGGGTCGACCCCGGGTTGATCGACATACTCTCCGGGCAGGCCATGAGCAAGATGGACGAGGTCGAGGACGTCATGTTCGCGTGCGGTGGCCTGCCCAAGGATCCTAAGCCACCTCTGGACTACAAGATAGTGTTCGGCGGCACAAGGATGCCTGTGCGCCCGGGCAAGGTACCCATGATTGTGGACGGTAAGATGGTTGAGCTCGACAGGTACAGTGAGGTCGAGTCCATCTTCGTGGAGGGCCTTGAGCCCATGGAGGCGTTCCTGGACGGCTTCCCCTCATCCCTTCTTAAGCTCTCACTCGAGAAGGGCGTCAAAAACTTTAGAGGCAAGACTGTAAGGTACGCGGGCTACGTCGACAAGATCATCGGCTGCGGTTTTGACGGCGCGTATCTGGACATCGTGGATGGTTTCGAGTATTGGAGCGACGAGGACAATGGCGAAGGTCTCTGTCTGAGCAGGGCCGAAGCGGCGGCCCGAATGATCGCCTTCGTCACGCGGCTGGCTGCGTACGCCCGAGTCCACGACGAGGATTTCGTGGTCGTCCCGCAGAACGGCGAAGGGCTGCTTTCTT
>CAZAKG010000150.1:0-4728 GCA_964485755.1 uncultured Candidatus Bathyarchaeia archaeon | reverse complement strand
CGGCGCTCCCCAGACAGAACAGCTCCATGGCCTCCCTGAACGCCTCCAGCGGGTTCTCGTGCTTCGCCTGGAAGTACTTCCCGTACCAGTGGCCCATCTCCCGCCACATCTCAGCTGTTTTTTCTTTATTCTCCTCGTAGGCTTCGTCAACGATCCTGTAGAGGAGCTGCTCGATGGTGAAGGTGAAACCTATCTCCCTGGCCCGCTCAAGCATCCACCTCTCGTCCACCACCTGGCGGAGGCTGAGACCCATGCCCTCGACTCTTAGCGCCTGCTCCAGGATGTCGTTCACAGTCTGGTAGACTGTCATGTCCTTCCTCTTGGCCAGGTTTGCGATGAGGTTGGCGATGTCCTCCTGGGCGGCCAGCATCTTGCGCCTTGAACTACTCATTGTACGACGGCCTCCCTCACCTCGTCACCCTCGGAGCGTTCACATTCAGATCGGTGATGCGCCATATAAGCATGAAGGATAGTATAACTCCACGCTTTAGAACGGTTGTTCGAAAACATTGAACGGGATCAATGAAATGCGTCAGCGGTAGCCTACCTCTTAATGCCTTTAACCGTTATGAGCCTACGGGCTCCTTAATAGACCCACAATAATTTTGTAAAAGTCCTTTATATCTGGGTCCCTCAACCCAATATTCACGTTGAAACTGTAGAAGCCCTTCTTCGTGTGACCGAGCTTGCCCATCCCATGATCCGAAACAATTAACACTATGTCGTCTTCTCGCAGCCTTTCCTTAACCCTCTTAGTCAACAGATCCATCTCCGCGTACAGGGTGGCTAACTTCTCTGTCCCCCAGAAGGTATGGCCGAAAAGGTCCGTTATGTGGAAATGTATCATCAGAAGCCTCCAATCCTCATCCAGAGCCCTGAAAAGGGTTTGAATTTCTTCATTGAATCTGTCTCTAACCCTCTTCTCGAAGACTTCCCTAAGCGCTGGATCCTGTCTGGCTCTAATGACGTCCCCCACCGGGTATATCTGGTGCAGGTTCTTGTTATAGACGGGGACGCCCAACGCGATACTCGGTTTAATGACCTCAAAGAAGGTGTCGACTTTAATGTTCTTGCGGCTGGGAAAAGAAGCTTCAACCCCAAGGGTCTTCCTCACGCCGTATCCTATTTTTAATTTTCGGAGCAACTGGTGTACTTTCTTGTATTTTCTTAAGGCGCTTCTGAATCCATCTATCTGATTGTTCCAGACTTCAGGCATATCCACACCGTGGACAGAGGGGTCCACGCCTGTGATGAAGCTGGTCCAGACAATGGGAGTTGAGGGATCATCTATACCCCCGACGATGGGTACACTGACCTGACCGTGCTCCTTCTGCATGATGTTCCTTAAATTCAGTTCATTGACCAGGTCGGGGTCCAGACCGTCGTAGGCGAGTATTAGAACCCTCAATTCCATCTCCCCGCTAAGCAGTGATCATGCCCCACAGCGACTTTCCCTGCCCAATTTCATCCGCTACCCCCATAGCGCTCAAGATAGTAGGCGAAACAGAAACGCTGGACACGTAGTCATCCACGACTTTCCCCTTCTTGGCGCCTCCACCGCACACGATCAGCGGGACATGGGTCAGTATAGGGATCATTTTATCGGAGTGGTGAGAGAACTGTCCCTCTTCGCCGAACTCCTCCCCGTGATCAGAGGTGATGACAACCAGGTCCTCTTCAGGAAGGCCGTCCACAAACTTGCCTATCTCTTCATCCATCTCATGTATCTCCTCCCTGTAGAGCGTCTTCGCCTGCTCCACCTCTTCGGGGGTCGGCTGATACCTCCCGTGCGCCGCCTCGACGATTTTATCGTTCAATGTCCTCATCTCGACCCTGCTCAAGTCTAGACTCGTCTCCTTAGGATAGTACGGTATGTGGGGCTCCATCAGGTGAACCCAGAGAAAGAAGCCATCATGCTCCTTGATCCACTTGGAGGTAAACTCGAGAGTCTCATCCGCCCTCGAGTAAGGCAGGTACTGTTCCTCGTCGTAGACGTTTGCCCGTATCTTCTTCATCCCCGCAAAAATGGATGGAGGCAACTTACTTCGGAGCATCTTCCTCCACGACTTGCTCATCCTAAACTTGTTCGATTTCAGATCAATGGTCTCTTTGAACCCGGAATAGAAATTATGTATCATCGGGTTAGAGTGAATAGTCGCGGTGTGAATACCGTGATTATCCAAGATCTTCGCAATGTTCTTTTCGGGGTCGTATTCCTTCTTTGAGCATAGAATACAGGGCATGCTGTGAAGCGTCGATGAGTTACAGGAATAGGAATTAGTAAAAAAGACGCCGTCCTTACTGATGCGGCATAGATTCGGCGTAATCTCCGGATTGACATGATCAAATCGCAGCGCATCAAGCACAAGCAACAGCACGTTCATCGATACCACCTAGATTACCACTTCACCTATAATATTAATGTCCATGAGTAAATTATAATTCAATTTTGTTGACATGGCCCCGCAAAGGGTTCGTGTTAATGGTTGAGAGGCTTACCTCATATCTGAGTCAAAGAGATAGTTATTAGCCTACAGGCGCACGTCTCGTCCATGGGTATTCTTTCTCTCAAGCTGACGACCCTGGCCGACAACATGGTCTACAGGGCTGGGCTCCACGGCCAGTGGGGCCTCAGCTTCCTCTTGGAGCTGGAGGACCGCAAAGGAAAGCACAGGAAGGTGCTTCTGGACACCGGCAACGACGTGGACCCGCTCCTCCACAACATCAAGGAGCTGAAGGTGGACCTGAGTGACCTGGACGCCGTTGTGCTGAGCCACGGTCACAGCGACCACACAGCGGCCACAGTGGAGGTCGTGGGGGCCTCAGGGGGCTGCCCCGTCTACGCGCACCCCCACTGCTTCCTCCCGAGGCACAACGTGAGCAGGGAGGGTAAGAGGACGAGGGCCGGTGTACCTGAGGGCCAGGGCGTGAGCCAGATCGAGGCAGCGGGGGGCGAGGTCAGGCTGTCAGGTAGGCTTCTGGAGGTGGTGCCTGGGCTCTGGGTCACGGGGCAGGTGCCCAGAGTCTCGGGCTTCGAGGACGTCCCCGCGCCGCGGGAAGGCGCCAAGAGGCTCGTGGAGGTGGAAGGCGTCGAGGTCGACGACGCGATCCTCTGCGACATGGCCCTCTGGGCGGACGTGGAGGGCCTCGGCCCCTGGGTCATAACGGGGTGCGCACACAGCGGCCCCGTGAACACCCTAACCTATGTCAGGGAGCTGGGCGGCTTCAAGGACATCTATGCGCTGGTGGGCGGCACGCACCTAGTGTCAAGGCCGGACGAGTACATCGGCCGGACCTCCGAAGCCCTGGAGGGGTTCGGGCTGAGGCTTCTCTCGCCCTGCCACTGCACAGGCTTCAAGGCCACGGCCGCCCTCATGGGCCGCTTCAAGGACCGGTTCATACTGAACTACTGTGGTAGAACCATAACGGCCGGTGAGTGGCCCAGGAACCCCGTCCCATAGCTACCAGGGGTTCTTCTTCAGCCTGAGAGCCCAGGCCACTATGTTCACCAGGTAGTGGATGGGGAGGGTGACCAGTAGGATCGCCGCCACCTGTTCCCAGGGCGTCAGCTGGGCCGGGTAGCTGAGGGCCACGGCCAGAACGATGAAGTCCAGCTGGTCGGAGAGCGGCAGGCTCCCCCCCGGCAGGATGTCTACACGCCTCTTGTAGAAGCTGCCCACAAGGTCGCCGCCTATGGCCCCCAGCGCCTGCAGGCAGCCGCCCAGAGGGTTACCCTGCGCTACGCCCACGATGAGGCCGGCCAGGAACCCGAGTGCTGCGCCCTTGACTGTCTTGTGGTTGCCCAGAAGTGGCTTACCGTCCCTCCAGAGGCGACCCCCGTCCAGGGGTCTGCCGCCGCCCAGGATCACTGGGCTCGCGTTCGCCACGTAGGCCGGGAGGTAGGTGTATATGGCGAGGAGGATTGTCTTGAGCGTCACGCGGTGGCCTCCGTTACACCCGTCTCTCCCAGGGCCATGTAGACGGTTCCGTGCATTTCCAGGGGCTTCTCGAGGGTGGCCTGCCTGACGCTGGGTCTGGGCGTCTTCTCCAGCTTCAACACGAGGCTGCCCCAGTAGCCTAGGAGCCTCGGGGCCACGGGCTCCACCTGCTGGGTGTCGAGTATGCTTCTGACCTGGCCCGTCAGTATGAATGTGGCCCCCCTGCTCCTAGCCATCTCGGTTATGTACCCCAACTGACGGTTAAGCTCTTTGTTTGCCCTGTAGGTCTGCTTCTCGTCGGAGACCTCGCTCCTGTAGAGGCCGGTCACGCTGTCCAGCACCACCAGGTCCAGGGGGTCCAGGGTGGGCAGGTTCTCCAGGGTTTCCTCCTGCTCCGCGAAGCTCCGGGGGATGTGGAGGTGAAGCCTCTTGAGGAGGCCCGTCCCTCTGGGCTGAGCCAACTGGGTTAACCTGCCGACGTTGAGCTTGTTGTCGGAGTCCACGATGTAGACGTTGGCCGCCCGGTGCTTGCCTAGGTGGTTCAGGGCCGCGGTGAGGCACAGCGTGGTCTTCCCTGTGGCGGCCTCACCGTAGACGACGTTGACGGCGCCCGGTGTGAAGCCTCCGCCCATGAGGGCGTCCAGAGACTCTACTCCCGTCTGCACCCTGGGGGCTCTAGGCGCTGCCATGGCGTTCAACCCGTGACTTCTGAGGCTTCGAGGACTCTGTCCCCTTGCTCTCTGATTAAGGCTTCCGTGATGCTCCTCTTCACGTTGGTCGGGGCCCCTAT
>CAZAKG010000149.1:0-4733 GCA_964485755.1 uncultured Candidatus Bathyarchaeia archaeon | reverse complement strand
TCCGCTCCTGGTGCCCTTGAGTATGTCGCTGATCTCTTCGCCGTACATGGGGTTGAAGTCTGGTAGGCTGGTCTTGACTGTGCTGAAGGTGTTGGTCTCGTGCATCATCATCCCGATGACTACTCGGTTGCCTGTCATGGTTGATGATGGGGTTTTTTGCTGTATAAGGCTTGAGCTGGGCTAGCCCTCCACCAGGGTTCCGTTGTGGCCGCCCTCGACGGCCCTTTTCAGCTCCTCGGGGTCTCTGCCGTCGATGAAGATGAGGGGCATGTTGATCCTGGCGGCTAGCTTCGCCGCTTTGAGGTCGAATAGACTGTACTCTCCGGGGGCCTGCCTGGTGTTCTCCTCGATGATCCTCTTCAGCTGTACGTGGGTTAGGTGGTCGAGTTTCCTGGCCTTGGGGTTTGTCCGCGGGTTGGCGTCGTATACGCCTGGGACGTCTGTGGCGTTGATGACCGCGTCCGAGCTCAGGGCGCGTGCGAGGAGGACCGCGCGGTAGTCGGTGCTGCTCCCCGGCCTGTAGCCTCCGCCCACCAGTATCTTGTTGGGCTGTCTGTGCCTCAGCTCCGTGGCTCTGGTGTAGACTCTGGTCTGGTCGGCCGCGTCTCCCAGGGCGGCTGTGAGGAGCAGTGCGTTCACGTGGGTGGCTTTGACGCCCAGCATGTCCTGGATGGATGACGGCGCGTCCAGTTCTTTGGCCACCTTGATGTAGTGGCGGGCGGGTTTTCCTCCTCCGCAGACCACCATGAGCTGGTGGCCTTCCTCGTGGAGCTGTCGCAGGACTGTGGCGTATGTGCGGTAGGGTTCCGGGCTGAGTGTAGGTGTGGAGTCGTTTTTGTCGCCTGTCAGCAGGCTGCCGCCTAGGCTTATGGTGGCCTTCATGTCGGTTATTGTTGGGTTGTGGGTGTATTTGGGTTTGTGGGGAACGGTTTTATTTGTGGGGGCGGTTGTTTGTGCTGGGCGGGGGTTCCCAAGTGGCCAAAGGGGCGGGACTCAAGATCCCCTAGCTCAGGCTTTCGAGGGTTCGAATCCCTCCCCCCGCACTTCCCCCTTTCACCTAACGGGTCATCCCTATGGCTTCTATAAGCCTTTCAGTTGTTTTTATCAAGAATTGATTGGCTTACGGTTGATGTTACTCAGACGCTTGAACACGCGCTGCACGCGCAGGCGACCTGAATCTCAGCCAACTCAACCATCAATCATTCACCTTGAGTAGAGTAAGTTTGAGGTGAGGATAAGGTTACAGTGAGCCTAGCTTAGGGGAGTTTCCTCCCAGCCTTCTTAAAGTACTCCTCAATCTCCTTCTTCTGCTTTTCAGGTATCGTCCTCTCAAAGGGCCAAGCAGCAGCCTCCGCCACGTAGCGTTTTAGGAACTCCTCAGCGAAGACTCCGTGCGTCCTCAACGCCTCGGGGCTCAGCCACTTCTCCTCATCCTCCCTGCTATGCATCAACAGGTTCGTAGGCGTATCCCTGCTAAGCGACACACTCGGGACCCCGACGGCGGAGAGAGGCGTCCCATCCGAGGAGTAGACCGCCTCGGAGACGCTGAACACGACCCCCTTCTCCTTAGATAGCAGCTTCACAGCCGCAGTCAGCTCGGGTGGACCAAGAACCTTGGCGCTGTTTGTGCCAATCAGACCCCCATGGACGTCTAAGTTAAGGCAGAGAACCATGTTATCGAGCTCCGTGACAGCTTCATCGTCCGCCTTCTTAGCTGCCTCGCTCGTCTCCCTGAGCCTCTTCGCGTACTCCCTGCTCCCAAGCAGACCGAGTTCCTCGCAACCCCAGGCCGCGAAGCGCATCGTCCTCTTCGATCCCCTCTCCTTGAAGACCCGTGCAAGCTCCAACACGATCGCGGTGCCGCCGGCGTTGTCCCCGGCGCCAGAGACCTCTAGGACGGTGTCATAGTGGCCGCCAACTACTATGATCTCCTCGGGGCGCAGCGTCCCCCTGATCTCCGCGACCACGTTTTGGGTCCTGATAGTCTTGTCCTCGGTCACCGCTGTGAGACGCATGCTCTTGACCCCAGACTTGACGAGCTTCACTCCATCCTCGAAGGTGACCCTAACCATGGGTATGTCAACATACTTCTTCCTGAATGTTGGGCTCCCCCAGAGATTCTTAGCCATCGCTCTAGGCGTGGACTCGATTATTATCATCCCCGCGGGCTTGTATTTCTTCAGCTGAGCGAAGGCGCGGTCCCTGTTAGCGGGGGCCCCGGAGGTGATGATGATCTTCCCCTCCACATCCGGTGTGATGTACTCCTCATCGTACGAGTCGAGGTGGAGGATGCTCCCCGTCACACCATTCGGGCCTGTGCTGCCCGAGAGCGGCATCACTTCGCACGGTATCTCCGCTCTGTACGGCTCTAACACCTCAAGCCTTTTCGCTTTGACGCTCCCCGTGAATGCGTCGAACTCCTCGATTCTGGCGTCGAGCCCTAGCCTCTCGAACTCCGATAGTATCCACTCCGCGGACCTCCTCTCCGCGTCTGTTCCACTGGGCCTCGACCCGATGTCGACGGCAAGCTTCTTCATGTACTCGAATGCTTTCTCTCCTCTGAAACTCAAACAGGTCCCTCGACTTGTAAAGGGAGCATTCATTATTAAGAATTGACGCCTCGCACGTGTCGAACCAGCATGTAAGGGACGCCGTTGTCCCGGAGTTGGTTAAGAGACGGGTTAATAGCAAGTGCCAACTCTGTGGCCGGGATAGATTGTGAAAGGACTAAAACAGTAGCTTGTCTTATCAATTATTATTGAGACTCATCTCAATATGGTCAGCAAACACTTCAATCGTCTCCGGGAAGAAGTCAAAGAATAACATCGGCTCAATCAGCTCAACCTCAATAATCATCGGACCCATGCTACCCCCTAAAACATCAACCCTGACATACTCCGTAGGCTCTCCCACAACACCTAGAGCCGCCTCAGCGTGTCCTCGGGCGCCGGGAGCGGACAAAGGTTATTCTTTCCTTAGACCCAGCGCGAGTCCAGAGGATACCAGGATGCCCACCATGCTCAGAGCTATCGGCCCCGTCAAACCGTAAAGCTCGAAGAGAGTCGCGCCCAGAACCGGTGCGGGGAACGTCAATATTCCTTTAAGCGCACCCACCTTACCCGTGATCCGCCCACGGTCAGACTCCGTGGTCTCTGAGGCCACATAGGTGTTCAGGGCAGGATCCCAGAGAGCTACACTTATCCCTCTTACCATCTGAGCCAGTAACAGCATGTACAATTCATGGGAATAAAAATACAAGACCAAAGCCAAGATCCATGATAGGTTGGAGACGATAATAGGGATTCTGCTTCCCACTTTATCTACTATCCTACCGGTTCCGAAAAGGCATACAGCGGTGGTCATCGTAAAGATGTTAGCGGCGAGCGCTATCGTGAGGACATTGAAACCATAGGCCTTGATAACCATGGCGTAGAGGACGCCATCAAAGAGAGCGTAGGCGAAACGGTTCGATATTATGGTAGCGTAGAGGCGAATGAACCCCGCCTCAGGCTTCACGAGCTCAAAAAACCTTCCAGCTTGCTCGAAGAGGTTAATGGGTTTCAAATTCAGAATGGTTTCCTTGACGTATCGGTGGAACAAAATTAAGCTGAGGGTCTCTGTGACGAGTACAAGGGTGAGGACGGTTTTGAAGCCGTATAGACTGCCGATCAAGCCGCCAAGCGCAGGAGCGAAAAGCCCGGGGAGGAACCATGTTTGGCTCAGATACCCGAATGCTGCTCCTCTCTTCTCCTCCGGGACCGACTCCGCCACCAGCGGGATTATTGCAGGCTCAGCCAAGGCGTCTACCGCGGCGAATATCACCATTACTGGAACAATCTGAATCCAAGAGTCGGCGACAAACGTGAAGAAGATCGACATTAGACTCAGAAGGTAAGCGATTATCATGGTCCGTTTACGCCCGAGGCTGTCGCTCACTGTTCCAGTAAAGAACTGGAGTCCAGCGAAGAACGCGAGATACGTTGAGGAGATGACGCCCACTTGCTGCATAGACGCTCCGAGGCTTAGGATGTAGGGCTGCCAGACGGCTTCGAACATCTGCCACCCGGTTGCGTCGAGGCTTCGAATGCTGAGGATGGGAAGGATGTTTCCCTTTAAGCCGAGAGCGTCTCGGATCCGGGTCATCCAACTCATGTTACACATTGACAATGAAGGCTTCATAAAAGAGTGCCGTGAGGAATCAGGGTTTTATTTAATTGTGTGCGCCCTGGTATAAGAAAAATCTACGTTCTACGCACAAGTGTAATGCGCGGTTGACCTAATTGAGAAAATTGAACGAGGTAATTGATCTCTCCTCCCGCTCTTTCCTTGTACCTGGTGGCATGGTATAAGCGGTTTTTTGGGGGTTTCTTGGGGTTGGGGGGTTTGTTGTCTGTGTGTGCGTGCACGTGGGGGGAGGGGGGTGTCGTCGCCGCCGCCACGTTTTCCCGTTTTTGGGCTTGTTTCTTGGTTCAGGGGCTTTTTACGGGTTGTTAGGCGGCGGTGGATGTCCACGGTACCGTCACTTGTTCGACTGCTCTTTTGCTATTCTATTTTGGAGATGCAATTTTTCTTCCTAGATCATGGGCTTTCTGTAATAGTTTTTCGTTGGTTTGAACTTCTCCTGCCTTGCCCGCGCTGCCGTGGACCGTTCCCACGAGGTTGGCTTTTACATAGGCACATATGTCCTGGAAGGAGCGCAACGCGTTGATTCCCCCTGAGGCGAACACGTCCTC
>CAZAKG010000148.1:0-4794 GCA_964485755.1 uncultured Candidatus Bathyarchaeia archaeon | reverse complement strand
CCTACACCATGCTGGATGAGGCTGAGCCTAAAGACAGCGGCACCACGGTGATGATAGCGGGGGCCGCCCTGGTCGTCCTCGCCGCGGCGGGATACATCTTCCTCCGCAGAAGAGGGAGCCCCCAGCTTCCGCAGAGGCCGGATGAGCCTGCGGCGAACGTTGACCTCGATGCGGTCTTCAAGGCGAGGCCCAACCTGAGGACGGACGACAAGGCCATGCTGCGGTTCATACAGGAGAGGGGGGGAGTCTTCGCGACTGAGGCAAGGGACCGTTTCAACATCCCCAAGTCCAGCGCCTGGAGGATGGTCAAGAGGCTGGAGGATGAGGGGCTCCTCAGGGTGACCAGCGTGGGCCGCGCGACGTACCTGCAGCTCAGGGAGCCGGAGGGATCGCCATGAAACCAGGGTTCCAGCGGGTTCCTCCGGGTTCTTATTATTATATAAGGCCCAGTGGCTTCTCAGTGACAAAGATGAATAGGAAGATTATCTCTCTAATCGTGATGACCCTTCTGGCCACCTCGGCCACGGGCCTGAATCTCATCCCGGTCCGGGCCAAGGGACCGAGGAGCCAGTCGGCCGAGACCATGCTTGGTCTTCTTGAGCAGAGCCACGCCGAGGTGACAGCCCTCTTCGACTCGATTACGGCGGCGGGCGGGCAGGTGCCCGAGAACGCCCAGGAGCAGCTCCAGGAAGCTATACAGCTCCAGGCAGAGGCGCAGGCCCACTACGACGCAGGAGAGTACGAGGAGTGTATAGAGAAGGCAACGGACGCCCTCAACGCTTACGGTAAGGCCGCGTCTAAGGCCAACGAGGCTGAGGACGAGGTTGAGGACGAGGAGGACGAGGGCACCGAGGATAATGAGACCGAGAAGAACTTGGGCCTCTTCACAGCCGTTGATAGGGCGCGTGCGTATCTGGAGAAGCTACGCAGCATAGCCACGGACTTGGAGAGCCAGGGGATCAATGTAACGAAAGCCACCGACCTCCTAGATCAGGCTGAGGCGGCCCTCAACAGCGCTGAGGACGCTCTCAACCAGGGAGACTTCGAGGCGGCCGAAGGGCTGCTTGAGGAAGCTAGGTCTCTCATGGGCCAGGCCACAGGCGACCTACGGAGCCTGAGTGAGCCCAAGAAGAAGGAGAAGATAGAGCACTTCGTAAACCAGACGATGATCAGGGTCCGGCAGCTGGAGGTTAAGATGCTGAGGATACTGAGCAAGTACGGCGTCTCGGAGGAGGACACCCAGGCGCTCACCGCGGAGTTCCAGGCCATGATAGCCGCCCTAGAGGGCGTAGACGTTGACAGGGACGACCTGGACGATGTCGTCGACCAGTTGAAGGGCCTTGTGAAGGAGTCCCACGAGTTCGGCAAAGGCCACGACGAGGTGGAAGACGAGACCATCAAGAGGCTCAAAGACGTCAGCAATCTGGAGGCGAAGCTCAACAGGTACCGGGAGAGGCTCCGCGAACTGGAGCAGCTGGGCTACGGCACTGGCAACATGACGGGAATCTACACTGAGGCCGAGGGGCTGCTCTCCGAGGCTATGGTCAAGCTCGAGGCGGGCGACCGCGAAGCAACCGAGGACCTCATCGACCAGATTGACGAGATGCTTGACGACATCGATGACATGATCGACGACGCAGAGGAAGAGGTCGAGGCGGACGACGATGACAAAAAGCCGGGCCACAGCTACGAGGAGCAGTTGGCTGATGCCCAGGAAAAGGTGGACAACTACGCCGAGAAGATAGAGAGGCTAAAGTCCAAGGGCGAGAACACTACCAGCCTGGAAGCGAAGCTGGAGGAGATCAGGCAGGCCCTAGAGGAAGCCACGAGTGTTGAGGACCTTGAAGAGGTCGAGTCCATGCTGGATGAGCTTAACGACCAAGTAGACGGCCTCGACGACGACCACGGCAAAGGCTCAGAGGACGACGAAGACGACGACGAAGAGCCAGAAGAGGAGCCCGAGGGCGAAGGCGAGGGAAGCAGCCCAAGTTAACCACCCAACCAGTTTTTTCATTCCCAACACTTTTCCGCGTTTTATCCCCCAAACGTTACCCTTGTATACTGGCTGCATTTGTTCATAGGTAACGGTGAGACGCGTTGGGCGAGATACGTGTGGCCCTCGCCGGGGTGGGCAACTGCTGCTCGGCCCTGGTCCAGGGCGTAGAATACTACAGAGGTAACGACAAGCTCGGTCTGCTCCACTCCACGCTGGGCGGGTACGGTGTAGGGGACATCAGGTTCGTGGCGGCCTTCGACGTAGACCAGAACAAGGTGGGCCTTGACCTGTCTGAGGCGATATTCGTGGAGCCCAACAAGGCGCCGAGGTTCATGGGCGTGAGGCGCGCAGGCGTCAAGGTCCAGATGGGGCACACCCCTGACCACGTGGAGGATAACTCCATGAGCCGCATAGAGATGGCTAAGGGCAAACCCGTGGACATAGCCAAGGCGCTGAGGGACACCGAGGCGGAGGTTCTCGTGAACCTCATCTCGGGTGGCTCAGATAAAGGTAGTAGACTCTACGCCGAGGAGGCTCTGAAGGCCGGTTGCGGGTTCCTCAACGCGACCCCGTCGGGCATCGTCAACGACCTGAGCCTCTCAGCTAGCTACAGGAGGGCCGGGCTGCCCTTGGCGGGGGACGACCTGATGAGCCAGGTGGGAGCCACGGCCGTCCACATGGGGCTCCTGGAGTTCCTGCACAGCCGGGGCGTCCACGTGGAGGAGAGCTACCAGTTGGACGTGGGCGGCGGCTCGGAGAGTATTAACACCTTGGAGAAGAGCCGCGACTCCAAGAGGCTCATCAAGACTGAGGCCGTGAAGAGCAGCGTCCCCTACGACTTCCCCTTGGTCTCCGGGTCCGCCGACTTTGTGGACTTCCTTGTGAACGGCAGGGACAGCTTCTTCTGGATCAAAGGAACTTACTTCGGGGGCGCGGGTTTCACCATGGACGTGAAGCTGAGTACTGAGGACGCCCCCAACGCTGGGGCTGTACTCGTCGACTCGATAAGGGGCCTGAAGATCGCGATGGATAAGGGCGTAGGCGGCCCCGTGGAGCCTGTGTGCGCCTACGGGTTCAAGAGGCCGCCGAAGCGGTACAAGATAGCTGAGGCGTACCGCCTGTTCAGGGAGTTCGCCGGGGACTAGCCTTGAACCTGGTATTCGTGCTCGGCACCGCGGGCTGCGGCAAGTCCACCTTCACCGCCAAGTTCACCAGGTTCCTGGAGTACAACAGGGAGGACGTTATGGCCGTCAACCTGGACCCAGGCAGCATCATTCTGCCGTACGCGGCCAACGTTGACGTCCGCGAGTACATCAAGGTGGAGGAGCTCATGGAGGAGTACGGGCTGGGCCCCAACGGCGGACTGATGCTGGCCCACGACATGATGGCGGGCATAGTCCAGCAGCTGACCAACGACATAGAGGACTTCACCCCGGACATCTGCATCGTGGACACGCCGGGCCAGATGGAGCTCTTCGCCTTCCGCGACATAGGTGCACAGATAGCCAAGGAGCTCACGGACGCGGAGAAGGGCGTCATATACCTCTTCGACGGCGTCTTCTGCAGAGACCCCCTCAACTACGTGATGAACATGTTCCTGGCGTCCGCCATCAACACCAGGTTCCTGCTTCCCCAGTTCCAGGTCATCAGCAAGACCGACCTTCTGGAGCCGCATGAGCTGGAGGAGATCATGGGCTGGGCCGAGGACCCGTACCTTCTGGAGGAGTCCATAGACACAAGGCTCACGGGGCTAAACAGGATGATCAGCCAGGACATGATCGAGGTCATAGAGCGCCTGGGAGTCGAGTTCTCGCCCCTACCCGTCAGCAGCACCACCAACGAGGGCTTCAACGAGCTCTACGCTGACCTCATGAGGGTCTTCACCGACGGAGGCAAGTTCACGCCCTAGCCGGAGGCCAGGGTCTCACACAGGACGTTGAACGCGGCCTCACTCCACTCGTCCTCGTAGCTCTTCACGTACACTATCCCCCGGTCCCCCTGCACCTGCCCGCTCCTGAAGTCCACGCTGTTGTCGCTCATCGCCTTGTAGATGTCCGTTATGTCCTCGAACATGACGTCCGACACCACAAGGGGTACGTGATCGTAGCCGTTCTCGTCCAGGATGGTGCGCCTCGTCTTCCCGTACCTGTAGATGTCGTGGCCCAGCCTGAGGTTGATGGGGTGGTGCTCCCAGAAGACGCGCTTCAGCGGGAAGAAGTCGAAGTGGTTGCCCCCCACCCTGTACTCGTGGTGGACCTTGCCGGGAGGTATCCCCAGGTGCTTCAGGTACCTGTAGCACTGCACCTCCTGGTAGCTGTTAAAAAACCTGTCATCGTAGACGTACCCGTTTCCCATGGGCTCAGCCTTCAACAACTCGGGTTCCTCGACGAGAAAACGGGGGGCACTGGGCCTAGTGGAGGGTTGTCGTCGGGAGAAGAAAGGAAGCCGCAGCATGTCCCCGTGTTCTCTCGAAGTAACTGATGCCCGTACTAGTAGTTAATACTTGCCTGTATGGGTTCAAGGGAGAAAAATGTGATCAGAACCGTATCGTTGATGGCGCACACATTGGTCTCAACATTTAGAGACATTCTATCTGTGTCTCGACAAAGTGAACGCCCCCGCTATGGGCTGAGTCCTGCACCATGGATCAGGCTCCGTCCGGGTGCCTGAGCATCTTCTCGAAATCATTAAAAACGTGGCCCACCCACTCATGTTTGAATCAATTTGACTCTGTACCTTACACAGGAAGATGTCCAGAAGGTACTGGACATGAAGAGCACCCTGGAGGCCGTTGAGAG
>CAZAKG010000147.1:0-4837 GCA_964485755.1 uncultured Candidatus Bathyarchaeia archaeon | reverse complement strand
GGCCAAGCTCATGGAGAAAGGAGGCTTCGACCACGTCTACACGTGCGGACCCGAGCTCATGATGGCAAGGGTCTTCGTGGACGCTGAGGCCACGGGGCTACCAGTCCAGGCGAGCCTGGAGAGGTTCATAAAGTGCGCCTCGGGGCTGTGCGGCGCGTGCGCCGTGGGCCCCTACAGGGTCTGCAAGGACGGCCCCGTCTTCGACACAGCTATGCTGAGGGAGATACGGGGCGAGTTCGGGGCAACCAAGATGGACCTGAGCGGCAGAGCCGTCTGCGTGGACCACTAACCACATAAGCCCTTGCCCTGCCTCTATTCACCTGTGCCCGTCAGGAACACCCGTAGAAGGTACTTGGCCTTCAGTGTCCGCTGCAGCCATGGAGTTACCGAGGAGCAGCTTTGGGACGCAATTATATCCGGATTCAGGCTCCTCTACGGGGTGAAGGGCCTCAGCGAGGCGAACCTGAAGCTAATCGAGTACGACCCCGAGGCGTCAACGGGGATCATGAGGTGCAGCCACGACCACGTCACGCAGACGAGAGCCACGCTGGCCCACATCACAGAGCTTTTCGGCCAGCCGGCCGTCGTCCAGGTGGACCGCGTCTCCGGCACCATCAGATCGCTGCGCAGCAAGTCTGGGCCCTGATCACATCTTTTTTAGGCGCACTGCATGTTATCATGAGGGTTAGGGCTGGTCCAGGTGAGCGCATCGTACACGTCGAGGGACAGGTGCATACAGGCTCTGAGCGAGGGCTACGCCAAGGGCCTGGAGGGGTTCCTTTCTGGGCCCCTGACCCACGAGTACGGCAGGATCAGCGAGTTCAAGGGAGGAGGCTTCTACGGGCTCACCCACGTCATCCCGCTGCGGGGCGGCGTGACCCTCTACTCCTACACGGCGGTCATGGAGTTCACGGCCCGCGGCCCGGCGGGGACCATCCGCCACGAGCCCATGAAGTGCTATATGGGGGCCATGGTGCCGTCCCCGGCCCCGGGGAGCATCTACGTGAAGGAGATCAGGGGTTTCCTCAGCAAGGACATGGTGTGGCTCCCGTACAACAAGCAGTTGAAGGCCCCTGAGGTCCAGAGGAGTAAGAAGGGGTGGAGCCCCCTCGTGGACGCCCTGAACAGGGATAAGGCCCTGAGGGAGCTTGTGAGGAAGGTCCCGGACGCCAAGACCATACAGGGAATAGATTCTAACCTCAAGGCCGACGCGTTCGCCAGGTTCGAGGTCACGGTGGGGGACGAGGAGGAGAACCACAACACCAGGTGCCAGGTGGTGCCCATGGGCGACAGGACGCTGGTGGCCACACAGCACGTCGTCTCGGCCCCGCAGGACATAAGGTACCCCGTGCAGGTCATTCTGCGGGTGGCTGAGAAGCTGCGGGGCCAAGCAGGCGTGAAGCCCATGGAGGGCCCCGTCGTGCAGGACTGGGCAGAGCAGATAATCAAGATAATGGCCCAGGCGGACACGTCCACGCCCGCCCAGAAGCCGCCGACGCCGGCGGCGCCACAGGCCAAGCCCAAGGCCGAGGCGCCTAAACCCGTGGCCCAGGGCAACATATGCAGAAAATGCGGGTACGTGAACCCTCCCGACAACACGTACTGCGGGAAGTGCGGCTCCAAAATGGAGCCCGCCATGAGGACTTGCCCAGCGTGCGGGCACCGAAACCCCCCTGCGAACACGCGCTGCGGAAAATGTGGGAAACCCCTAGCCGGCCAGGCGGCGGCCCCGCAGCAGCAGGCGGCCCCCGAGAAGGTGGTGGTCGCCGTCGGCCCGCCCGTGACCGGGAGGAAGGCGAGGTGGATGGTGCGGCTCATCCAGGGCGGGGCCTCACAGGACGTCTACGTCTGGAGCCTGTGGGAGGAGCTCTGGATTTTGCCCCAGGCCACGTTCCAGAGGCTGCTGGAGGCGGTGCAGGCCAACAGCCACTACAGGTGGGTGAAGGCCCTCAGGGGCGTCTACGCGCCCACGGGGCGGAGCTCATCGGGCGGCTACATGCACCTCGCGGTGGCCTTCAACGCGCAGGCCCCCGAGTCCCTGGCCGCAAGGAGGGTTCAGCTGCTGGCCGTCAGGCACGGTAAGGGAGGGGGCTTCAGGGCCGTGGGCTCGGACGATCAGGGGCTCACCAGGGAGCAGTACGAGGCGGTGTTCGAGGTGGCCATAACTAGGCCGGAAGCCGTGGACGATCTGACCCTGTACGTGCCCAGCGACAGTTAAGATATATTGGGCCGCCGCCATGTATACTGCATGGGTTCAGCGCAGCGTAACTTGTTCATCGCACTGGCCGTCGTCGCTGTCATTTCGGGCGGCTCGTACCTCTACGTCCGGGGCCAGCTCTCGGACGCCGTCGACGGCCTCACGGTGGAGTTCAGCGGCCTCACCGTGGTGGGCTTCAGCCTCTTACCGCCCGAGGTAAACCTGACGCTCACCTACGAGGTGAAAAACAACAGCGGCATGGGCTTCGACGTGTCCATAGACGGCCGGCTCTACTACGGTGAGACCCTGCTGACTCCGCTGGTCGTCGAGGGGCAGCACGTGGAGGCCATGGGGTCCAGCCCCGTGGAGGTGGATGTGGCCCTCAGCGGCAGCCTGCTTCAGGCCCTGGGCGGCTACAGCGACGAGGCTGAGTACAGGGTCGAGGGTACTTTGACGGCGACTCACAGGTTCATGGGGCTGGTGCCCGTCAGCGTGACCAGGAGCCTCTCGTAGCTGAATCCCAGGGGCTTCGCCTGAATGTCGCCGGGCTAGGCTGACAGGTCGAGGACGCACTCCAGCAGCACACGCGCCCCGTTCTCGCAGTCCATGGGCTCGGTCCACTCCTCCCTGCAGTGGCTTCGGCCGCCGACGGAGGGAACGAAGACCATAGCCGTCGGGCAGACGTAGCTCATGAACTGGGCGTCGTGGCCTGCGCCGCTGGGCATCCTGGTGCAGCTGAGGCCCAGGCTCCTCGCCTTGGACTCAACCAGGTCCACCATGGCGCCGTCGAACCTGACGGGCTGCGCGTCTGCTGACTGCCTCAGGCTCCACGATAGGCCGTGGCGGTCAGCGGCCTCGCGGACGAGGGACTCAACTCTGCGCTTGCCCTCGGTGAACAGCTCCGGGTCGTACTGCCTGAAGTCTACGGTGAACTCTGCTCCTCCGGGGACTACGTTTATCACGTCCGGGGCCGGCCTGAGCCTGCCCATCGTGGCCACGGAGCCTCGCCCAAGCTCCTCGGCCATGGCTCTCAGCCTCACGTTCAGGTCTGAGGCCCCCAGCAGGGCGTCCTTCCTGTGGTTTATGGGCGTGGTCCCCGAGTGGTTGGCCTCGCCCACGTATCCGCCGTGATACCACGCGATGCCCTGGACGCCCTCCACGGCGCCGACCTGGATGCCACGGCTGTGGAGCACGGGGCCCTGCTCCACGTGTAGCTCCAGGTAGCGTGAGGGCTTCAACGACTCCTCACCCCTGTAGCCTATTCGGTCGAGCGCCTGCCCCACTGTGACGCCGTCGTCGTCTCTGGATGCGTTCGCCTCCTCGACGCCGAGCTTCCCCGCGTAGACCATGCTGCCCATCATGTCGGGCTGGAACCTGGCCCCCTCCTCGTTGGTGAACACCGCGACGGCCACGGGCTTCACTGTCTCCACATCAGCGTCATCGAGAGCCCTCAAAACCTCCAGTGCCCCTAGGACGCCCAGGGCGCCGTCGAAGATGCCAGCGTCCCTCACGGTGTCAATGTGGCTGCCCATCACCACAGGCTCAGAGTCCTCCTGGCCCCGCCTCACGGCGAAGATGTTGCCGATGGGATCGATCTTGACCTCCAGGTTCAGCTCCCTGAACCAGGAGACCAGGAGGTCCCTAGCCTCCCTGTCGGCGTCGCTCAGGGCCAGGCGGCTCACCCCGCCCGAGGGCGTGGCGCCCACCTCACCCATCGCCCTCAGCGTCTTCTCCAGCCTTGCGCCGTCCACCTTGAGCCTCATACAGCGGTAGGTTCCCCTCAAAGCTATTAACAGTTAACCCCAGATTATGTGTTTGGCAAATCTATATACCGCCGCTCACCCTCACTGTGTGAACCTTCAATGGCTGAGATAACCGTCGAGGACGCCGCCCACGGCTACGTGGAGATGCTCCACAGGCTGGGGGTAGACTACGTGTTCAGCTCCCCTGGCTCCGAGTTCATACCCATGTGGGAGCACCTGGCCAGGTACAACAGCCAGGGTAAGAGGCCCCTATATGTCAACGTGAGGCACGAGGGCGCCGCCCTCTCCATGGCGAAGGGCTACACCATGGCCACCGGCAGGACCCAGGTGGTCATGACCCATGTCTTGACCGGCATGCTACACGGGGCGATGGAGCTGAAGGCGATGTACACGGACAACGTCCCCGTCATGCTCATGGTGGGGCAGAACAGGACCCACGACGGGGAGGTCTACGGCGGGACGCCCGGCCCCCACTACCTCTCCTTCACGGAGGTGGGCGGCCAGCAGAGGCTCATCCAGCCGTACCTGAAGTGGACCGACTCCCCGGACTCCAACAAGAACATACTCGGCATGATTGCCCGAGGGCTCGACATCGCCTCGACCGACGTCAAGGGGCCCGTCATGATGGTGCTTTCCAGGGAGCTCCTCTTCGAGAAGGTGGAGAGGATGAGGGTGCCCCACAGGACGCCGAGGCCGACACCCGTGCAGGCTGACCCCTCCGCGCTCAAAGAACTCTCCGAGATGCTCGTGAATGCGGAGAACCCGATCATCTACACCAGGTACCTCGGGAGGAACCCGGCGGCCGTGTCATCCTTAGTGGAGCTCGCGGAGCTCCTGTCGATCCCGGTGTTCGAGACCCCGGGCTACATGAACTTCC
>CAZAKG010000146.1:0-4922 GCA_964485755.1 uncultured Candidatus Bathyarchaeia archaeon | reverse complement strand
TCATGTGCGGGGAGTGCAAGAAGCAGCTGGCCGACCGCGTCAAGGTCTTCCTCACAGGGTTCCAGGAGAAGAGGGAGAAGGCGAAGGACGTCCTCGGGGACTTCCTCCTCAAGCCTCTGAACAAGAAAGAGTGACCACCAAGCGAGCGGCGCTGGCGGGCTCACTATTTCCTTTTAGAAACATTAAAACAAGGCACCACGCTAGATCGATCATTGATTTCAATGTCAGGCGACTTAACTGACCTCTACAACAAGCTCCTCGAACGATCCAAGGAGCTGGCCATCATAGGCTCGGCGGGGGCGATCCTCAGCTGGGACATGGAGACCAAGATGCCCCCCGGAGCCGTGGAGCTCAAGAGCCAGCAGCTGGCATTCATCCAGAAGGTGGGCCACCAGAGGCTCACGGACCCGGAGAACGGGCGTATCCTGGACGCCGTAGAGAAGCACCCAGGCTACGAGAGTCTCACCCAGCTCCAGAAGCGGAACGTCCACCTGGCCCGGAAGGCCTACGACGAGAACACCAAGCTCCCAGAGGAGCTAGTCGTGGAGATCGCCAGGCACCAGACCATAGCCGTGAACACGTGGAAGAGGGCCAAGGCGGCCAAGGACTACTCCATGTTCAAAGCCGACCTGGAGAAGATGATAGGGCTCCAGATGAGGCAGGGGGAGCTCCTCATGCCCGTGAAGGGAGCCAAGACGCCCTACGACGCGTTGATCGACAACTTCGAGCCCAGGATGACGGCCGACACCATCACAAGGCTCTTCGATGAAATGAAGAAGGGGTTGAAGAAGGTGCTGGACAGAGTCGCGGCTGAACCCAAACCAGAGACAGGGTTCCTACGCCGCCGTGTCCCAGTCGCCGCGCAGGAGAAGATAGCGGATAACCTCGCAAATTTCATCGGCTACGACGTGAAGTCGGACAAAGCGTCGGGAAGGATCGACCCCACCGAGCACCCCTTCACCACGGGCTACTACACGGATGTGAGGGTCACCACGCACTACCACGAGGACAACTTCGCGTCCAGCCTATACAGCGTCCTCCACGAGGGCGGCCACGCCCTCTACGAGCTGGGGCTGCCCCGAGACTGGATGTACCAGCCGGTGGGCTCGTCATCCAGCTACGGCGTCCACGAGTCCATGAGCAGGTTCGTGGAGAACTACGTTGGCCGCAGCGAAGAGTTCTGGGCGTACTACCTGCCCGTGCTGAAGAAGCTCACGGGGAAGACCCTGAGGGACGTGACCCTGGACCAGATGGTGAGGGCCGTCAACTATGTGACCCCTAGCAAGATCAGGATAGAGGCCGATGAGGTCACATACGGGCTCCACATAGTCATCCGGTTCGAGGTGGAGAGCGACATCTTCGCGGGGAAGCTGACCGTGGACGAGCTCCCAGAGGCGTGGAACCAGAAGTACAGGGACTACCTGGGCGTCGAGGTGGAGAACGACAGCGAGGGCGTCATGCAGGACACACACTGGGCCAGCGGCTACTTCGGGTACTTCCCCAGCTACGCCCTGGGCAACCTCTACGACGGCATCTGGACCCAGAAGCTGGCGAAGGACATACCCGACTGGAGGACCAAGATAAGTGAGGGCAGCTTCAAGGAGGTCAAGGGCTGGCTCACAGAGAATGTGTACGGGTACGGCAACCTCTACGACCCCGAGGACCTGGTGAAACAGGTCACAGGGAAGCCGCTACAGGTTAAACTCTTCATAGACTACCTGGAGAAGAAGTACAAGGCTCTCTACGGTTAACCTTCTATTCTTTTAATGTATATGCTCGATAACGCATACGTGTTATTGTAGGAGCTGATGATTCTGGTCTCGTCCTCGGTGCAGCCTACGATGAGCTTGACCTCAACATCCTTCTTCAACATATCAATGTTGACCAGAATCCCCTGAACCCCCGCTACCGGCAGGCTACCCCTCCACACATCAATACCGTGACCGTCGCCGCTCACCGTGCCCTCAAGGTAACCATAATCAACAGTGTACACCGAGTCGGGGAACCTTGGATGGGTGCTGCCCCGCGTTCTATCTATCACCAGCGGGTTCTCACGTATCAGCCTGTCTAGGCTTTCCCAGAACGCCATAACTGTTCAATCAATATTTACGGTTAAAACAGTAATGTGTGGTTATTTCTTCCACACTTTCTCGGTGCCCTCAAGCTCCTTTCTTATGATCTCGTCCAGGTCCGTTGACCCGTACATCTGCATGAGCTGCTCCTCTGGCAGCACCTCAAGCTCCAGCCGCCTCCAACGCGAGACCCCCACGAGCTCGTTGAACTCGGCCCAGCTCACGCCCATCCCAGCCAGCCGCTTAACGTCCCTGCTCTCCTTGAGCACCCTCAGGCTGTCCACCATGGCCTTCGTCGCGGAGTAGAGGCAGATCATAGGGATGGACAGGTACTTGACGCCCAGCCTCTCCATGTCGCCGATCTCGAAAGGCGGCGTCTTGCCGCCGGAGATGATGTTGAAGGCGAGGGGCTCGGGCACCTCCCGGACCAGGGTCTCAACCTCCTTGAGGCTCTGGGGCGCCTCCACGTACACGTAATCGGCCCCAGCCTCGGCGTATGCAGTGGCACGCTTCAGCGCGTCCTCGAAGCCGTTCACCGATCTGGCGTCCGTCCTCGCACCCACCACCATGTCCGGGCTCTCCTCGTCCCTGGCCTTCAACGCGGCGGCCACCTTCTGGAGCATCTCCTCGACCGGGACGACCTGTTTACCCGCCATGTGGCCACACCGCTTGGGCCACGTCTGGTCCTCGACCCTGACGCCCGCTGCGTCGACTCTTGCGAAGTTCTTCACGGTCCAGTAAGTGTTCAACGCGTTGCCGTACCCGGTGTCAACGTCAACGTCCACGGGCAGGCTCACCGCGTTCACTATGGTGCGGGTGCGCTCCAGCATCTCGTGGTACCCGATGAGCCCCATATCGGGCTGTCCTATGAGGGACGCCGATATGCCGTAGCCCGAGGTCCCCACGGCGTCGAATCCGGCCTTCTCTATGAGTATAGCCGACAGGGCGTCGTAGGCGCATGGGCGGAGCAGGAGCCCGGGCCGCCCCAGGAGCTCCCTGAACCTTTTTCCCTTTGAATCCATGGTTGAAGGTGAGCCCTTGCCGTATTAATGGTTGCGTGAAGCGGATCACGTGGGCCTCTTAATGAGGACGGCGTGCTGCTGGCCCACGTTGTGGCACCGGAGCGCCGTCTGTCACCAGCCTGTGGGTTGATACTTGCCTATCCAGGCCGCTCCAGTAGTCCATGACTCGGATATTACTGCTGCAGTAATAGTGGTTTCCGTGGGCTGGTTCATGCGGCTCCAGCAGACCACCTCGTCTAACAGTTTCATTGATATTCAACGTGTACGTCTTTTCCCGGGATGAGCGTCCCCGAGGAGTTCAGGGCCAGCTACCGGAAGCAGAAGTACAGGCTGGTGGGCGCCCACAGCGCCGTGAAGACGTGCCACTGGGTGCGCCGCAGCCTCAACACGGGGGGCGCCGAGAACTGCTACAAGAACAGGTTCTACGGGGTACCGACCCACCGCTGCCTACAGATGACACCCGGCCTGGGCCATTGCTCCCAGAGCTGCCTATTCTGCTGGAGGGCCACCCCGGAGACGCTGGGCGTCTCATGGGAACAGACCAGGGACATCTCAGACCCGGAGGATCCCGACAGCGTCGTGGAGGGGTGCCTGGCGGCCCACAGGAAGGCGATGAACGGCTTCGGGGGCAACCCCAACGTGGAGAAGGAGCTTCTCGACGAGGCAATGCATCCGCTCCACGCCGCCATCAGCCTGGAGGGGGAGCCCACCCTCTACCCTAGGCTCGGGGAGCTCGTGGACTCCTTCAGGGGCCATAGCTTCAAGTCGGTGTTCATAGTCACCAACGGTACCAGGCCAGACGTATTATCCAACCTGAGCACAGAACCGTCTCAGCTATACGTGAGCCTGTGCGCCCCAGACGAGGAGACCTACAGGAGGACGTGTAGGCCGATGCTGGGTGACGGGTGGCGGAGGGTCATGGAGACCCTTGAGCTGCTGGATTCCTTCAGCTGCCCCACGGTACTTAGGCACACCCTAGTGCCCGGCCTCAACATGGTGAACCCAGGGGGCTACGCGAAGTTAGCAGAGCTGTCTAACGCCACGTACCTTGAGCCCAAGGCGGCCATGTCCGTGGGCTCCGCCAGGGCCCGGTTCGGGTACGACGAGATGGCGTGGTTCGACGACATTAAGAGGTTCGCGGCGTCCATCGCCGGGGAGTGCAGCTACAGGATTATTGACGAGCACAGGTTGAGCAGCATCGTGCTGCTGAGCAGACTGGACAAACCCATCAGGCTGTATTGACAAGCATTATTAGCCACGAATCTGGATAGGGTTCAGTATGATCGATAAGATAGGCGTCAAGACCACCATCCGGGAGCTGGTTGCCTACAAGACTCTGAAGTCTGGGGAGAGCGAGGTTGTTGAGGTCGCCAAGCTGAACAGGGAGCTCTACGAGAAGGGCGCGAGGCCAAAGGACCCCACCATGGTGATGTTCTACGACCCCAAGGACGAGCCCGGGTGCAGACGCGAGGTCATCATCCCCATCGACAGAAAGGTGGAGGGGGTGGACACCAAGATGATGCCCGAGATCAAGGTGGCTTTCCTTGTGTTCATAGGTACCAGTCGGCCTGTGGAGAGCTACTATGAGGAGCTGTACAGGTACATTGAGGAGCGTGGGCTGAGGCCGGCCTCTGATATGTGCAGCATCGAGGCGGTGTACCAGCCTGCGGAGTATGGGTTGAGTTACGGGAGCTTCATCGACGAGGATACTCCGGAGCACTGGTCCACGGAGATCATGATCCCGGTTGAGGGGTAAACTCTTTTAATCCTGTTTTCGTTCTGTTTGGCTGCGCGACCGTAGTCTAGTGGTAGGATCTTGGCCTTCCAA
>CAZAKG010000145.1:0-4957 GCA_964485755.1 uncultured Candidatus Bathyarchaeia archaeon | reverse complement strand
CGACGGCTACCTCAGCGACATAAGCCGAACCGCAGCCGTAGCCAAACCAACCAAAGCACAACAGGAAGCCTACAGCTTCACCGTCGCAGCGCAGCGCGCCACAGAGCAGGCACTACAGCCCGGAGCAACGGTGGCAGAGGTTCACCAGACCGTCAAAACCTTCTACGAGAGCCACGGCCACCCCTACAACCGCGCCTTCATAGGCCACGCCATAGGCATCGGCTGCCACGAGCCCCCATTCCTCGGCCCAAGCCACGGCGACTGGGTCATCCAGCCCGGCATGTTCCTGCAGGTCGAGCCCAGCCACACCGCAGCCGGAACCCGCATCCACACAGAGGACAGCATCGCAATAACCAGCCGCGGCCCACGGAACGTCTCAGAGTACAGAAACGTCGAGGAACTCCAGATCATAAGCTAACCCCTTAACGGGCCACCCACCGCACCCCAAACGGCGACACGAACCAAAAACCATCATCCACACACATGAACAACGCGGAAACATGGCCCACAAAAACAACCCCCAAGAAGGATGATTCAGCTAAAAGCAACCCAGAAAAAAACCACATTCTTCCACACAGCCGTCAGCAAAACGCCCGACAAACAGCGACCGGCGGACACAGGCCGACCACCACCACCGCCAACAGACCCGCGAAAACGCCCCGAACCCGAAAACGAGCCCGAAAACGGGGAAACGTGGCGGTGGTGACTACACCCCCCCTCCCCCCACGTGCACGCGACGAGAAACCTAAAAAGGTGGGCTACTCCCGGTACTTCTCCCCGATCGGGTAGATGTCCCAAGGCAGGTTCCTGTAATCCAGAATAGCCAGGTTCGCCGGCCCCAGACCCGGAGGATCAACCGGGAAGTCCGCCGCGCTCCAGGTGTCCCACCACGCCCTGTGGTGCACCCTGTCCTTCAGCTCCACCATGTCGAAGCTGTCCACGTCCAGCCCCACCGCCTTCAACGGGTCCGCGCTCATCGGCGCGCTGAGCCTCTCCGTGACGACGACGTGCCTGTTCTTACCCAGGTCCAGCGACGCCACCAAGTCCACCTTCTCATGCGCCCCACGCCCCATGGGCCCCGTCTCGATCCACTCCGCGCCCCCAAGATATTCTATCCTGCCGGTCACCTCCACGGGCTCACCGCTGATGGGGTCAAGCCACCCGCCCAGCTTCAAGGTCACCCTGTCGCCTACCCTGTGCTTCTCCTTCAGCATACGGAGCGTCTTCGGGTCCGCCAGCCCCGCGCAGCACCAGTTCACGGCCCCCTGGCCCAGCAGCTCCCTGATCACGTGGGTCCCGTCCCCCAGCCTGTCATCATGGTAAGCGATGACAACAGGCTTGGTGCCCTCCTTGACCATCTTGATGACCTGGGCCACGCCCTCCTTGGCGCCGGGCAGCTCACGCGTCAGGTCGGCCCTGAGGCTCCACAAGAGGTCGTGGAGGTCCTGCGCCGCCTCCTCGGCCAGCGCGTGGTTTCCGTCGGTCACCACGAAGACGCTGGCCCCCACGTCAGGCACGTCCGCGTACGCGAACCCTGGAGCCACGGAGGCGCAGTACACGCCCCTGGACTCCCACTCGCGGCACCTGTCGTACACCAGCTTCATGGGGTGGACCCCGGAGCCTTGGAACACGCTGGCGCATATGATCTTCGGCTTCCTGAAGGCCATCACCGGCTTGAAGCTGCCCCTGATCGTCTCGATGATGCACCTGCCGGCGGTGAGCCCGATCTGGTGCTCGTCCAGGTGCGGGTACGTCTTCAGTATGAACACCGCGTCCGCGGCGTTGGCCATCTCCTCGTCCTCGTTGGCGTGGAGGTCGAAGGTCACCATGATGGGCACCTGGCCCACCACCTTCCGTACACGTCGCACGATCTCGGCCTCCGGCCTCGGCACGTTGGTCACGGCCATGGCCCCGTGCAGCGCCAGAAGCACGCCGTCGATGCCCTTGGACACCTGCTCCTCCAGCCTGCTGACGATCCGCCCCGTGATCACGTCGAAGGCCTCCGTCGTCAGCCAGCTCCCATACCCCGTCACCTTTGGCCACCCCGTCCGAAGGATGCCCACCAGCTCAACGTCCCCGTGCCCCGAGACGGCTTCCTTCATGCCGGTGATGTAGCTCTGGCCCTCGCCCTCCGTGTTCAGGGCTTCGGGTCCGTACCTGATGCCTCCGGCCTCCCAGGCCTCGAGGGTGCTCTGCTCTGGGCAGAAGGTCAGGGTCTCGTGACTGAAACTAGCTAATGCGATGCGCATAACCGATCCGAATACTATTGTGTCCGGGGATAAATTATGTCTGATCCATGGGTGCTTCGAGGTTCCCCTCGCGAAATATGTGGCGGGTGAGTGTAAATCGCTTACCCCGTGGTGGCAACGCTTATGCCGAGTTGCGGCTATTTGTTGACCATGTCCAAAACGGCTGCGAAGCAGGTGAATAGGGTCTTCTCGAAGGAGATGAGGTACCTACTCTACCTCCCAGACGGATACGACTCGGAGAAGAGTAGAAGGTGGCCTCTCCTCGTCTTCCTCCACGGCGCGGGTGAGCGCGGCGATGACCTTGAACTCGTCAAGATACATGGGCCGCCAAAGCTCATCGAGGCCGGGAAGCGGTACCCGTTCATAGTCGCGTCGCCTCAGCTCGCCCTCGGTGAGTGGTGGTCCCCCGACATGATGGCTTGGCTCACGAGGGAGCTGACCTCTTCCCTGAGGGTCGACCCCGATCGCGTCTACCTGACGGGACTGAGTATGGGCGGCTACGGTACGTGGGAGACGGCGGCGAAGTACCCCGAGCTTTTCGCGGCTATCGCTCCCATCTGCGGTCGGGGCGACCCCGCGTCGGCTTGGAGGCTGCGCCATGTACCTACGTGGATATTCCACGGCGCAAAGGACACCGTCGTCCCCATCAAACACTCCAACGACATGAACAAGGCGCTGAAAAAGTACAGAAACATCAAATATACGGCCTACCCCGAGGCTGACCACGACAGCTGGAGCGAGACATACCTCAACGAGGAACTATACAGGTGGCTACTCAACCACAGGCGGTTCAGTTACACCGAGGCACTTGCACCTAAACAATCCGAGAAATACGTCGGGCGCTACGTCTCAAGGGAGAACTCCGCCGAGGTCTACCTCAAGGACAGGCAGCTGCACATCGCATTGGAGACGAGCGGTAATAAAGAGCTGCCACTGAAGCCGTGCGGCGTTAACGCCTTCACCTTCGGCGACTTCGGCACGTACGAGGTGGTTTTCGTCCCCGACAAGAAGGGCGGGTACGGCGCCATGAACGTGTACGAGAGGCGTGCGTCGTTCCTCAAGAGGAAAAAGTAGTTACTTCTTCTGGACGAGTTGACGAGGAATCCGTGCGGGTTCCGTATTGTGACAAGGCGGCGTCCCCGTCTCCAGTAGGATCATCGAGTCTGAGAGCCGTTGCCAGAGTCCGAAGTGGTGAGTATCCAAGTATGTAATTATCGCGGCTTGTGTGGACGTCAACTGCTGGTGGACGGCCAATGGTGCTGTCCGATGTATCTTCTCTTGGGCTTTGAGGTTACACATGGTACGATGCTGATGGCAGTAAGATTAACGACGGCTAAAAGGCGTCGGAATAACTGACTTGGGTTAGGTCTCATCATTTCGTTTAATGTTCTAGAACACTCGTTCAAAAATGTAGGATTATATACCCAGTTGCTCCACATATAACTAAAGCATGGTCCGGTGGTAAGCCATGATAGGAACAAGAATCATTCCTAGGCCCTCAAGGAGAAACTCGATCACAGCCCTGGCGCTGCTCGCGCTGCTCTCCTCAGCGTACTTGGTCGGGAATACGTTCATGCCCCATGAGGGGCAGCCGATCACCTTGCCCGGGTTCAACTACACACATTCATATGCGACTCAAACCGTAGCCTCATCCTCAGGTGCAAGTGACGCCGCTACCGCGGCAGCTGCCGTGGCGGCGGCTGCGGCGGTGGCTGACTCCGCGAAGGCCGCCTCACCAGACCCATTGAGGGTGTACTTCGACATGATCTCAGCAGGCGGCGAGGGTGAGCCCGAGGTAGGGGAGGCAGCCGAGCTCCTCGCAGAGAGGCTGGTCGTGTTCACGGCCCGCATAGAGCTGGAGGTGGAGGACGTGGAGACGGCCGTCGACGAGGTGCGGCTCCTCGCCGAGAGGCACGGCGGGTTCGTGACCACCGAGCAGACACGCAGCGAGAGCGGCGTCATCACGATACGCGTACCCCAGCGGGTCTTCCACGACGCCGTGGCCGAGGTCGAGGCTCTGGGCGTGGTTCAGAGCAGGGACCTGCAGGGCGAGGACGTGACCGAGGAGTACGTGGACTTGGGGTCCCAGCTGGTCAACTTGGAGAACCAGGAGAAGCGGCTGCTGGAGATCATGGGCATGGGCACCACTGTGGAGTCGGTGCTGAGGGTCGAGAAGGAGCTTGAGCGGGTCAGGGGCAGCATAGAGGCCATCAAGGGCAGGATGAACTACCTTGATAGCCGCGTCGAGCTGGCCACCATCACCGTACTCCTCAACCTGGAGGAGGCGGAGCCCGAGGTGCAGATCGCCTGGTTCCCCGACGTGGACTGGTCCGCGCCGGTCAAGGCGGGGCTCTCGGTCCTCTTCACCGTGGCTCAGGGGATGATAGCCATGGCCATCATTGTCGGCCCCTTTGTAGTGCTCGGGTACGCCGGGCTGAGGGGGTACAGGTATCTCAGGTCCCGAAAGGCTACCCCGGTTGAAGGCGATGCCCAGGTAGAGACGCCTAGCCCAGCTTAAGGTTCCTCTACCACAGCACTAAGCTAAGAATGTTCTACAGAAGCCTGAACAAGGCGTAGTTGGGGCTTCGGTTGAAGGAAAACGTTTATTATGTTAAATGTTTATACTTGACATGAGTCTATGTCTTTCAGAGCAGGCTACCTGACCCCACGGGAGACAGAGATATGGAGCCTCAGGAGAAGAAACTCCA
>CAZAKG010000144.1:0-5051 GCA_964485755.1 uncultured Candidatus Bathyarchaeia archaeon | reverse complement strand
GAGCACAGGCTGCCTCTCATAGATGTGGTGGTTGGGTGGCTGACAGCGCACCTAGAGTAACCTTGTACCCACAACCTTGCTCAAAGAGTCACGGTTCAATATCACCTTATTTGATAACATTATACCGATGAATCCACTATACATGTGGACAATACATTTTTGATAACACGTGAACCCAACGTAACAGGAATGGAGCTTCTAACACCCAGAATACACGCGTACATAGAGACGCTACACAATAACTGGAAGCTAGCGCTCACCATCTTCTCGATAGCCTCACTGCTCTACACGATGCACGTCTACAGCCAGTACAACGTCAAGACCCTCCAAGACGAATACATAAAAGGAGGCGTGCCGGCCACGACAACAACCGGACCCTACGACTGGATCAAGGCAATAGCCCTCACAGGCATATTCGCAACACTGGCCCTGGTAATATACTACTACGCTAGAAACTGGGGCTGGCTCAGAGAAATGATCCGGCTAATAAGAGTCAGAGCGTCTACGCTCGAAGCGGTCCGGGGAATACACGACCCTCTTTGAGTAGTTCATCCTGTTACGCTTCTTGGGCGAAGGGTTACTCTTGGGCGTGCCCTCTATTTTGGGCGTCTGAGCCCTTACCTTCCCAGCCTTCGTCAGTGAACCGTGCGTCGGCATACTAATTCACTTGCGAACCTATCCAACCCCACTATTTTAAACCTTGTGGAGAGAACGGGGCGTCGTGCCCCGGGATCACGGTCACAGGGTCGAGGCTCCTGATCCTCTTCAGGCTCTCCACGGCAACGTCGGCCGAGATGTTCTTCGTGATCACGCTCGGCGGCCTAAGCTCAAGGAGGTCCTCCTTCACTATGACGGCGTCCCCAACGATGGCCACGAGCCCCTCCTCCGTGTCCACCAGGGTCGATATGCTGCCCGGCGTGTGGCCCACCGTCTCAATTATCCTGACGTGATCCGACACCTTCTTGGACCCCCTGAAGCTCTCCACATCCATTATACCCATGAAGGCCTTGGTGAACTCCGGCCAGTAGAGCTGGTCGCAGTACTTTACCTCCTCCTCGTGGACCAGCAGCGGCTTACCCCTGAACAGGTAGTTGGACTCCACGTGGTCGTAGTGGCAGTGGCTGTTGATCACCATGTCAACGTCGTCGGGCGTCAACCCCAGCTCAGCCATCCTCAGCTTGAATGCGCCGTAGCGGCCCAGCTGCAGTATCCCCGGGTCGTGGACGATGGTCAGGTCCCCGTCCCTGATGAGCACCGTGTTGGTGCTCCCCAGGCTGAACACCTTACCGCCATACAGCGAGTCGATGTCCCCGAGAGGCATGGGCGAGAGGGGCCACCTGACGCTCAGTATCGGGTGGCCCTGGTAGAGGCCGACCCTGTGGTAGAAGCAGTGAACCAGCACGTCAACCTTGGCGTAGTCACTCAATCCGTTTAACACCAGGTGAAACATAGCCCCTGGAGAGCTTATCACGGTTTCTTTCCACGACCCGCCAGGGGTTAACGGATACCGCGTCCAGCGCCTCCTCCTCGTCCACTCCCAGCAGGTCCATGAGGGACGCCAGCGAGCGAGGGTCCCTCATCTCGACTACGCTCGTGGCCCCGCTCGACACGATAACAGGGACACCGTTCCTCTGAGAGTTCTCGATCTCGCGGCGCACCATCGTCAGGGTCCTCTCCAATCTGGCCGGGTCGCCGACCAGCAGCTCCGCCGCGTCCACCTCGTAGCAGCAGTTAGAGGCCCCGGCGAGCTCGGCCTGCTGCCTGTCCATCCACACTGTTGCCCCCATCCGGTCTTCAGGGAACTTCACGATGTCCACCCTGTGGTCCTTGGCTGCCTGCCTGGCCACGTTTTTACTCGTGCAGGTCACCGAGACAACGACGTAGCTCCGCCTGTGCCTGTTAAGCTGGTCCATGAGCTCCTGCTGGTTCCTCGGAGCCAGGTCTATCCTTGAAGCCAGCTCCACCTGAGAGCCATGCTCGTCACATCCGGCGCACACCACGCCGAGGCCATGGTACCCCAGTTCACTGGCGCGGCGCACAAATTCGTTCAGGCCCCCCGGGCCCGGACTGACGTGAAGGTCTATGAACCGCCTCATTGCTGATCCACCGACTCCATCTCAAGGTAGGCCCGCACTGTCTCGGCAGGGTCGCTCCCGTGGGGCACCTGGAGCTTGGCCTTCAGCCTGATCGAGTCGTGCGCGTTGAGCGACACCTGCCCCTTGTAGGCCCTCTGCTTGTCCAGCCTGATGTACAGGTTCTTGTTCTCATCGATCCTCTGCGGCAGCTCGTCCAGGAGCGCCGTCTGGTCCAGGGAGCTGAGCCTCTTGAACACGCCGACGATGAGGTCCGTGGAGGGCCGCCTGTTCTTCAGGCTCATCCTCAGGGCCGTGATGGGGTCATTGAAGTAGCCGGAGAGGCTCATCGCCTCGAAGGCGGGGGGCTCCACGTCCGCCGGGACGAGGTTGAGTATGGCCTTCCGCACCTTGGCCTGGTCCTCCGTGGCGTGCACCAGGGCTGTGAGCTCGACGCTCTTCACGGGGCGATCATGGTTCATGGGGCTCGTCTAACATTACTGTGCCGCCTCACGTTTAATCGTTGCCTGATATGGTAATCTTTTTTTGTGTACGGATATCTTTGTCCATGGGCGGCTGTAGCTCAGTGGATAGAGCACGGGTCTTCGGAACCCGTGGCCGCGGGTTCGAATCCTGCCAGCCGCGCCACGTTCACGGAGATGATGGTTTGGAGAAGAAGATACTGTATTTCGAGGAGCCCGGGCCGGGCAACACCGATGAGCTCCTGAGGGCCGCCAGGGCGCGGGTGGACGAGCTGAGGATCAGGGACATTGTCGTGGCCACGACCCACGGAGGTACCGCTCTGAAGGCCAAGAAGACGCTTGGGCTAGGAGTCAACGTGGTCGCCGTCTCCCTGGCCGAGGGGTTCAGCATGAGGCCCGGCTGGTGCATGACCGGGGAGGAAAGGCGGAAGCTGACCGAGGCGGGGATAAAGGTCCTGACCGCCAGCCACGCGCTGGGCGACGGCGTGGGCGGCGCCTTCGCGGAGAAGTACGGGGGTAAGCCCGCCGAAGAGATTGTGAGGGAGACCCTGTACAGGTTCGGCCAGGGGATGAAGGTGTGCGTGGAAGTTGTGCTGATGGCCGCCGACGCTGGAATGATAGCCATGGACAGGGATGTGATGAGCATCGCGGGCACCAGTGAGGGCGCTGACACCTGCATCGTTGTGAAGCCCGCGTACCCGCGTACCTTCCTCGACCTTGAGGTGAGGGAGATAGTGGCCAAGCCCAGGGCTCTAACCTAAACCATTTTTACTCTTTGCGCCCGTTTCTATTCCATGATTCCTGAGAGCCTGGGCTTAAGGCCGGTATGGGCCGAGGTGGACCTGGACCGCCTGGCCCACAACATGCGGGAGGTGAGGAGGATCGTCCCCCAGAGCGCCCAGATAATGGTCTGCGTCAAGGCTGACGGCTACGGTCACGGAGCCCCCGAGGCTGCTGAGGCGTTTCTGGGGGGCGGCGCGGATAGGCTGGCTACGGCGACGCTGGACGAGGCGGTCCAGCTGCGGCGGCTGGGGTTCGAGGCCCCCATACTATGCCTGGGCTACGTACCGGAGTACCTGTACGGGAAGCTGCTTGAACACGGCATCGGCGCTACCATCTACAGGGTGGAGCACGCCAGGGCGCTGAGTGAGGCGGCGGCGGGGATGGGGGTTGAGGCCGTGGTCCACGTGAAGCTGGACACGGGGATGGGTCGACTGGGCTTCCAGGCCGGGGAAGCTGTGGACCAGATAGTGGAGGTCAGCCGCATGAGGGGCCTCTACCTGGAGGGGCTGTTCACCCACTTCGCCGTGGCGGATGAGGCGGATAAGGCGTACACTCGGATGCAGTATGGGCGGTTCATGGAGGTGGCCGAGGCGCTGGAGGAGAGGGGCGTGGATGTGCCTCTGAAGCACGTGTCCAACAGCGCTGCCATCATCGACCTCCCCGAGTACAGCCTGGACATGGTGAGGCCGGGGATAATGCTGTATGGGTACTACCCTTCGCCCCACGTGGATCATAGCCGGGTGTCGCTGAGGCCCGCCATGGCGTTGAAGGCCAGGGTCAGCCACGTGAAGAGGGTGCCGGCGTCCACGGGGATAAGCTACGGTTTGACGTATGTGACGGGGGGGCCCAGGGACATAGCCACGGTCCCGGCTGGGTACGCGGACGGGTACAGGAGGGGCCTCAGCAACGTGGGGGAGGTGGGCCTGGGGGGCGGTAGGGCGCCGGTGGTGGGCCGCGTCTGCATGGACCAGTTCATGGTGGACGCGACGGGCCTGGGTGTGGAGGTGGGGGACACGGCGGTGCTGTGGGGCGACAGCTCAGGGGGCGAGCCGGACGTGGAGGAGGTGGCTGGGTGGCTTGGCACCATCACCCACGAGGTCCTGTGCGGCGTCTCGCGGAGGGTGCCCAGGGTCTACCTGAGGGGCGGTGAGGTGGTGGGGGTCAGGGACTACCTGTCCCCGGGTTAGCGCCTCTGTCTTCTCTTCGCTTCTCTGGGCCTCCTCTCGGTTCTCTCGCCGAGGTAGAGGTCCTTTGGTGCCTCCTTCTGGTCGTCCCTGAGCCTTATGGAGGCATAGGGGGCTGTGACTGGGCCGAAGATGTCGAATACGTCTCCCACGCGTTTGCCCTGTGCGTCGAAGACGGGTTGGCCTATCCTGGCCTCGGTCTGGAGCGTGTAGACGGGTCGCCCGGTCTTGGATACGTGCAGGAACTCGCCTATTCTCTTGTTCTGTGGCTGGGTCATCTCTTCAGCTCCGCTGCGACCGCGTTGATGATATCCGTCTTCTTCATCTTCCTGTCCACCAGCACGACGCCTGTCTTCACCCACGGCTGCTTGCTGTAGGCTAGGCCGGGCTCGACTACTGGGTTGAGGGTGAGTCTCTGGGCCGCCTTCTCTATGGCGTCGGGCGTGGGTTCGCGTGTCGCCTGGGTCTTGGCTACTCTTCTGCCCTGCTTTCTGGTGCGGTCGGCGTCGAAGTAGGCTGGCCAGAGTCTG
>CAZAKG010000143.1:0-5086 GCA_964485755.1 uncultured Candidatus Bathyarchaeia archaeon | reverse complement strand
GGTGCGGGGGGTGGGGTACCCACACCAAAGTTCGAGGCACGCGCAGAATAAATGAAATTAGATATCCATGGCAGAGAAATAGCCCATGTGAATCGCTTCCATAACCGTCGCCGGCTGCAGACAATCCCCGATCACACTGAAATCCGGTGCGCAGCTGCGAAGGGACTCAACCATATCTGTTCTCGGCATCAGCCCCACCGCCAATAATATCGTATCCGCCTCGTAGAACCTCTCTTCTCCTCTCTCATTCACCGCAAACACGCCCCCCTCCGTTACTCGTGTACACTTTACACGTGTCTCCAGCCTGACACTCTTTTCAAGCTCTCTCATCAGCCCCAGCCAGTGCAGGTAAGGTGCATCTGCCGCCGCCTTCTCAAGCATTTCTAGAATGGTCACTTCCTTACCCAGGTGAGCGAGATGTAGTCCCTCCTCGCAGCCCACCAGCCCGCCTCCGACAACTACCACCTTCCTACCTATGGCGTCTTCATCGTACATGCCTGCTGCGACAACCACGTTCTTGTTCTTTACCCCGGGTATGTCAGGAATTAACGGCTCGGCCCCCACCGCGGCAATCAGAACATCGGGAGAGATTTCTCTAACGACCTCAGGCGTAACTTCCGTATCCATCATTAATCTTATCGGTCGTTTATGCACTCGCCGGATAAGTACTTCAATAAGCTTCCTTGTATCCTCTTTGAAGTATTCGCGTTCAGCGTACACCAGCGTCCCACCAAGCCTCCTGCTCTTTTCACACAGGATCACCTCATGCCCCCGGTCTGTAGCCGTGATCGCCGCCTGCATCCCCCCCGGCCCGCCTCCGACCACCATCACCTTTTTCTTTCCGCCACTTACTTGGACAAACCGGCTCTCATACTCCCTGCCTATGATCGGGTTAACGACACACCTGGCGACACCCCTCGGATACTTCACATAGGGAGTAAATGACTGGCTGATGCAATAATTACAGCGGATGCATGGCGTAATGTCTTCCTCGTCCCCTTTTCTCGCCTTCTCCGGCAGGTAGGGGTCAGCCAGAAGCGCCCTCCCCAGGGTTACCATATCCGCCTTCCCACTCTCCAGGATCTCCTCCATCTGAGCGGGGTCGTTCAACGCCCCAACCGTGCTCACAGGGGTCTTCACAGCCTTCTTGATCGCTTCGGCGAGATACACGTTGCAGCCCCGGGGGAGAAACATGCTTGGAAACATCCTGAGGCCGGCGGTTCGATCATTGAACGTTGCCGCGGATACATTAAACAGGTCAACCTTACCATCCAGTATCTTTGCCAGTTCAACTGTTTCATCTAACCTCATCCCGCCTTCCGTGAACTCGTCGCCACTCAAGCGGATCTCAATCGGAAAGTTTGGTCCGCATTTTTCCCGTATGTCTTCGATGATCATCAACGCTATGCGTGCCCTGTTTTCGATGCTTCCTCCGAAGCGGTCCTTCCTGTGGTTGTGCAGTGGGGAGAACCACTGTGACAGAAGCCAGCCGTGGCCCCCATGGATCATGCACATCTGTACGCCACCCAGCTTGGCCATCTCAGCCGCGTCTCCGAAGGCATTCACCACCTGCTCGATCTCTGCTTCCCCCATCTCGATGATCTGTTTGCCATAGAATGATGTTCCCGCGCTTGGACCATACACAGCCCCGTCTGGCAGCTGCGTCCTCGACCGGATTCCGGCGTGCAATAATTCGATGGAGGGAACTGCACCATGTCTCTTAATCGCATCTGTGGTATTGATCAGAGAGTGCAGGATTCCCGGGTCATCCAGTGGAGTTACCCTCCCGTGAGATGTTCCTTTCGAATCCACCATGCTTTCTCCCAGGGTCACAATGGCTGCCCCGCCCTTCGCCCGGAGTTCATAGTACGCTGCACCCTCAGCGGTGATGTATCCTTCCGGTGTGCCATGCACACCCATGGGCGCGGATTCAATCCGATTCTTCAACGTATGGGGCCCTAGTTTCATCGTGCTGAAAAGTTTTGGAAAACGATTCACAGTATTCCCTCTGTACAATACTGATTAGCAAAGTATTCGCATTTAAATAATCATCACATAGAAAATTTGCACTCCAATCAATTTGCTTAATTGCGCGCCAGCGCGTTGCGATATTACATGTTTATGTCAACTCCCTTACCACCAGAACGAGGACAATGACCTAGCCTTCCAGGGTCGGCCCCGCCGAAGAGCCGCCACAGCCACCATGAGCACTAGGCCCACAAGGATTCGTTTTCTCCAGGCGCCGCCACGATAGCCACCGATAAACTAACCTACTTTTCGCCCAGCAGCTAGATCTCTCAGCTAACCTCACCATTCCATCTAATACCTGCTATCAACCCGAGATGCTAGGCGTGTGACTCCGCTCATCACGTTTATTATCAATGGGACTCTATTATAGTGACTAGGTTGGTCATGCCGCTTCTCTTTCTCTGAATGATCCCTCTTGCTTCGAGCCGGTCCAGGACGAGGCTCACCTTTCCCTTTGAGAATCCGCTTCTCTCGACAAGATCACTCTGAAACGCGGAGCCATCCGACTCAACCACCAGGCTGAGGACCGCCTTCTCAGCCTCGTCCTCAACACCGTCAAGCGCCCTTGATAGGTCGACTTTCACGTTGAGAGCACTGACATCCTCAGACGCCTCCCCTACACCTAGGGCTAGGCAAACTGTGCAAGCACCCACTGTGAAGGCCGAAGCAGCTGCGAGAACTACGTCGCTTAATGTGTAGAATGCGGGCTGCTGCGTGAACTCGATCCTCTGTCCATCAAATATAAGCTGGATGGAGACTGGTTGTAGGAGCTTGACCGTGAGAACGAACATGGAGACGAGCAGCCCGGCGAAGAATATGAGCCTTAGGTTCCTCAGCCCCTTCAAGCCTCCATGAGAGCTCCTGATAATTACTCACGGAGTAAGGAGATAGAAGTTTCCTCCTTTCCAATAAGCCTTCCTGGGCTCCTCTACCATTCTGCCCGTTATATCCACATGGATACTATAGCCTGTGTCATCAGGGTAGCGTATCGTGACGAGGGCTCGATATTTACCATCCCAAGCGAACTCGAAGTCTTTAATCCAGCCAGGTCCCTCCGTCGTCTCGTTGGTGTACACTAGCTTGCCTTGGGTGTAGTACGTCGAGAAGATCTTGACCTCCTTTCCCTCGACAAGAGGCTTAACTCTTGGGTCAGATAGTGCTATTTCTATGGCTTCATTCTCAAGAGCTACTCTGTCTTCAACTGTATGTGGAGTGCCTTCGCTTAATGTCAAGGTTGTCTGATCTCCCGCTGCACGAACATACGCGGCTCCTAAGATTACGCCTAGAACCATCATGGCTCCGATAAGTGTGTATTCTCTCATCTTATGCATTCATGTCACCATGGAGAAGGTCTCTATGACACCAGATATGTATTATTTCGAAACGGGTTTCGAACAGATTGTGAGTCTAAAATCTATCTTCTCTGCCTCTTTTCAAGCCATGTCTTCTTTTTCTTTACATGGAAAAACGCGGGATGCAGCCTTACGTCCCTGAATATCGGTCTAGGAATGTCTGTGAACGGGAAATATGGGTCCTTTTCTCCAGATGGTGAAGTAGCTGGATACTTTAACCTTCTTACCTTAGACCGGCTCTTTTTAATCCTCTTAGACATTACCCGTGGTCTCTCATAATCGAATGGGACTGGATTAAGATAAAACTAACTTAACGTCTCCATTATTTGCCAGCCTCCATTAAAGTATATGTTAACCCTATTACGAAGTCTCCATTCAAATTTTTTAAACTAACCGCGCGCGAAGGCTGTGTGATGGGTCGTGTGTTCAAACCCTCGAGTGATATCAACCGTCAGTCAAAAATCAATTCTTTATTATAAACAACTGAAAATCTTAAAGAAGCCAACATCAATCATGCCAAGATAGCATACACTCCTCCGTAAAATCTAATACCATTTATATCAGAATCTAGCGCCTACTATATTTCTTCTAGTATTGTCTTTATCTGGTTGAGGTGTTCTGCTATCTTTCTGCCTTTGGGTGTGAGTGTTGTGTGTACTTTTTTTATTCTTCCGTTTCTCTGGGTCGTCTCCTCTGCTACTATGTCTAGGTGGTTGAGGGCTGTGGTTATCTTGTAGAACTTGTCTCTGCTTATGTTGTTCTCCTTCATCTTCTCGATGAGCTGCAGCCTCTCCAGGTGCTCTGTCTCAGGGTCTGAGAGTACGAGTATGTACTTTAGGGCTCCCTTGGTCTCGTCGATGGTGTCTAGGGCTCTGCGGTTCATTGGTTCTGGGTTTCGAGAATCCGAGAATAAGATTATGCATCAGGGTTCCAACATTCCTGAATGACAGAATAACATATATGTTAGTTTCAGTAGACGATACACACACCGATATGAGGGCAAAGAAACATGGGCAGGGTGACAGGGAATGCCAATATCGTTTGACGCATCTAAAAGCGGATTGGGAACGATCCTCAGAGACTACCACGAGACGGCCCTAAGGTACCTGTGGAGTCTGGGAGGCAGGGGCGCTGGCAGCCGCGATGTATGGGTGCACGTTAACGAGGAGCTTGGCACCAGGACCATCAGCAGGTCTTCTATCATCAACTTCCTGGACGCCATGGTGGACGACGGCGTGCTTAATTACACGGAGACCACGGGCAAGGAAGGACACCGCAGGATCTACTCGATGAAGTACGACGAGGCCGGGTTCAAGGAGCACATAGCAAAGGTGGTCATCAAGAACCTGCTTCGAGACTTCCCAGAGGAGACCAATAGGGCCCTCAAGGACCTCCCGGGAGAACCCTGATCTCAGGTTGGGGCTCGCCAGGGCTGGACGAGGAATGCATAGACTATTTGATCTGAATACTGTAGCTGAAAGCATCCGCTCTGAGCTGGCGAAGGTGTTCCCCAGCGCCGGGTTTGAGGTGGAGGCCAGGGCTGGCGTCTACAACGGCTACATATTGATTAAATGGACAGACGGGCCGGCCCTCACCCGCGTCCAGGAGACGGGGATAAGGGAGAGGTACGACCTGGTCCTCGTAAACGAGAGAACAGGAGGTAAGGCTAGGACGGGCAGCCTCTTCGTCAGGTACATGCGAGGCTA
>CAZAKG010000142.1:416-5088 GCA_964485755.1 uncultured Candidatus Bathyarchaeia archaeon | reverse complement strand
CTGTATGGTCCCTTGGTCGTACTCGGCCATGAGCACGAGGTAGTAGAACACGGTTCTGTCCTCTAGCACCAGCTCTGTCTCGTTGTGAAGGGGCGCGCCGAAGATGACATCCATGTCTTCCCCGTTGCGCTCGCAGCTGGCAGTCCACTCTGGGAACCTGAACTTCTCGTACTTGTAGTTGTAGCCCCCGTAGCTGCCTGAGGGCGCCTCGCTCGTCAGCAGGTCGCCCGTGGGGATGCCTATGCCCCTGAGGTAATAACCCACCTGGGCCGCGGGGTTAGCCATGGGGTAGACCCTGGCCTCGTACATGTCCAGGCTGCTAGGCACATCGATTGACAGCTCAAAGTCCTCGGATGCCGTGTCGAACTCGTAGGCGTGGTACGCCTTCGAGGTGTACTGGTCGTCGGGGTTGTACTTTCCGATAAGGTCCAGGCTGTACCTCCTGTTCATCTCTATGTGCTGGATCACCATGAAGACCGCCGCGTCGGCCCCGCCGCTGTCCTTGGGGTCGTTGATGATCCGGAACGTGTAGTCCCCCGTCTGCGGGGGGTTGAAGTACTGGTTCTTGGCGTCGTTGCCCACCTGCTCGGGGAGGCCGGCCGACTCGGTGTGCCTCGACAGGATGCCATTATTGTTGTAAACCCATATGTCGTAGTCGGTGGCGTCGGTCTCGTTTGAGACCCAGTTGCCCACCAGGAATATGTGGTACCTGTTGCCGGCTTCGAGCCAGTAGGTCAGGTCGAGGGACCTGGGTCTGTTCTGGTCGAGGGGTATCTCGTTCGCCAGGATGTTTCTGGGCTCGTAGATGACGTACCTGTACTCGCAGTGGGCTGACTTTAGCTCAATGAGCGTCGTCTGGGCGACGATGATGGCCGTTAGGAGGATCAGGGAGTAAAAAAGTAGCCTCTTCCCGGAAGACGGGGGCTGCGCGCCTGTTGTTTGATGCTCTCTCATGCTTCTCACTTTATTCCTAACACCTATTTTTTCCGCGTGATCCGGGTAATCGATCTCTCTTACTTCCAAATGAGCCAGTGTTAACGTCTGATACGTTCATTGAGATTCCTTAATGCGTCCTTAACCAGAGCCCCAATTAATAAAGGGATTATGAAACACCTATCTGTTTTATACACAATGTTAAAACAAAGAGCTATTATCGGTGTGTTATATTAAGGGATGATGAAAAGCGTAATAGATATAGATCGGATAAGGGATGAGGAAAACGACAAAAAAAATTGATTTATATATAAATCTCTACAATGGGCGAACCTGACGGCCATGCGATGGTTACATCCATTTCTCTAATGGTAGTCCATGATCCTCCCCAGAAGCTCTTCCTTTGGACAAGAAGGTGATACGTGCCGGGTCCACAATAGGTTAGAGTAGGCGTAGGAGGGCTCGTCGAAGGATCAAATTGGAACATGCACGTCCCAAACGTCCACGATTTTGTCTGTAGGCAATAGTAATCCGGGTCGGGTATAATATTTCTAGTTAACGTTGCTCTATAGTTGCCCCATTGGTTCCACCAACCACTCCCTTGGGCGCCTACGAAAACAATAATTTGGAGTTCAGGAGACATCCATCCCTCTGTTTCATCATATACTATTTCACCTGTTTTGGACTCGTATACGTTGCCTCGGTCTGTTGTAACCTTGACACTGAACGTTGAGTTAGTGCCAGCCTGAATGGGGACAGTGTACTGGCCTAAAGATTTATCTTGCTCCATTGGAAGGACAGAATAGTCAATGTCGGTCCAGGTGTTGTTTATCCAGAGACGAACAATCTGGATGGTAAGTTCGCATCGACTATTAACCTTTAGCTCTACCTTGGACTCTCCCGTGACAGGGTAAGCATACATGTCCATGAGTTCTCTTGATCTTTCATCGTCAACTCTTCTAATCTCAAGCTTCTCCTGATCGAGTATTATGTCTGCCTGCTGCATAACCAGAAACATCGGTACAACTGCGCTGAACAGTATGCCGACGAAGATCAGGGTTCCTAGAACCGTCGACATTCCTTTTCTATGGCACAATATACGATTTGTACGCACAGTTCTGCCTCCTGCTATAAATTTTAACCGCCACATCATCACCAATGGCTAGAGGGTTTGATGAGAAATCTATCGTAATTAGACTCATTTGCTCAGACAATATAATTTCCCCATAGGATACTTTCTCGATTGTCGCTTTAGCGGTGACATAAACGTCCACAGTAATATCGACGCCACCAAAATTGTACACGTATATCTTCAGATCGTCATCACCGTGATGATACTGAATGTGCTCAACGTCGAACCTCTCGACAATCTCGTCGACGAGACTGAGCGTATCGTTAACGTACCCGTCGGCGATGGCCGTTGTCGCCCCAAGGCTGTACGCCCATATGGCCCCCCCAACAGCGAGCACTACGCCTGATAGGATTACTGTCGATATTACTTCCGATAGGGCTGCTCTTATTCTCATGCTAGTCCTCCTATATCCATATTGGAGATCAGCCATATCCCACCCAGCGATACCAGGCTCAGGAGCATCGAGTGCTTGAACCCGGCCGAAACCCTGCCCGACACGATCTTACCCGTGACCAGGCCCAGGGTGAAGCAGTGGATGGCCAGGGGCGTCAGCAGGGTCTTGTACAGCATGGCGGTCGGGACGCTGACTCCCAGAGTGCCGCCCGTGAAGAAGCTGAGGAACATCACGGTGGTCCCTGTGAGCAGCGCCGCCCCGATGTATGGTACGATGATCAGCGGCATCAATACGGCCCTCTTCTCGGCCTCCAGCTGCTTCGTGGACTCCGAGAACTCGGCCAGGGTCTCTATGCTCTGCTCGGTCCCGCCGCCCACCTCGATGGTGTCTATGAGCAGATATATGTTGATGAGGGCGATCCAGCTCTTGATCTTGGTCGCGAACTCCTGGTATATCTGCCTCAGGGGGTAGCCCCAGTTGATCTTGGTGCTGATGTCCTTGAGGTGCCTGCTGAAGCCCTTGTAGTCCTTATGGCTCAGCGCGTCTATGCTCTTCTCGGGGCTCATCCCGCTCTTTCTGACCTCTACAAGGTCTCTGAGGAACTGTGTGATGCCGTTCAGGATGTTGGCGTCCCTCCCCGCCGTGAGGTGGTCTGCTATGAACGCTGGGATCGATACGAAGATAAGCGTCAGGGTGACGCCTATGGAGGCCTCTGTGCCCTCCGCGCCGTTGATGACAGTTCTCAGCCATGTAATAAGGGCAGGGAAGGCGGGGATCATGGTGAACTTGGGATCGAAGAAGGGTAACACCATCTGAGACGCTAAGAACAGCGCGAAGGGGATCGAGGCAAAGAACACGTAGTACGGCTTCCAGTTGGATACAGGGTAGTTGAACTGAGACGCGTCGCCGGCGTAAATGAAGACCACCGACAGGAAGGGCATCACTATGAAGCTGAAGAAGAAGAACATGTCAGGCGAGATGCTCACGCCAGCCGTGGGAACACTCATGCCCACGACGAACACCAGGAAGAGGCCCAGCACACCCAGGATGCCTATGATGGTGTACGCCTCCATCAGCATGGCCGCGGACTCGCCCTTGGCCTTCACCTTCGTGGCGAGACCCCTGAACATGCTGTGGGTCTGGTTGAACAGGTAGTGGAGGGTGTCGCCGCCGGTCCTCACGCTCGACGCGTATCCCAGCAGCAGCTCGTTATACTCCTTGAGATTCACCTCTTTGCCTGCCTGCTCCATGGCCGAGACGGGGTCAGCGCCCGTGGACATCACTATGGTCTCGATACGTGAGATCTCGTCCTTCATGTTGGGGAGCAAGTCCATCTTCCTCATCCGGAGGAAGCTCTCGAAGGGTGAGAGGCCGCCGCTCACCATTACGCTGATGTACATGGAGGCGTATGGTATCTCTATCTGCAGGTTCGACATCCGTGTGCTTGAGATCATCTTGGGGATGATGAACCCGAAAACCAGGATGAGGACGGGAGCGAGTAAGCTAGCCGGGATAAGCACCAGGCCGTTCATGGGTAGGGCGGGGGTCCCCTTCCAGATGCCCGTGGCGAAGAGAATGGATAGCCCCAAGGGAATCGAGAAGGATACGACTGACAGGAACCCCACTATGCTGAAGTAGACCTGCGGGTGGATCTTCATATTCGCCGAGTCCAGGTCACTGCCGATGCTCTTGAATAATCCAGATAGGAAGTTACCTATCCAACCAAAATAGGCGAAGCAGAAGTCCCTGACCAACTCACCGAGCCTAAACTGGGCTATGAGTGTTCCACCTCCTCAGCCTCAGCGCTTTTAAGGCCTTTGAGAGGGGTCGATTCTTTTACCAGCAGCTTCGTAGCGTCCTCGGCTATCTGCCACAGAACCTTTGTCGCCATGTCCAGGTCAGACTCATCCGCCTCCTTCACAGAGGTCTTTTTGGCCTCCTTCTCGGCGAACGTCTGCTGGAGGAAACCTAACATGTCGTGGGTGAACTCTAAGCCAGACTCCGGCTTCTTCTCCTCGGAATCCAGTTTCTTTTTCTTCTGGATCGTCTTCTGGATCGGTCTCGTGTATACCTGTTTCTCTTCACTCGGAATCGGCTTAATTGGGACCGGCTTACTCTCCTCGGGCGCTATCTCCTTCAGGAACGAGGACGACGCGTCCTTCAGCAGCTCGATGACGTCATCGGACGACGGCTTCACGGAGGCAACCTCGGCC
>CAZAKG010000142.1:0-406 GCA_964485755.1 uncultured Candidatus Bathyarchaeia archaeon | reverse complement strand
GAGCATCTTCTCGGCCACTTCACGCTGGTCCCTGACACCGCTCTCCACGATATCGCGTATGTACTGCTCACGCTTATCGAGCTCCGCTAGAAGCTCCTCCATTGACAGGCCGCTCGAGCTTGAGATCTGCTGAAGGATGAAGCTGTCCTTGAACCAAGTGGAGAACACGTCCTTTCTGGGGTCCCACCTGGCCACCTCTATGTAGTTGTCGAACTCGGCTATCTCTGAGACGGTTCTCACCCGCCTACCGAAACTGTATCCATCCTTCTGGCTTGGGAGCTCGACGCGCTGTATGTACATGGCCACGTTCATCAGCGGTATGTAGACCTCGCTGACGTTCATGGGCGGCGACGTGAGCCTCTTGACGACGCGGTCTATGCTGTCGGCGTGCATGGTGCACAGGCCG
>CAZAKG010000141.1:0-5134 GCA_964485755.1 uncultured Candidatus Bathyarchaeia archaeon | reverse complement strand
TGACAGCTGCGCGGAAGAATGTGGTTTTTTTCTGGGTTGCATTTAGCTAACTGCTTGTCTCGGTGACATACGTTCGGAGCATTTCCTTGGGTTTCAAGATGAATGTTGATGGCTGTGGAGTTCATCAAGAAGGACCTAGACATCAGCGTCCTGGAGGGCCTCAACGATAAGAGGGCTCAGCGCCTCAAACGGATCAGGCGGAATCAGGACGTGGGCTTCTATGTCGGGTCCTTCATAATGGCGTCGATCCCCGTCCTCTTTGGCTACTTCGCGTGGGTCGAGGCCGACCAGGTTCTGGTGATCTTCACCCTCCTATCAGCTGGCTTCGCGGCGGGGTTAATCTACCTCATGGACAGGGCCGGGAAGAGGAATCCCGAGAGGATACTGTGGCTCATCGAGTGGCTGGAGTGGCGGCTCTTCAGAGGGTACAGGGACGGCCCGCAAAACCAGTGAGGAAGTTGAAGCAGCGTTCAATACTTTTCAGCACCGGTGCAAAGCACTCCTTTTACAGGTGAACCCTGCACAGTCCTCAATGAAGTTGATTGAAGTGATTCAGGGAAGCAGTTTAACAGGGACAGGTGCGTCAACCCAGAGCAGATTCTGGCTTAATTCTGATGCAATCCTGAAAAATGGTTTAAAACGCATTCACCGTTCCCAGCCTGAGAACGTGAACGCTATGGAGACGGCGCAGTTGAGTGAATCAAGCACCCAGTCATCCGGTAACGGGTATGTGATAGAGACAAGCGGCCTGACCAAGACCTTCAACGGCACGACAGCCCTGAAGGGGCTGAGCCTACGCGTCCCCCGGAACAGCATCTTCGGGTTCCTGGGCCCCAACGGGGCGGGGAAGACGACCACAATAAAGCTGCTGCTGGGCCTCATACGCCCCACGTCAGGCAGCGGCGCCATGTTCGGCCACGACATAGCAAGAGACAGCATCGAGATCAGGAGGCGCGTCGGCTACCTAGCCCAGGTGCCCAGCTACTACACACACATGACGGCCCGGGAGACCCTGCGCTTCAAGGCCAGGTTCTACTACAGTGGGCCGGAGAAAGTCATAGAGGAGCGAATAGAGGAGACCCTGGCGATGGTGGAGCTTGACGACAAGGCCGACCGCCCCATAAAGGGATTCAGTGGGGGCGAGCGGCAGCGCCTAGGCATAGCCCAGGCCCAGATACATCGCCCGGACCTGCTCATACTTGACGAGCCCGCAGCCAACCTGGACCCCATGGGCAGGAGGGACGTGCTCAGGATCATGGAGGAGCTCAGGAAGCACTCAACGGTCTTCTACTCGACCCACATACTGGACGACGTCCAGAGGGTGAGCGACACGGTGGCCATACTGAACAGGGGGGAGCTGCTGGCGCAGGCGCCCATAGAGGAGCTCCTGGCCGGGGCGGGCGGCATAGTCTACAACATGACCATCAAGGGGGGCTACGAGGACGCGTACTCTAGGATCACTGGCCAGAGCTGGGTGTCAGGTGTCAGCGTAGTCCAGGTCAACGGGCGGACCAGGCTCAAGATAAACGTGGCCGACGAGCAGGCCGCAGAGGACGAGCTGCTGCGGCTCGCCGTGGGGGGCGGCTCCACGGTGACCGAGTTCGGGAGAGGCAGACACGGGCTAGAGGAGGTCTTCGTCGAGATGGTGGAGGGGAGCAACGGTGGCCACTGAGCAGAGTCTAAGACCCGTGGAGGGTGCCGGCTGGCTCAGCGGCTTCAGGAACATGCTCAGGAAGGAGAACGGCCGCTGGGTCGGCACCCACGAGTGGCTCACCCAGAGCGTGATCTGGCTAGCTCTCGTGAACAGTATAGTGACCCTGTTGCTCTACATCGGCTTCACCCAGTCTGGTCCCCCGATCACGATGGACGCTCTTCAGTTGTTCTTCATGCTACTGGGTTCCTTCACCCCCTTCGGCGTGGTCATCCTCACCCAGAGCGACGTAGTGGGCGAGAGGCAGTCGGGGACGGCGGAGTGGGTTCTCTCAGCGCCCCTGTCGAGAGAAGCGTTCCTACTGTCCAAGTTGGCGGCTAACTCGGCGTGGATCTTCGCCACCATGGTGCTGCTGCAGGGCGTGGCATTCAACCTGATACTGGCCGCGTTCGGGCTGCCGACGGTGCCGGCGCTCAACATGGCCGCGGGGCTGGCAGTGAACTGCCTTCACCTCCTCTTCTGGCTGACCCTCACCCTCATGCTGGGTGCATCCTTCCATAGCAGGGGCCCCGTCCTGGGCATCCCCATAGTCTTCCTAATACTGCAGGACCTGGTGGCGGGGCTCGCCTCAGTGTACGTGCCCTGGCTGGTACCCATGATGCCCAAGAGCCTCCTGTTGCAGGGGCTGCAGCTGGCGCAGGGGAGCGGAGTCACCTCACTGGTGCCCTTCGTAGCTGTGGCCTTCTTGTCGGTGGTGTTCACGGCTGCCGCTGTCTGGAGATTCAGGCGAGAGGAGTTCTAGGCTAACCAAGCCGTAAAGAGGGGGACTAGAACCTCTTCTCCACGTAGTCCACTATGGACTTGAAGAAGGGGTAGCCGTCCCCGTGCTCAGCGGGGGCGCCTCTCTTCGTCCACTCTGGCATCAGGTACCCGTAGAAGGCTCGCTCAGGGTGGGGCATCAGCCCCAGCACCGTGCCCTCGGGGTTGCAGATGCCCGCTATGTCGTGGTACGCCCCGTTGGGGTTCTCGGGCCAGTCGCCCTCCGCGAACGAGCCGTCGGCGTGCACGTAGCGCCACACCAGCATATCTAGATCGTAGAGCCTCTGCAGCAGCTCCTCCCGCCTCTCCGGGGGCAGTATGAACCGTCCCTCGCCGTGGGCCACGGGGCACTGCAGTATATAGCCAGGTTTCAAGCCGCCCAGCATCCCGCACCTGCCTCCGCCCACGTACCTCATCCTGATCCACCTGTTCTGGTAGCCGTGGGTGCTGTTGCCCAGCGCCGCCTCGGGGTACTTACTCTTGCCTTCCCAGCCGGGAAGGAAACCCATCTCCACCAGCTGCTGGAACCCGTTGCAGATGCCTATGACGGGCTTACCCGAGTCAACGAAGGCTTCAAGCTCCTTTCCGATCCTGTACTCGCACTCCTTGGCCCAGATGGCGCCGCTGCGCACGTAGTCGCCGTAGCTGAAGCCGCCCGGGAAGACCAGCACGTCGTAGTCCTCCAGGTTCCTGTCCCTGAATATCCTCTGGGTGTGGATCAGGTCAACCTTGGGTCCCAGGTCTCTGAAGCTGCGCACGGCCTCCAGGTCGCAGTTGGTGCCCGGCGCCCTCATCAGCAGCACCCGTATCTCTTCCCGCTTCATCTCTTCGCCTCCAGCGGCGTCTTCCACGCCCCGATAAGCGCGTCCAGGTCCGCCTCCAAGAGGGTGGCCCCGTCCTTGGTCACCGTGAGCATCCTATCCTTCTTCACGGCGCCGATGCAGGAGTGGGGCGAGTCGCCCATAAGCTCCTCGAACGCCTCGGTCTTGGACGCGGGCACCTCCAGCAGCAGCCGCCCGTTGCTCTCACCGAAGAGGGCGAAGTCGTCACGCATGGCGCCCGACACAGGCAGCTTACCCACGTCAACGTCCAGGCCCAGGTCACCCGTGAACGCCATCTCGGCCAAGGCCACGGCCAGGCCCCCCTCGCTGCAGTCGTGGCACGCACGCACCAGGCCACCATCCATGGCGTCCAGCACCCGCCTGTACGCCTTGACGTTGGTCTCCGCGTCCACTTTGGGCACCGATGCCCCCAGCTCACCATGGAGCCTGAGGTACTCGCTTCCACCCAGCTCCGGCTTCGTCACGCCCACGATGTACAGCGCGTCGCCCGGCTCCTTCAGCTCCATGCTCACAGCCTTCCGGATGTCCGGGACTATGCCCAGGGCCGTGACCAGCAGCGTAGGAGCCACAGGCCCCATGGGGCTCTCGTTGTATAGGCTGTCCTTCCCCGACACGAATGGCGCGCCGTAGGCCTTAGCCGTGTCGTAGCAGCCACGGCACGCGTACACCAGCTGGCCCAGCCTGTCGCTGTACTCAGGGTTGCCCCACGTGAAGTTGTCCAGGAGAGCCCAGCGTCTGCCGCCGACGCACACGCTGTTCCTGACGGCTTCATCTATGACCGACGCCGCCATCCAGTAGGGATCGATCTTCCCGTACCTGGGGTTGACGCCGCAGGCGACGCTGACACCTCTCCACGACTCGTCCAGGGGCTTCAGCACCGCGGCGTCGCTGGGCCCCGCCCTCCACCCCTGAAGGGGTTTGATGACGGTCTGGCCCTTCACCTCCTGGTCGTAGCGGCGCACCACCCGCTCCTTGCTGGCTATGTTGTACGCCTTTAGCAGCCGGAGCAGGGTCTCAACCAGGCTCTTCGGCTCTGGTACCTTCGGGTCGGACAGCCTGGGGGGCGTCCAGCTCGTCTCCCGCTCCACCGTGGGCGGGTTGAACAGGGCGTCCAGCACCAGCTTCCCTATGAGTTCACCCCTGTACATGATCTTGGCGAGCCCCGAGTCGTCGTATGTGCCCAGCACGGTGGCCTCCACCTGCTCGTCCCCGAAAATCTGAAGAACCCTCTCCAGGTTTCCGGGCGGCACGGCCAGCAGCATCCGCTCCTGGCTCTCACTGATCCATATCTCCCAGGGCGCTATCTCCGCAGCCTTCAGAGGCACCCTGTCCAGGTGCACCTCGACTCCCAGCCTGTACCTGTCAGCCGTCTCGCAGACGCCGCAGCTGAGGCCGCCGCCCCCGATGTCCGTGATGCCTGAGCCCAGCCTACCGTCGCTTATCTGCTTCACGGCGCGCTTGATCTTCTCCTCCTCGATGGGGTTGGCTATCTGGACGGCTGGCCTGCTCACGGCCTCGGATTCCTCTGTGAGTTCAGCGGAGGCGAAGGTTACGCCGTGGATGCCGTCTAGGCCGGTCCTCCCGCCGGCCAGCACAACATGGTCCCCGGCCTTGACCTTCCTCACGTACTGGTTCTTGGGCAGTACGCCCAGGCAGCCCGCGTACACCACCACGTTGCCCGTGTAGTCGTCGTCGAAGACTGTGGCCCCGTTCACAGTGGGGATGCCTATGCTGTTGCCGTAGCTGCCTATGCCGTCCACGACACCGTTGAACAGGTACCTTGGGTGCTTCACGCCCTCGGGCAGCTTCTCGTACGGGTAGT
>CAZAKG010000140.1:0-5175 GCA_964485755.1 uncultured Candidatus Bathyarchaeia archaeon | reverse complement strand
CGATGACCACGTATACGACGCAGAGCATGTGTGTCAGGGTTATCACGTCTGCCGACTTGATGCCTCTGGCAGGAACATGTACCAGGCCTTCCATCTCGCCCGCCTGCGCCCCAGATGTCACAGATATTATCTGGCCCGCGTTCATGTACGGCAGCATTGTGGGAACCATCATGGCTAGCACCGAGCACATGTAGGGCGTGCCGTAGACAGTGTACCACTGTCTGACCCAGCCCTCGGACTGGTCTCCGCCCGTGGTGTAGCATATTAGTAGGTCGAAGCTGCTGGCGTCCACGATCTCATCCATGATGGAATACTGGTCCAGGGAGTTGCCCTTGTAGTCGGTGGAAGTGGTTGCGCGGAGGTCTTTGCCGACGGCGGCCATCGCCGTCTCTCCTCCAGCTATGTAGCCGATGTTGATGTAGTCTACGCCGTACTCTGCGCCGTACCGTTGCTCCGGTCTGAGCTCGGCCATGGCTTTATCCCATAGTTGGGGTCCCTCGATGGAGGTGGACATACAGATGACCTTTATGTCCCCCCTCCTTAACATGTGGTGGTATACTGCCACCGCCATGGGGCCCAGCTCGGGCTCTCCGCCTCCGGAGTATCCGAAGTCGATCATGACTACGGAGCCCGGGGGGAGGTCCTCTACGGTCTTGTACCACTTGAGGACGTTCGCCGAGATTGGAACCGGCAAGCCTAGGGGATAAATCATGGGGATCACGAAGACCACCAGTAGGACCCCATAGAGAACCTCCCTAGGGATGTCTCCCAGTGTGTCCCAGATGCTTTTTCCTTGGCCGCTCATGGTTCGCCGCCTCCCTTCTCCTCCTCAGTCAGCTTACCGAGGAAGCCTGTCTCTATGCCCGTCATGGTCCTGACGCCCAGGGATATGGCTCCCAGGGCTCCGCCGATCATGATGCCGCGCTGCGCCGATGTCGTGAGCACGTTTTCGATGAAGCTCCCCCAAGCTGAAAGCGTGGGGAAGTATACAGCCAATGCGGGCGCATTCTTCAACAGCACGATGACACCCACTACCATGAAGATCGTTGACTCGATGTTCTTAATCCTCAGGGCGCGGTACAGCCCCGACGTCATGTAGAAGCCGAGGCTTGAGTACACTGTGGCGCTGAGGGCGAAGTAGCTAGCGTTGTATATCCAGTTGTAACTTGTAGAGGTTGGGCCCATGAAGACGCCCACGGCTGTGAATGTCACTATTACTAGCAGCAGCCACAGGCTGAACATCCACTGTTTGGGCGTCCGCCTCGATATGTGCTTGCCGTGGAAGTAGAATAGGTTGACTGCGCCGAAGCCCAGCGAGAACGCGGTGAGTATGATGCCCCAGTTCTGCAGGTCCTTGACCACTCCACTGGTCCAGCTCTTTCCGGCTGCGTCCGTCGGCGGCGTGACGATGAAGTAGTCCATCATCACAAGCATTGCTACGACGAAGACTATCGCCACCGGTATCGTTTTCTTTAGAGTTGTCGACATTTCATCACACCTCCTACATCCCCATTAGGCTAGTAATGGCTGAGCTGCCCGCGGCAGTCGCCAGTACGCCGAGTATCATCAGTATTAGAGCCACTATCTTGCCGTAGTCCTGCCCCCTGGTCGTCCCCACCTGAACGGGGTCGCCGGAGAGGTAGGCTCCCGCGGCGTAGATCTCCTCCGCGATCAGCAGGTAGTCGCAGACGACTGCGAAGAAGGGTATCTGGTAGCCTCTGGCGGTGCCCGCCAACTGGATCGAGCCGATCCTTTGGAAGGTCTCCGAGAAGAGCATAGACTCTGCGTAGAAGGGCCCGATCATTATGTTGGCCGCGGGCCTCTCCCTCTCAGCTATGCCCTGGACGGCGGAGGCGTAGGCGAACTGCTCGCCCGAGAGGTACCTGACCTGCTCGTCCGCGTGGAACTCCTCCGGCTTTCCGGCCTTCACGTAGGCCGCCTTCATGAGCTCAGTTGCGATGGGCATGACCTGTGCCTGGTAGACTGAGTAGATTATCTTGACACCGTAGTTAGCGCAAAGCTCAGACACGTGGGCTAGGACTGCGAGTCCGGCCACCAGTTGTGGCGCCACTGAATCTGTCAGGCTGCCTAGTCCCGTTGTGAAGTGTACAGGCCTATTCATCTCGGCCGCCCTGCCCACCATCTCAGGCAGCGCGTCCAGGCCCGTCAGTTTTCTGAATTGGGGTTTATGTGTTTTAGCCATCTCCATACCACCCAGTATGAAGATCCACACCAGTATCAGCATTCCTAACGCGAATATTCTACCCGTAATGAGTATTGGTATCTTGAACCATCTCCTGTTTGGGTGCTTTAAGGTTGACTTAACTTGATATAATACTTACGACTATATAGTGAAATTATTACTAAATTTCCCTTATCCGTGGATGATTGCGGATAAGATTCGCCTACTCGCTTCAAAAGCCTCGTCAGCGTTTTGACTCTTAAATAACACCTTCTGCATTGTTAGTTCATGGTTGTGCAAAAGGAGCCCGAGAAGCCTAGGAGGATTTACTTCGCTGGCGCATACATCGCATTTGGTATAGCCTTCTTAGGAGTTGAGCTCCTGGGTCTCCTCTACGGGGTCTCACCCGCCGACCCGAGGCTGCAGACTGATTTGCACGTTGTCATTATCGGCTTCCACCTCTTGGGGGGTATCGTGAGCGGTTTCCTCGTGGCTAAGAGAAGTCAAGGCGACAGAGTCCAGGCGGGCACAGTGACGGGCGTCCTAGCCTACATCATAATTCAGATAGTGCACACGGTCCTGTACGGGTGGGGCGCAATCGGGGATGCGTACACCATGATAGCTCTAATAGGGGGCTCCGTGGCGGGCTCGACGATCTACGACTCCCAGGCGAGGAGACTGGCCAGAGCCCGGGACGCGGCCCGGTCAGCCGACGAGAAGGGAGGCGGCGGAGACTCAGGTCCCAAAGACGTCTCCGGTGTAGCTGAGGATAAGCCCGGCGAAGAGGATGAGGGCAAGCCTGTGGACTAGGCTCAGTACCAGGGGAATATTTTACGTCCCTAAATGAGTAGGGTATATATATTCTGGGTATTTTTCTTTATGGACACCCGAGGTGAAGCTATGCCCGAACCTAAGACACTTGTGACATCGGCGCTGATATACGCCAATGGCCCCGTCCACATAGGTAACATGCTGGAGAACATCCAGACGGACATCTACGTCAGGTCCCAGCGTATGCGGGGCCGCGACGTCATCTACTGCGGGGCCGACGACACCCACGGAACCCCCATAGAGATCAACGCGGCCAAACAGGGCGTGACGCCGGAGGAGTTCATAGCCCACTGGTTGAAGGAGCACAAGCGCGACTACGACGACTACCTGATCAGCTTCGACAACTACTACACGACAGACAGCCCCGAGAACCAGATGTACACCGAGCTCATCTTCAGGAGGCTTCAGGAGAACGGGCACATCTACACCAAGGAGATGGAGCTCACCTACTGTGAGCATTGTAAGCGGTTTCTGCCCGACAGGTACGTGAAGGGCACCTGCCCCAAGTGCGGGGCCCAGGACCAGTACGGTGACCAATGCGAAAAGTGCAGCACCGCCTATAGCACAACGGACCTGGTGAACCCCTACTGCAGCATATGCGGGAACCCGCCGGTGCGCCGGAACAGTCTCCACTACTTCTTCAAGCTAAGCGAGTTCAGTGGCTGGCTGGAGAAATGGCTCACCACCAACAGGAAGCTGCAGCCGGAGATAAGGAACCAGATCCTCACATGGGTCAGGGAGGGGCTACAGGACTGGTGCATCAGCAGGGACGGCCCCTACTTCGGATTCAAGATACCTGGGGAGAAGAACAAGTACTTCTACGTGTGGCTGGACGCGCCCATAGGGTACATTGCATCCACGGCCAACTACTGCAGGGACAGGGGCTGCTCGGCCGACGACTACTGGCAGTCCGACGAAAGCAGGATCATCCACTTCATAGGCAAGGACATCATATACTTCCACCTCCTCTTCTGGCCAGCCGTCCTCCACGGGGCTGGGTTCCACGTGCCGGACAACGTGGTGGTCCACGGGTTCCTTACGGTGAACGGTGAGAAGATGAGCAAGAGCCGAGGGACGTTCCTAACGGCCCGCGAGTTCCTGGACTACCTTGACCCGGAGCTGCTGCGGTACTACTACGCGGCCAACCTCACCCACACCATGACAGACATCGACCTGGACCTCGTCAACTTGGAGAACAGGATCAACAACGAGCTTGTGAGCAACATAGCCAACCTCTTCTACAGGGTACTCAGCTTCCTCAACAAGTACTGCGACAGTCAGACCACCAAGGTGCTGGACAGGAAGCTACTGGAGGAGGTTGGGGCCAAGTCCGAGTCGGTGGGCCGACACTACGACAACATCGACTTCAGGGACGCCGTACGGGAGATTCTGGAGATCAGCAGCCTCGGTAACAAGTACTTCCAGGACCAGCAGCCCTGGGAGCTGGTCAAGACGGACCTTGCCAGGGGCCAGAGGGTTCTGACGGACTGCGTCAACATCGTCAAGAACCTGACAATCCTCATCAAGCCCATCATGCCGCTTTTCGCGGAGAAGATCGAGAAGCAGCTCAACATGCCGCCTATGGACTGGGGCCACATCGACAAGGTGGTCGAGAACCACAGGATCGATAAGGCGAAGATCATCCTCAAGAAGATAGAGCCCATCGTCCTGAAGGCCAGAGGCGAAGCCCCCAAGGAACGTACCGTGGAGTTCAGCATCGACGACAAGCTCGCCAAGATGGGCGTGGACGTGAAGCTGGCCGTGGTCCAGGGCGTCGGCATCAGGAAGAGCGACGGCGAGCTGGAGAAGCTGAAGAAGAGGGCCGAGGAGGAGATCAGGGGCATCAACGTAGAGGGTGACCCGATCATAGAGGGCTACAGGGAGGTGTACAGGAGGTTCAAGGTGGACGTGGAGCCCCCCATGGCTCACCTGATAATCCTCGTCAAGGAGAAGGGGATGCTCCCCAACATCAACACTGTAGTTGATGCGTACAACATCGTGTCAGCCACCAAGCGGGTGAGCGTGGGCGTCCACGACCTGGACAAGGTTGTGGGCGGCGTCCGCCTCAAGGTGACCAAGGGCGACGAGGTCTACGTGCCCCTAGGCGAGACGGAGCCGGCCAGGGTCAAGCCCGGGGAGTTCGACATGGTGGACGACGAGCA
>CAZAKG010000139.1:0-5182 GCA_964485755.1 uncultured Candidatus Bathyarchaeia archaeon | reverse complement strand
TCCTTCTAGAAGATGATAAAAATTACGAATAGGCAGGCTCGGTCTACACAGGTTGGATTGTTTGCTGCATCGAGAAAGAGATAAAATGTTGTTGGAGGCTCAGCCGATGACCTGCTTGAAGACCCTCAGGTGGTTCCCACCAAGAATCTTCAGTATGTCCTCGTCGCTGTAGCCGCGTCCCACAAGCTCCCTAGTCACGTTAGGCATCTTGGACACGTCCTCCAACCCCTTCGGCGGGTTCCCGATGCCGTCGAAGTCGCTGCCTAGGCCCACGTGGTCGGGGCCCACCAGCTTCACAATGTGGTCTATGTGGTCCACAAGCCTCGACACGTCTGCGTCCTTGCCCTCCTTAGTTACGAAGGCGGGCGCGAAGTTCATGCCCGTGACGCCGCCGTGGTCCGCAAGAGCCTTGATCATGTCGTCGGTCAGGTTTCTGGGGTGGTCGCATAAGGCCCTCGCGTTGCTGTGGCTCGCTATGAAGGGCTTCTTCATGAGGTCGCAGACGTCCCAGAAGACGCTGTCAGTGAGGTGGCTCACATCGAAGACGATGCCGAGTTTACCCATCTCCTCAAGGGCCTGGACGCCCAGCTCGGGCAGCTTGCTCTCAGAGCGTTTGGCGCCCAGGCCGTCGGCGAAGGGCGTCCTGTAGTTCCAGGCGAAGCTGAGCATCCTCAGACCCAGCCTGTAGTAGACCCTGAGGGCGGCTAGCTCCCCCATGAGGGGCTCAGCACCCTCCATGGCGAGGAGACCGCAAACCTTGCCCTCCTTCTTGGCCTTCAGTATCTCTCCGCTCGTGGTTACGGCCACGATCCCCGGGTTCGCCTCGATCTCGGAGTAGAACATGTCCACCATCTGGGTGGCGACCAGGGAGGCCTCGGGGACGAAGGCCCTCTTCCCAGTGTACATGGCGAAGGTCTGGCACGTGACTCCACCCTCAACCATCCTGGGCAGGTCTATGTGGCCCTTGTCGCTACGCTCCCCAAGCTTACGCGGCGGCTGAATGGAGCTCTGGGGTAGGAACTGCATGAGGGTGTCGCAGTGGGTGTCCACTACGACCGCCTTCCTGTGAAGCCTCATGGCCCTTTCTTCTTGGGCCTTTGATAACTCGATCATGGCTATCCTGTAATGCTGGGTCGTAGGAGGTAAAAAGTTATAGAGTGGTTGGGGGCTACTCTGCTTTTATTTGGGGCATATACCCACTTTCACCCGACTCTACTGATTCTGGTAGATAGGGTTTAAAAACACCGAGCTGATACACCAATGGAAACCGAGGCGCGCAGATGCTCATACGAGAGGTCATTCTAGAGAACTTCATGTCCTACAGCTACGCCAGGGTCCCCCTCAGGAACGGCGTAAACGTCGTCTGCGGGCCCAACGGCGCAGGCAAGTCCAGCCTGCTCTTGGGCATCTGCGTTGCCCTGGGGGACACGTACACTGAGCGCAGCAAGAAGCTGAGTGACCTCATCAGGTGGGAAGCAGACGTGGCCCGTGTGACGCTGATGCTGGACAACAGCCCCGGCGACACGGGGCTGAGGCCGGTCCCCCAGTTCAACATGGACGAGATCACCCTCAGCAGGACCCTCCACAGAGACGGAAAGTACGGGTTCCAGCTCAACCAGAGGAACGTGTCCAAGGCCGACGTCGTGGACCTCCTCCATGGCTTCGGGTTCGACCCGGACAACATGCTCATCATAATGCACCAGAACATGCCCGGTAAATTCGCCAACCTGAGTTCCCAGGAGCGCCTCAAGATGCTGGAGGAGGCCGTGGGCTACGAGAGCTTCCGCCACGACGTGGTGGAAGCCAAGGTGAAGCTGGGAGGCATACTCAGCGAGGAGCAGAGCCTCAACCAACTCCTAAACCAGGCGCGGGAGACACTTGCCTACTGGAGGGATCAGAACGAGAGGCTGCAGGAGAAGAGGCAGCTACAGAAGCGGCAGACGTTCCTGCAGCAGGAGATGGCTTGGAGCCGAGTCATGGGGCTGGAGGACGAGGTGAGGCGTCTACAGGCAGAGCTTGACGAGACGGAGAGGGAGCTAGCCCAGGCAGAGGAGGAGATGGAGCTCAACACCAAGAGGGTGGTGGACGCCGAGGAGAGCCTCCGAGCCATGAGGCTCCAGTGGAGCGACATCATAGAGAAGCGCATCGACTCTGAGCGCACCGTCGGCGTCAGCGAGCACACCATAGCCTCGGCTAAGGGCCAGCTGTCGCAGCTTGAGAGGATACTCCAGAGCAACAGCGAGCAGAGGAGAAGGTTCGAGAGCAGCATCAAGACCCTGCTCAGCAGGGCCAAGTCGGGGCCTCAGAGGCTGGACGACTACTTCAACCTGTTCACGGAGATCGAGGAGACCCAGACCAGGACCTACGAAAGCTTGAGCACCCAGTTCACTGAGCAGAAGGGCAGCCTCCAGGCCGAGCTCACCCACTACACAGAGAGGCTAGGCGAGGCCGAGATGGAGGCCGGCAGGCTCGTTCAGGAGATGGACGCCCTGAGGAAGCGGATGGACGACACCAACGACCAGTACATCGACAGCCGCATCCAGCTTGCCCTGCTGAAGGACAAGCGCGGAAGACTCAAGCGCCGCCTGGAGCAGTCCAGAGCCGAGATGGATAAGGCCAACAGGGACCTCAGGGACGCGGAGGCTGAGGCACTCATCAGGGGCCAGAGGATAGAGACGGGGCGCAGCGGAGACGACATCCTCAACGAGATCAGGCGCACCGCGGGCATCCTCATGGGCATGGCCGACGTCCCCGAGGAGGCCGAGGAGATGTACGACAGCTACAACACCACCTTCAAGGAGATAGAGCAGCGCATCGAGGAGGTCCGGGAGAACCGGAGACAGGTGCTCGCCGAGATCGAGGAGCGTAACAAGAAGTGGCTGGAAGTCACCGAGAACCTGCTGGACGAGGTGAACGCCCGCTACCAGAGCCTCCTCAGCAGGCTCCAAGCCACAGGCGAGTGCAGGCTGGTCAACAGCCACGACATTGAGGAGGCTGGACTGGAGATACACGTGGGCTTCAAAGGGGCCTTGCCCCAGAAACTCGATCTGTATACTCACAGCGGCGGCGAGCGCAGCACCAGCATCATGGCTTTCCTCTTGGCGCTACAGCAGAACGTGCTGAGCCCCTTCAGGGCCGTGGACGAGTTCGACCTCCACATGGACCCGGGGAACAAGGAGGTCGTCAGCCAGTTCATAGTGCAGACCATGGAGGGCTCCACGGGCCAGTACATGGCCATAACGCCCAGCCAGGTGACCTTCCGCGGCCAGGACATCCACATCATAATGGTTCACAAGACGGAGGACGTGTCGGTGCCCAGGATCGTGGAGGCAGAGCCTTGAGCGAGCTGGAGAGCGTCATCAACCTCTGCCGCATGGTCCAGGCAGGCAAGATCGAGCCCTTCGACATAGACTTCGACTACGTCATGGGCGTCATAAGGAAGCACTACCCCGGTATCAGGGACGTGCGCGAGTTCTGCGTGGACGCCGAGGCCCTCAAGGAGCTCAGCGGCGTACTGGAGCGCCAGAACAAGTGGATAGAGCACCAGAGCAGCACTCTCTACAAGGACCCCTTCATGCTCAGCCAGCAGCTCATGAGGATGGACATAGGCGCCATCGCGGATGCGTTCCTCAAGAGCTGGCACCCTGTCGCCGAGATGGAGCAGGTCTCCGCAAGGACCCTGGCCGAGAGCCTGGGTTACTGGGGCGGCCTTGTGCCGCTGGACGAGAGGTGGAAAGGGCCCGACGTGGAGGAGGTCGAGACGGGCACCGCCACCATGGGCGAGGCCGTGGAGCTGGGCCTCATATCCGAGGAGGGCTTCATGGACCTCATCGAGGGCTTCTGGCGGGAGCTGGAGGAGAAGGCCGGCGCCGGAGGCCGCCTAGACTACTGGGACTGGGTTGGGGCAGAGACATACCAGGAGACCGTGTACAGGGCATACCTCACAGTATTCCTGGTGGGGTACGGGTACGCCAACGCCGAGTGGGACAGGCTCCTGGAGGAGACGGTCATAGTGCATAATCCTGAGCCCAAGCCCGACCCAGGCAGGGACAAGGTCAGCCTACCCGTCATGGTGGACTACGAGGAGTGGATGAATTGGCGAAGAGGGTGAGCAAGGCCGAGCAGGCGTACGCCCGCAAGGTCAAGGACGCGGTGCACCTGCTGTTCTTCAAGCACCACAAGCTGCCCGGCGTACGCGGCTGGGAGCTTAGGCAGGAGCTGGGCCCCGACTGGCAGAGCGTGGTGGAGGTGCTGGACAAGCAGCTTCAGCCGCTGGACCTCCAGGTGACCAGCGTCACGGACGACCCCAGCATAGTGGAGCCCACAGGCAGCCAGCTAGCGGACGCCAGGTTCTACATAACCCTGCGCGGCACAGTGGACCAGAAGACCGCCAAGACCATAGGTTGGAGGATAGACGACATCGCGGGGCTCGCCGTCAGCGTCGCGTACCTCATCTCGAAGCAGGGCAAGGCGCCTCGCACCGACGTGGAGCGCGTCCTGCAGGACAAACTTCCGGGGTGGAGGGTGAAGCTCAACCTGGACAAGTACATCCAGCAGGGGTACCTGGGGGTGGACGAGCAGGGCGTCATGTTCCTTGACTGGAGGGCCCGAGCCGAGATCGACTCCAAGAAGCTGGTGGACCTGGTGGTGGGCTTCGGGAAGAAGCAGGCCGAAGCCTAGCTTTCTTCGCCAGCGTCCACCGAGATTACCGGGGCGGACAGCCTGCCCGCCAGCAACTTCTCAATTATGATGGACTCCCTCCCGTCGACGAAGTAGGACTCGAGCGCGCCCTTAGGCAGAGACGCCTTCTCGTACCCGTGAAGCCTCAGCACTATCAGAGCGCTGTCAAGCTGCCTGTGCAGCACGTCCTCCACGACGGCCACCCAAGGCGACACCCTCCAGCTGGTGTCCGCCTCGAATAGGTCCAGCTCCCTCGGGAAGCTGTTCAGGTTCAGCATCACGTCTGTCCCGGTGGTGAAGATGTAGAGGTTGCCCCCCTCGACCGCGAAGTGTTTACTCAATCATCATCCTCCAGACAGCTGCGTACATAGAGTCCGAGAGCAGTAGGCGGGTCAGCGCCTCTACGAGCGGCGGAACCCTGTCCAGGAACGGCAGAGCCATAAGGACCACGCAGGCTGCCATGAGCAGCCTCCTCACGGGCGCCCAGGGCAGCGGCGCCTCC
>CAZAKG010000138.1:0-5256 GCA_964485755.1 uncultured Candidatus Bathyarchaeia archaeon | reverse complement strand
GTGGATGGGCGGGACCCCCTCGATGTCCACGCTGTCGAACTCCTCAGGGGCGCCTATGTAGGCCTTGAAGTCCATGGTTATCCTGGTCTTGCCGCCTACGACGCCGTAGGCCATCTGCTTGGAGCCCGCGTTATTGCCCTTGGGCACCTTTATGGCTTCGCTTGCGGCGTCCTTATCGAGGACGACCGGCTCGGGCTTGTCCACCTTGATCTCGTCCAACTTCCAGCCCAGGGTGTCCGCTATCATCTGTATGCTCTGCTCCAGCCCTACGTGTCCCGTGATCTTGCCGCTGCCGATGGCGTCCTTGAACTCCTTCACCGTTAACCCTGCGCCGATCTTCTTCTGGAAGGGTATGCGGCGGGTCGCAGCATTCATCTGCCTGGTGACGTAGATGGTCTCAACCTGCTCGCATGGGCCCGTCAGGAACGTGGGGAGGGTGTCCATGAGGAACCCGGGGTTGATGCCCGTCCCCAGCAGAGTTGCCTTGTGCTTCTTGGCCAGCTCGTCCAGCTTCTTGGCGTAGGCTGTACCCTCCTCAGTGGCGTAGGGGTACCCGAGCTCCTCGCACGTGCTGATGATGTTGACGCCGTGCTTCAGTATCTGGCTGAACTGGTCATGGGTCTGCCTCAGGTAGCTCATCGTCGTGTGGCAGACGATGTCAGGCTTCGTCTCGTCCAGCACCTTGTCAACGTCGCTTCTGATCTTGACGCCGATCTTCTTCTTGCCCAGGACCTCGCCGAGGTCCTTGCCCACGATCTCGGGGTTGATGTCGATGGCGCCCACGATCTCGACGCCCTCCTTTGTGAGGAGGTACTCAGCTAGCTTGCGCCCGATGACACCGACACCGTACGACACTACTCTAACGTTCTTCAAAGTGTTTCAGGGTAAAACATGTCCTTAGCCGTTTATAGTTTACTGCGTCGACCCATGATCGGCTTCAAAGTGGCGTCGTTGTAGGTACCATCATCACTCAAACATTTTGCTATATATCCGGTTCGCCACCTTCTCGCCAGTCACCCCTAGTCGGGGGAAGGAGGTAAAGAAAAGTGAACATGAAATTGCTGAGAAATAGACGCGCGATGACAGGCCTTGAGACCGCGATCATACTCGTCGCATTCGTCATAACGGCTGCTGCCTTCGCCTTCGTTGTACTGAACATGGGCTTCCTGACAGCCGAGAAGGCTCAGTCAGTGATAAGCTCAGGGATGGCCGAGGCGAGTTCAGCCCTCCTGGTTGACAGCGGCATGGTGGGCCAGTTCCAGAACGTGTCCGGGGCCCAGTCAGGCATCGACCTCATAAAGCTGACGTTCTACGTGAAGCTGAGTCAGGGACATGAGCCAATAGACCTAAGCGACACCAGGCTCTTGGCCACCTATACTAACCAGAGGTGCCACGGCACGCTCTACTCGACAGCAGTCACCAACGCCACTATCATGACGGTGAAAGGCGTCAACAGCGACGGGGACGATCTGCTGGAGACCGGCGAGAAGTTCAAGGTGACCATCGACTTCACGGCCCTGAGCAACACGGCGGTTGACCCCGCGCAGGCTGCCCAGGAGGACGTGTACGCGCACCCATACGAGGAGTTCAGGATCGAGATCCGCCCATCGGCCGGTGCAGTCCTAACCATCGAGCGTCAGGTAACAGCAGTCTACAGTACCATTATGATACTCGAGTAGGACTAAGCTCCACCTTTTCTCATTTTCCCCTTCTTTAAAAAAAATTCTATCCAGTTAGTCTATGGCTTATGGATTTGAATGGCTCCCAGTTGGCCCTCTTAGCGTACATATTGAAGAGGAAGATCAGGCAGCCGGGCAACAGTATGGTCACTATCAGGTTGAAGGCTGTGCTGAAGATGGGTGTCTCCTCTATGAGCAGCCACGAGACTGGGACTATGCTGCCGTGGAAGCTCCACCATGTGCTGGGCGTGATGCCGCTGGTCCAGTACACCATGTCGCACGCGATGGGGACCATGACCAGCACCAGGTGGTAGAGCCAGATCATGAGGCCCATGTCGTCGTCCACGGACGCCAGAGGCAGGACGAAGCAGCCGAGGTACCACGCCGCTAAAGCTGCGTACTCCATCGTGAGGACGTTGACGGGCCTGAAGTAGATGATCACCAGCAGCGCCACGGCGACCGTGTAGGGCGCGACGGCGAGGACGTTCATCCGTCCCTCGGGTTTCCCGTCCCTCTTGGGGAGGACGTACTCGTAGAAGAAGGCGGTGACCATGAAGGCGCCCACAAGCAGGAAGCCCTTCATGGTCTTTATGAATAGGCTGAAGTAGCCGACGATGGGCAGCCTGTTGATGACCCTGCCCACGACGCGACCCTGGCCCACGGGGACCCCGTCCGGGAACATATTGTTGTCCCCCTTCGTCGTGTAGACCCAGCCGTCCTCGGTCTCGACCGAGCTCACGGCCCGGTGCACTATGTACTCGTCGTCGAACCCGGGCCTCATGAACACCAGTATGTCCCCTCTGGGCCTCGGGGCCGCCACCACGTCGTCGAAGTCCTCTATTGCCTCGATGAAGATGAAGTCGCCTACGCCCAGCGTGGGCTGCATGCTCTGGCTGATGACCACCATCATGGGGTTGTCCGTGCCCAGAGCCTGCCTGAGGACGAATGTGCCGCCGTAGAAGAGCGCTACGAGGGCGAGGAACGTGGCCCCGTACTTCAGCAGCTCCTTTGTGCCGTCATCCATGTTCTGGTGCTCACTGGTTGTTCGCTTTCGTCATCCGTGGGTCTACCCAGGCGGTCAAGGACATGCAGAAGACGGGGTCGCGGGTTCCCCCGCGGAAGCACTTGTCCACCTCGTCGCATATGAGGCACGGGCACCCCTTCACAGAGTCCAGGGTCACCGGCTCCTTCTTGCTGAAGAGCTTGTATGTCCACCTGCCCTCGTTGAGAACCTTGTCCCTGATGACCTTGTCCTTCTCCTCGAACTTCTTGGCCATCCTGGAGCCCTCCCGGCTGCTGACGCCCAGCTCCTTCCAGAGCTCGCTCTGTAGGATGCCCTTATCCCCCGCGTCGTAGACCAGCTTTAGGGCCTTCTGCTCGAGGCTGCTATTCTTCTGAGGCAAGTCAGCACCGGCTACTCGTAGTAGATGAGGTCATAGTCCTCGAGTATATCGTGGAGCTTCTCCACGGCCTCCCTGACCATGTCCTCGTGCTTGGCCCCGGTGCACACCAGCTTGCCCGACGCGAAGAGCAGCATGACCACCTTGGGCTCCCCCATCCTGTATATGAGGCCGGGGAACTGCTCGGGCTCGTACATCACGTTCTCCATGATGTCGGCGGCCGTCTCCAGGTCGATCTTTCCGTGGAGGTTGGCTGAGGCGACGATGTTCTGGATGACGATCTTGGGTTTGCCGAGGATGATGATACCGTTGTTCTTGAGCTCCCTCACCACCTTCTTGACGGCGCTCCGGGCCATCTTCTCGCTCTTGGCGCCCGTGCACACCATCTTGCCTGAGCCGAATATGAGGGTGGCCGTCTTGGGCCGCTTAAGCCTGAAGACCAGGCCCGGGAACTGTTTGGGCCTGTACTCCACGTTCCTGAACACCTTCATGATGGCCAGGAGGTCGATCTTCTGGTCGAGGCTCGCGGAGGCTACCACGTTCTCTATGCTGATGGCCAGGTCCTTGGGCTCCTTTGGCCCGGTGTCCTTCTTCTCCTTGACCTCTTCCTCTTCTTTCTCTTCCTCGTCTAGGTCTTCTTCCTCTAACTCCTCATCTAACTCGTCGAACTCGTCAGGTTTTTTGCGACTCATGATCATTCACACTCCGCTGTGCTGCCGCTAAAGTCGGTTTATCTTCTCCAGCACCTCATCAGGCAGCAGGTTCTGGCTGTGTATCTCTATCACGGGGAACGTGCTCACGTTGGGCTCACTCAACACCCTGTCACTGTACCCTATCTCCCCCGTGTAGCCGTTGTACGTTATGAAGCTGCCAGCCAGATGCTCCTTGGTTTTCACGAAATATAGGAAGACCTCGCTCAGGGTCCCACCGATGACGAAGTACATGTGACCCCCCTTGCTCTCCATGTGCTGCACGACGTTCGAGGCTGGGCTGGAGGCGACGAGCATCACTATGTCTCTGATGGATTTGAGCTGGACAAACTTCATGATATTCGCTAATACTAAAGTGGTCCGTGTATTTAAACTATATAAATAGAAATGCCGGCGTCGTGCTAACTCACCTTGCGGGTGAGGTAGCCCTGGGTTGGGACGATCTCCTCGAACATCTCACGTTTGGCCCGGCAGATGGGGCAAACGTACGGGGGCTCGTCCCTGAACACCACGTAGCCGCACTGCTTGCAGTAGAGCAGTCTTCTATCCGTCTTCCCGGCTTCCGCCGCTGCCGTAGCCTCCTTTGGGGCCTCCTCCTCTAGGCCGAGGCTCCTCATCTGCTTCTCCTGGGGCCTCCTCTCCGGGATGGGTTTGGCCTCCTTCCTGCCTTCAAACACGTCCTTGTCCACGAAGAGGCTGCAGTAGCATGTGCCGTAGTCCGCGACGTCCGGGTCCCTGTAGTCGCAGGGGCAGACGATGTCCCTGTCGAGGTCGAAGACGCCGCTGGCGATCCTGCAGGGGCATGAGGGGTAGCCGTAGCGGTCCTCGTTCTCCTTGAGACCATCCAGAAGGGTCTTCAGGAGGTTCTTATCGGGCGTCAGGTGGATGCCTCTGCCCCTGGCGTCCGCCTCCGCCCTGCGCTTCACCTCCTCGATGGTGGTCATAGGACGAGTGCCTCGGCTATGGCGTCCTTCTTGAACCCGGATATGAGTGTCTTGTCGTTGATGATTATGACGGGGAACGCCACGGGGGCGTTCCTCCTCTTGAGGTCCTCCACGACCTCCCTCTTCTCCTCGCTGCTGCAATTGTCGACGTCCAGGTACTCGTAGGCGACGCCGTTGTCCTTCAGGTACTGTTTGGTCATCTTGCACCAGCCGCAGGTGCTTAGGGTGTACAGGAAGACCTTGTTCTTCTTGTTCTTTCCGTCAACCTTGGTTGAGTTCAACACGATAACCTCTTGAGTACTAATCCAGGCATTGCCTTGTATAAACCATGACGTTTTCCTGCACGCGGCGCCATGCTTTAAGCGTCTGGGGTACACGGATGAACTGATGGTTCATGGGCGGTAAGAAGAGCTACGACGGCTACAGGGCTTTCAGCTACCTGGAGCCGGGTTTCGACTACAAGGAGTTCAGGCTTGTGGGGCACCCCAGGGTGGAGCCCTATCTGGTGCCCCTGTCCAAGGGT
>CAZAKG010000137.1:0-5445 GCA_964485755.1 uncultured Candidatus Bathyarchaeia archaeon | reverse complement strand
CCCAGTCTAGCTGGAGGCCCCTCCTTATGCAGTGCTCGTGGGTATCTATGAAGCCCGGGTACAGGGGCTTCCCGCCCAGGTCTATGAGCCTGGTCTTGTTCCCCGCGAGCCTCTTGATCTCCCCCGATGGCCCCACCTTCACAACCTTTCCGTCCCTCACGGCGACCGCCTCGGCCACCGTGTCCGCGTGGTCCACGGTGACGACCCGCCCGTTCACGATGATGAGGTCGGCCGCCAGCTCACCCAAAGGTAAATGTTGAGACAAGGATGCACCTGAAGGAGACTCTGGGCCAACCTATTTAACATCCACCTCCACCGTATGCTTGATGGCTCTCGACGGCTGGGTCACATTCGTCGCCCTCGGGGACAGCTTGACCGCCGGCTTCACCTCGCCCGCGGGCTACTCGGGGCCCACGTACTACCCGTACACGGCGACGCTTGAGGCTCTCATCAGGCGCAAGCTGAGCCAGTCCTGCGGCTTCAGGGTCGTCGTCGTGAACAAGTGCGTGGACGGCGACAGCACGGACGGGATGCTTGAAAGGTTCGGCAGGAGCGTGGCCCCCGAGGAGCCCGACTACGTCATACTGTGGGCGGGGATCAACGACCTCTACGCGGGCAGGGACCCACAGCAGACAGCCGGCAACATCGTGGAGCTGGCAGAGAGGACGGTCCAGGTGGGTGCGGCCCCCATCCACTGCGCCGTTACGCCTGTGGAGGGTTCACCCCACCTCAACGAGAGGATCAGGGAGCTCAACGCCCTGATCCGTGAGCACTGCGAGGAGAAGGGCTTCCCTTACGTGGACCTGTACGCCGCCACGGCGGGCTACGATCTCAGGCTTGATCCGAGGTACTCCGACGACGGAGTCCACCTGAGCCGGGAGGGGTACAGCGTCGTCGCCGGAGCCATATACGAGGAAGCAGTGAAGGGAGCCCTGATAAAACTGGCTGCACGGGGCTCCTAGGCGCTCAGCCTCGCCCCTCGCAGCATTTATAACGATCCTCCGAGGATACGTGGTGAGGCTTGGGAGATGCCAAAGAAGAGAAGTAGCGGAGGACGCAGCAAAGGAGGGAAAGGGCGGTCCGGCACGGTCCAGTGCAGCTACTGCGGCGCCCAAGTACCACGAGACAAGGCTAAGAGGACCACCAAGTACACCAGCCTGGTGGACTCCAAGATACTGAAGGAGCTCAAGGATCAGGGTGCAACCATAAACCGCACCAAGACGACCAAATACCTTTGCATCAGCTGCGCCATCCACCGCGGAGTAGTGAGCATCCGCGCCAAGGAGGACAGACGCATCGTCCCGCGGCGCAGGAGACCGAGAGGCCCCTCAGACTAGGGACCCTCAACAACTTTTTTGAAGTACAGCCCTCTCTGCAGCACCGTAACGTGTGCTAAGGCAGCGAGAGCCAACACCCCGTAGTTCAGGGCTGGGAGCCACCAGTATGAGGCCAGGCTCAAGGCGGCCAGCAGCAGCATCCGCTCGGCCCTCTCGGCGAGGCCCACCCCAGCCATCTTGACTCCCTCAGCCTCTGCCCTGCTCCTGCAGTAGCTCACCATGAGGGAGCCGACGACGGCCGCTAGGCCCACCCACGTATCGCACAGGCCGCCCATGATGAGCCCCGAGAAGGCCAGGGCGTCGCTGTACCTGTCGGACACCGAGTCGAGGAAGCCCCCGAACTTGGAGGCGCTGCCGTTGGAGCGGGCGAGGACGCCGTCCACGGCGTCCAGCAGCCCAGATAGGAGGATGGTGACGGCCGCCGCCACGAGCCTGAGCCTGTCGCCTCCCCAGGTCCAGTAGAGCCAGGAGGTGAGGCAAGCCACGAGGACCCCCAGCGCCGTGACGTGGTTGGGGGTGACACCTACACTGGCCAGCGGCTTAACGATTGACAGGACTATTTTCTCGAACTGCTTCTTGAGGACGCTGGACACCAAAGCCAAACAGATATGGGCTGAACGTGGTTTAAGATTATCCCTGAAGTCATGGGCTACACCAGTTCAACGGTGGAGCACGCTGATCGTGTGAGGCCACGGCTATGAGGACTGGCCTTAGTAAACGATTCTATTTGGGCTGGCTCTGTATCCCCGCCGCGGCGACTAGGCCCGTGGCAGCGGCCCCCACAATGCCGCGGCTGACGCCTGCGCCGTCCCCTGCCACGTAGAGGTTGGGCACCTTCGTCCTGAGGCTGGCGTCCGTGGCGATCCTCATAGCGTAGAACTTGATCTCGGGCGCGTAGAGGAGCGTCCCGTCGCTGGCGACTCCGGGAACAACCCTGTCAAGCATCTCCAGACCCTCGGTAATGTCCATGGCTATGCGGCGGGGGTAGGCCATGGCTATGTCGCCGGGGGTCACGTCCCGGAGGGTGGGCTCCACGTGGCTGCGGCTCAGCCGGTCCCATGTGCTCCTCCTGTGTCTGCGCAGGTCGCCGAGGCGCTGCAGCAGCGGCCTGTGGCCTCCCAGGGTGTTGGCCAGCTGGGCTATGCGCTGCCCGTACTCGGTGGTGTTCTCCAGGGGCTGGGTGAGGCTGACCCGGGTGATCAACGCGAAGTTGGTGTTGGGGCTCCCCGTGTCCCTCATGCTGTGGCCGTTTGCGCCGAACAGGCCGTCCCCGTAGGGCTCCCTGACGACGAAGCCGTGGGGGCAGACGCAGAAGGTGCGGACGAAGTCGTCGTAGCTGGGCGTGTACATTTGGAACTTGGGGTCCCAGCACCCGTACCCGTGGATGACCCTGTCCATGACCTCGTTGGGCACCTCGACGCGGACGCCCACGTCTATGGGGTTGTACCTCATGGATACCCCCAGCCCCCTCATCTGATCTATGAGCCACCCGGAGCCTATGCGGCCCGGAGCCAGGAGCACCGCGTCCGCGGCGAAGGACTCCTCGTCGCCGACCACGGCTGTGGCCTTCCCCGCCTCCACGCGAACCATGTCGGCGGGCGTGTTGAGCCTGACCTCGACTCCCCTCTCCTCAAGCCGGCTCCTCATCTTCTCTATGACGCCGGGCAGGTAGTCTGAGCCTATGTGGTTCTGCTCTATCTTCACGAACTTGATGCCTGCCCTGCTGGCCTCGGCCTCCAGCTTCTCCAGGCCCTCCTCGTCCGTGTGGGCCATCTCGACGCCCAGGGCTCTGAACAGGTCCCTGATGCCGCTGACCAGTGCCCAGGCGTCTTCCTCGGCCATGAACTCTGTGAGGTCTCCGCCGATCATGGGGTGGAAGTTGAGTTTTCCGTCGCTGTGGAGGCCGCTTCCGCCGACGAAGCCCTGCTTCTCCAGGATGGTTACCTGATGTGTTTGGGATAGGGAGTGGGCAGCGAAGAGGCCCGCGGGTCCCGCGCCTACTATTACGACCCTAAAAATATCCCCCATCTTCTCGGCTTAGGTAACTAAAAGGGGTTACGTTTGTGGGCGGCTCTCAGCGGACCATTCTGCTCGCCGACGCTTTCCTGTTGAGGAGCTTCAGGTAGTCCCACGAGTCCATGAGGGCTATGAAGAGCACGACCACGAAGATGGAGAGTATATGCTCAAGAGATTCAAGGCTCGGCACCATGTACAGGGCGACGGTGACGGCGGCCAGGATGAGCACCCACTTCGTGAGTCTTCCCGTCGCCGTCTTCCTCATGAGGCTCTCCGGGTAGAGTTCCGCGAGCACCGCCTGGTCCACGTTCACTTGCAGGGTCCTGTACAGTCTCTCGATCATTGTGCCCCAGTAGACGTAGCCGGCGTCCTTGAGCTGTGGGTACTTCTGGGCTACGCTGATGTGCAGCCGGGAGCGCGCGCCGCTGTCGCGGATTTGAACCTCCAGTGTCTTCGGGTGGTCGTCCATCAGGCCCCACGTGATCTGGTTGCGCTCGTTGTACCTGGCCTTGATTCGTGTCGGCGGGGACTCCTCCTCCACGGTGCAGCCGCACAGCTGCAGCCAGTACTTCACCTCCTCGTAGACGTGTTCTGCTTTCATCGCGATGTTGGCTGTGCTCTCGTAGGGCGGGTGGCTCGCCTGTAGGATCATCGGTTAATGTTTAGGGTGGGCTGAAATAAAACTGTGTCCAATGCTCTACCCGTCTTCGGTGGCTCAGTAAAACTTGTATTCTGGTTGGGCGCTTCTTGTTGGGAGTGAACACGCCGTGAGCTGCCACATATGCGGTGAACCCGAGGAGATACTTGTGAAGTGTAAGGTCTGCGGCAAGAACTTCTGCGAGTACTGCGGCGACATGGAGAAGAAGACGTGCTCCAAGTGCCTGAAGCAGGGTAAGAAGCAGTAGCTCCAATTTTTCATTTATTCCCGATCTTTTTCAGCAGCTGCCGGTGGTCATTGATGTCCAGGCCGGCCATAACTGTGCCCGGCAGGACCACCACGAAGGCGTAGGTGGCCACCAGGTCTGGGTTCAGGTCCAGGCCGAGGAAGATGATGGCCAGGGACGCCAGCGCGAAGGCCGCGTACAGTCTGAGGGTTTTGCTGATCACTCTGTGGACCCACTCCTCCGGGTATAGCTGAGTCAGGGTGTAGGAGTCCAGGAGCACGCCCAGCTTCCCGTAGAGCTTCTCCAGGCGGCTACCCCAGTAGAGGAACCCGGCCTCGCCCATCTTCGGCAGCTCCTGCGTGAAGGTTATGTTCATGGTGGCGCTGTTCCCGAAGCTGCCTATGCTGACCTCGATGTTCTTTGGGTTGGTGTCCCTGACGCCGAGCTGGAACATGGTAGGGTTGGCGGAGAAATACGCTTTGATGCTCCTGGGGGGATTGGACTCCTTTATGGTGCAGGAGCTGTAGCGGAGCCACGTCTCCACGGTCTTGTGGAGCTCCTCCACGGTCATCCCCTTCACCACGGCTCTCTGGCTGTATGTTGTGTTTATATGCATCAACCCGTGTTTCATGTAGTTTGGGTGGAATATAAATGGGGTGCCGGGTTTTACACCCACAGTGCAATATTGCACGACGCTGTTAAAACAAACTCTAAATACGGCAAGTTATGCATTATGCGTGTATCCGGTTATGTGTGACCCGCCATGAAGGAAGCCTATGTTGTTGACGACCCCCTGGGGGAGGGGAAGGTCGAGGTCCTCAGGTACAGCGACATGTTCAGCGGCGAGCCCGCGCCGAGGCGAGGCAAGGTCAGGGACGTCTACGACCTGGGGGAGCACATGGTCATAGTCACCAGCGACAGGGTATCGGCCTACGACGTCGTGTTGCCGACGCTGATCCCGCACAAGGGTGCGAGCCTCAACGCCCTCAGCGAGTTCTGGTTCAGGGAGACCAGGGACGTGATCCCCAACCACTACGAGGAGACGCTGGGGCCCAGGGCCATGAAGGTCAGGAAGGCTGTGCGCGTGGACGTCGAGTGGGTGTGCCGCGCCTACCTGTACGGCTCCGCGTGGAGGGCTTACAGCAAGGGGGCCAGGGTCATCAGCGGCGTGGAGCTCCCCGACGGCCTCGTGATGGCCGAGGAGCTGC
>CAZAKG010000136.1:0-5676 GCA_964485755.1 uncultured Candidatus Bathyarchaeia archaeon | reverse complement strand
GGTACCATGACCAGTTGGAGACCAAGGCCGTCCTGGTTAAGCCGGACATCAACGGAGGAGTCACGGTGTGGAGCACCACTCAGAGCATCCACAACAGCAGGCTGCTCCTCCACGAGATCTTCGGCCTGCCCATGGGCAAGATCAGGGTCATGAAGACGCCGCTGGGGGGGAGCTTCGGGAGCAGCATACAGGTCAACACCGTGACGCCCATAGCCGTGGCCATGGCCCTCAAGACCAGGCGGCCCGTGAAGATACACTTCACCCGCGAGGAGGACGCCCACGACCACTGCAGCTACAGCATGGTCTTCAAGCTGAAGCTGGGGGCTATGAGGGACGGCCGCCTCGTGGGCGGCCACCTGGAAGCCTGGCTGGACCTGGGGAGCCACCAGATACAGGCGTACCCGCTCCTGGGCTGCATGGCGGGCTGGTGGGTCAGCCTCTACAAGCTCAAGGCCAAGAGCTACAGCGGCAAGGCCGTCTACACAAACAAGACCCCCAGCTGCGCATTCAGAGGATACGGGAACCCCCAGGTGAGCTGGATGGTGGAGACAATGATGGATGAGCTCGCCGATAAGCTGGGCGTGGATCCCCTCGACTTCAGGCTGAAGAACTACGTGGGCAAGGGCGACCTGTTCTGGGGCCAGGGCCCCACGGTCAAGTCCATCATACAGAGCTGCGGCGTAGAGGAGATACTCAGGAGGGGCGCCGAGAAGATCGGCTGGTACAGCAGGCCCGACGCTGGGACCCAGACGGGCAGGTACAGGAGGGGTATAGGGATGGGCCGCGGCTACCACACGAGCAGCGCCGGCGCCCCCGTGCCCGGTACAGTCGTGGACTTCAGCGGCGCGTTCCTCAAGCTCAACGAGGACGGGACCCTCGACTACGTGACTGCCCTCATGGACCACGGAGGAGGCACCCTGGAGGCCCACGCCAAGATCATCGCCGAGGAGCTCTGCGTACCGCTGGAGAACGTCAACATAATCGACGCCGACACCAGCACGACGGTCTACGACGTCTGCACCCACGCATCCAGGGGCATCTACAGCGGAGGCGGGGCAGCCCTGAAGGTCACCCGGCAGGTGAAGGAGAAGCTTAGAGCCTTCGCGGCCCGTATGCTGGACGCGGAGGCGAGCGCCCTCAAGTTCCGCTGCGACGAGGCCAGGGGCCAGGGAGTCATATACGCTGAGGGCGTTCAGGGCAGGGAGGTCACGTTCAAGGAGCTCGCGTACAACGCCCGCCACAAGAACTGGGGCACCGTCTCGGCGGTGGACAGCTACAGGCAGCCGGCCTGCCCGCCCCACTTCACGGGCTACTTCATAGAGGTGGAGGTGGACACCTTGACGGGCAAGGTCAGGCCCCTGAGGGTCGTGGCAGGCGCCGACATGGGCACAGTCATCAACCCCAAGCTGGCCGCCGGACAGGTTCATGGTGGCCTGGCCATGGGGTGGAGCATGGCGACCATGGAGGACCTCCCCATGGACACGGCGACGGGTGAACTCGCCAACAGGGGCATGATCACCGACTACAAGATACCTTACGCCATGGACATGCCCTCCCTGGACGATTTCGAGGTGTTCTTCACAGACACCTACGAGCCCACAGGCCCCTTCGGGGCCAAGGGGATAGGCGAGGGCGCACTCAACCCCGTCGCGGGCACCGTGGCCAACGCCATACAGAACGCCATAGGCATAAGGTTCTACGAGCTGCCCCTGACCAAGGAGACGATCCTGGAGGCCCTGGCGAAGAAGGAGGCGAGCTGACGTGAACATCAACACCCACAACACCCACATACTCATGGGGTTCGAGTACCACGCCCCCACCAGCGTCGAGGAGGCCGTGAGGCTGCTCAGCGAGTACGGCGGCGACGCCAGCGCCCTGGCGGGGGGCACCGACCTCATCGTCAGGATGAAGGACGGGAGCCACCGCCCCAAGCACGTCGTCAACCTGAAGAGGATCGCGGGCCTGGCAGAGATCAAGGAAGCCAGGGAGGTCGTCAGCATCGGAGCCCTGACGAGGATCAGGGACCTGGAGAAGAGTGAGCTCGTAGGGAAGAGGCTGCCAGTCCTGAGGGAGGCGGCCAGGACCATCGGCTCGGTCCAGATAAGGAACCTGGCCACCCTGGGAGGCAACCTGTGCAACGCGTCGCCCAGCGCAGACACGGCCGTGGCCCTCCTAGCCTACGACGCGGTGGCCCACATCGCGGGCCCCAGAGGCGACAGGGTCGTCCCCTTGGACGGCTTCTTCAAGGGGCCGGGCGCGACCGTGCTTGAGAGGGGTGAGATACTGACAGGCATGTCGGCCCCCAAGCCCGCCAAGAACACCGTGGGGCGGTGGCTCCGAGTTGCTAGGGCCTCCATGGACATCGCCACCATAAGCCTCGCCGTGACCCTGAGGCTCAAGGACGGCGTGGTCGAAGACAGCCGCTTCGCATGGGGCACCGTGGCGCCGACGCCCATGAGGACGAAGGACGTCGAAGCCTACGTCAAGGGCAGGAGGCTCGACCATGCGTGCATCGAGGAGGCGGCCAGGCTCGCCTCACGCAGCATCAAGCCCAGGGAGAGCGGCAGGAGCAGGGGACCCTACAAGCGGAGGGTCGCCCACGGGTTCGTCGTGGAGGCGCTGACGAGCATAGCGGAGGCACAGAGATGAGGATACAGTTAACGGTCAACGGGGCGAAGAGGGGCTTCGACGTTGAGCCCAACACCCTTCTGCTGAACCTGCTCAGGGACGAGATGAGCCTGACAGGCACCAAGTACGGCTGCGGCATAGGCGAGTGCGGCGCATGCACGGTCCTCATGGACGGCGAGGCGGTCCTCGCGTGCATGATCCTGGCCGTCGACGCAGACGGCCGCAGGGTGGACACCATCGAGGGGTTGGCCAAGGGCAGCGAGCCGCACCCGATACAGCAGGCCTACCTGGACGAGGGCGCCGTGCAGTGCGGGTACTGCACGCCCGGGTTCATCATGTCCACGAAGGCTCTGCTCGACGAGAACCCTGCGCCCACGGAGGCCGAGATACGCGAGTACCTGAACGGCAACCTTTGCAGGTGCACGGGCTACGTGAACATAGTGAAGGCTGTGCAGAGGGCGGCCGAGGCCATGAGATGAGGGCCGCCGCAGTGGTCCTGGCGGCGGGCAAGTCCAGCCGCATGGGCTCAAACAAGCTGCTCCTCCCCTTCAGCGACAAGACCGTTCTTGAGACCACCCTGGATGCGTTGAAGGGCGTCAGCACAGTCGTGGTCACCGGGCACAACCCCCAAGAGCTTGAGGCGGTGCTCTCTAGATACAAGGTCAAGGTTGTTCACAACCCGCGGTACGAGGAGGGGATGACCACCAGCTTCCAGGCCGGCCTGAGGGCGGTGGACGCCGACGCCGCGTTCCTGGTCCTGTGCGACCAGGTTGGCCTCAGCCCAAGGACCCTGTCGGCCATGGTTCAGGTGATGGCGGAGGACGGGGACGCCCAGATCGTGAGCCCCAGGTACGGTGAGGCGAGGGGCCACCCAGTCCTCTTCAGGCGGAGCCTCTTCCGGGAGATACTGTCCCTGGGGCCTGATGAGAGCCTCAGGGACGTGGTCGCCAGGCACGAGGACGGCCACAAGTACGTGGAGGGCGACGCCTGGACCGTGATAGACCTGGACACACCCGAGGAGTACGAGGCCGCCAGGAAGCTGTGGTCCCTGATGGGCCGGGGCTAGGCCCCCGACCTCGCCTTGATGAGCTCGGCCACGATGCTGACGCCGATCTCCCAAGGGGTCTCGGCCCCTATCTTCAGGCCGATGGGCCCCTTGATAGCGTCCACCGTGGACGCGTCCAGGCCCTCATCTTTGAGCTGTCTCTTGTGCTCCCGGGCCTTGTTGACGCTGCCCAGGAGCCCTATGAAGGCCGGCTTAGCCTTGACCGCGTGCCTCAGGCCGGCCAGCTCGAACTCCGTCTCGCCGTGGAGCATCACAACGTAGTCGCTAGGCCTGATCTTGACGCCCTTCAGGCTGTCAGGGTAGGGTCCGTTAACCAGATTCATGCCCGGGAAGTTTGCTTCGACGGTGGTCTCCGCGTCGTCCACCACGGTCACCTTGAACCCGCACTCTGCCGCCATCCTGGCTGACGCCTGAGCGATCAGGCCCGAGCCCATGACTATGAGAGCGGGCTCCGGCTTAACAACGTCCAAGAATATCTTCACCTCTCCTCCGCACTTGCTGTTCACAGGGATCATGCCCTCCCTGGCGGGCACACCCATGGCGAAGTGGAGGCTCCTGGGCTCGCCTTCCTTCAGGGCCGCGAGGGACTCCTCCACCAGCAGCCTCTCCATGCCTCCCCCGCCTATGGTCCCCAGGGTCTCGCCCCCCGAGGTGACAAGCATCTTGCTGCCCGGGTCCCTGGGGCCGTGGCCCTCCTTGTAGGTGAGTGTGCAGAGGACGCAGGGCCTACCGGCGTCCAGCTCTTCCTTGAGCCTCGCGAATATCTCTGGGTCACTCAGGGGCGATACGCTCCGCTGCGTCCAGTATTGCCTCAAGTATCTTGGTGAAGCCCGTGCACCTGCATATGTTGCCCTCTATGCCGCGCTTCACCTCGTGCTCCGTGGGGTGGGGGTTGTCCCTGAGGAGCGCGTAGGCGCTTATCAGCATCCCGGGGGTGCAGAAACCGCACTGGACGGCCCCGTTCTCGACGAATGCCTCCCGGAGGTCGATCATCAGCGGGTTCTTGTCCAAGCCCTCCAGGGTCGTCACGTGGCGGCCTTCCACCTGGGGCGCCAGCACCAGGCAGCTGGCCACGGGGTTGCCGTCCAGGAGGACCGTGCATGCGCCGCACTCTCCCTGCTCGCAGCCCTTCTTAACGCTCTTGTAGTCCAAGTGGTCCCTGAGCGTGTCCACCAGGCTCGTGTAGGGCTCGACGTCAACGGAACTGGGCGTCCCGTTTAACTCAAAGTTGATCCTCATGTCTTTCACCTCGCACGCTCCGCGGCCTCGGCCAGGGTCCTCCTCATGAGGACGCCACACATGTCTCTGCGGTACTCGGCTGTGCCCCTTATGTCGGTGATGGGGGCCACCGCGGCTTTTACGGACTCGGCTGCCCTATCCAAGAGCTTGGCGGTTATGGCCTTTCCCTGAAGCATCTTCTCCACTTCAGGCGTCCTGATGGGCGTCTCCGCGACGGAGCCGAAGGCTAGCCGGGCCACCTTCACCTTGCCCCCGTTCATCTCCACGTAGGTGGCTGCGCTCACCACGGAGAGCGTGAACGCCTTTCTGCGGCCTATACGCTTGAAGGATGAGCCTGAGCCTTCGGGCGGCGCCCGGAACCTTATCTCTGTGACCAGCTCGTCCGGCTCTAGGCAGTTGAGCTTGGGCCCCGCGAACAGCTCATTCAAGGGTATGATCCGGGTCTCCTCGAGGCTCCTGATGGTCACCTCGGCCTCGTGGACCAGCAGCGGTGGGGCGGAGTCGGCCGCCGGGGAAGCGTTGCAGAGGTTGCCCGCGATGGTGGCCCTGTTCCTGACCTGGGGGCTGCCTATCCATGAAACGGCGTCAACTAACGCCGGAGCCTTTGCCGCGATGGGGCTCGCGGCGACCTGGGCGTGAGTTGCTGTGGCGCCTATGCATATGTAGCCAGAGTCCTCCCGGATGTAGTTGAGCTCGGCCACCCTGTTCAGATTGAAATCGTTCGTTGTCAGCAGCATACCGGT
>CAZAKG010000135.1:0-5858 GCA_964485755.1 uncultured Candidatus Bathyarchaeia archaeon | reverse complement strand
CGCCACCTTTAGCCCCACATCGGATTTCATCTCCTCCTCGATCATGTGGGGGATCACCTCCGTGTCCGTCCTCGACACGAAGTTGTGGCCCTTCTCGATGAGCTCCTCCTTGAGCTCCATGTAGTTCTCTATTACGCCGTTATGCGCGAGGGCTATCCGGCCTGAGCCGTCCGTGTGGGGGTGGGCGTTCACCATGTTGGGGGCACCGTGGGTCGCCCACCGGGTGTGGCCCATACCGACCTTGCCCTTCATATCGTTGATCCTAAGCTCTTTCACTACATCCTCCAATCTCCCCGCGTCCTTCCTCACCTGAAGCTGGCCCTCATCCACGATAGCCACGCCGATGCTATCGTATCCACGGTACTCCAGGCGCTTCAGACCATCAGTGATGAGCTTGACGGCCCTACCCTCTCTAATGACGCAGCCGAATATCCCGCACACATCGATCACTCAGTGTACAATGACTGATGCTGTGGATTAATAAAATGTTCAGTTAGGCATGAGGATGCCGGTAAACCATTTAACTACCCTAAAAACGTTTATTGTACGACCATTGGAGAGGACCAGACTGCGGTACATTGCGCTCACGAGCGGCAGGAACGAGGAGAAATACATCGAGCAGGCCATCAACGGGGTCCTCTCCCAAAACCCGCCGCCCGACGCCTACGTGGTCGTCGATGACGGCTCCACGGACAGCACACCACAAATACTTGAAGACCATCATGAGGTTCACGTTGTGAGGCTTGAGAACCCCCGCCACCCCACGAGGGGTGTGAACCTGGCGTGGGCGCTGAACGCCGGGGTGAAGAGGGCGACGGAGCTCGTGCCTGATTGGCAGTATCTTCTCAAGGTCGACGCGGACAGCGTGATACCCCCAGGGTACTTCAACCAACTATTGGGCAAGTTCAGGGAAAACCCCGGGCTGGGAGTGACCAGCGGCACGCCTCAGGATGAGAAGGTTTGGAGGGGGAGAGCCTCAGACGGGGCTAAGGTGTACCGAAGAGGATGCTGGGACGACGTGAGGCACTTTGTGCCATGTAACGCCTTCGACACTGTGGCCCTGCTTCAGGCTAAGAGGCACGGTTGGGTGGTCGAGTCGTTCCCGAAGATCAGGTACACCCAGTTAAGGACGTGGAGGAGGGAGAGCCTGAGGCGCTGGATACTCTCTGGCCGCTCCAGATATTACATGGGGTTCCCCGTCTGGCACACTTTCCTGGTAGCCGGCGTGTACGCCGCGCACAGCCCCCGGGTCATCGGGGGTCTCTCCATGTTCCTTGCCCACGCGTTGACGGCCCTCGGCGGCCTGAAGAAGCCGTTCTCACCCGAGTTCTACGAGTTCGTCAATAAATACGCGGTTTGGGAGACATTGGAGAGGTACCATGAGGGAAGGCTAACCTAGTCCAAGGTCTTTGACGCAGGAGCCTAACCGTCCAAGGTCTTCAGGAAGTCCACCAGTTGACGGGCCCTGACCTTGGAGCTGTGATACTTCTTCACGGTCTCGTAGCCGTTTCGGGCTATCCTCTCCCTCTCCTCATCGTCCTCTAGATAGTATCTCAGCTTCTCTCTCCAGTCGCCCCTGTTGATCTCCACGTAGTTCACGTCGGGCTCGAAGTGGAGCTCCTTCCCGGTCTGCGGCTTATCAGCCATGACCAAGGTTCCGCTACCCATGACCTCGAAATATTTTGAGACCGGGTAATTGAATATGCTGCTCCCGAAGATGAATACCTTGGATCGGGCTACGGTCCGGGCGTAGCTGTCACCGACGATGTAGTTCTGCTTGGCTAGGTCAGAGATGTTTCTGTCGGGGGTCTTACCAGGCGGTCTGCCGCTCACAAGGTACCTGTAGTTGTGTTCCCTGCAATACTTGGGAAGGTTCATGTACACGTCGTACCTCAGCGGGTATATCCTCTTCCTGTAGGACCCGAGGAAGATGATGTCGTAGTCCTTCTCCTCGCTCGGACTGTATATCCTCTCGTCTGTGAACCAAGGGAAGTGCAGGTAGGGTATCCTCAGGTTGTCCACGTAGTATGTGTCGCTGAACTTCGCTATGTAGTCAAACCTCGCGAGGAGCTTCCTTTTGACGTACGGGCAGTAGAGGTACCTCATGAGGGCGCCGTCGAATCCATCGTTGGCGACTCTCACCCACTCCTCGGGGTCCAGGTGCATGTCGTTGACTGTCATCACCATTTTAGGTGTGTCCTCTGTCCTGGATTCAGCCAGCCTGTGGTACTCGGTGAGGTCGGCATTGTTGTCCACTATGAAGTCGGGTGGGTCGCCGCCGTACAGCCTCCTCACAGTGTCGTTGATGGGTTCACCTGGCATGTGACTCTCCCAGCCTCGCCCGCACCACACGCAGTCAGCCTGTTTAGCCACCTCCTGCTCTAGATAATGGAGGATGTTTAGAGTCACAAGGTTATCTGTTCTTATTGTGTTAAACAGGATTCTCAAGTCGGGGCTCCGCTGTGCTTAAGTTTTTCACAGATAAAAGCTATTCTGGGTCGCCTACTTCAGGTTCCTCTTCATGTCTACGAAAGCGTAGAAGTAGATGACGAATATTATCAACGTGAAGAGCAGGCTGAACCTCCACAGGTCGAAGCTCTTTTGCTGAACCAGCATGAACATCATGGGGAAGAAGACGACGACCGCTATGATGGAGAGCCATATCTCGGGGTATACGTGATTCAGGAGGCTCACGGGTGAGACAGTGGCTCTGTTTATCTAATGGTTATGGATAGTTGGTTCATCTCACAGCCACTTCTCAAGCTCCTTCTCCAAAGTCTTTTGCATTCTCTGTCTCCTGTACATGAACCAGGTGACCCAGGTCAGTGTGAAGAGCGGCACGGCGTCGAGGCCCGGGAGAAGCTCGAGGAGGCTTATGGCCGCGAACCACTTGAAGTAGACCGCGGCGAAGAGGAGGCCGATGAAGTCGAATAGGTCTCCTACTATGGGAGTTAGAAGCATGGGGGCGACGAGTTCGATCAGGTCTAGGCTTAGGCATATGATTAGGGTCGTAAGCTCCTCCCAGGAGACCCTCAGCAGCCAGGGGGCTGATAAAGTCTCGGACTGCAGAAAGGCACCGGTATATTATGCGTCTTCGAGGTAATAAAAGGGTTTAGAGATGTTTAGTATGCACTGGCCTGTATCAGGAACCACTATGAACTGGCCTTTCCCTGACTCTGTTATCCCTTACCCCTCTAGTTTTGGTTCCTCAAAGTCGAGCCTTCTCTCCACTGGGCTCACCGTGGTATTAGAAATAGTGGGCGCCGGTTAAACGTATTTTTAGTCTCGGATGCCTTCCAGGACGCTTATGGCGTTCCAGATGCGTGTTCTGCTGTACATGGGCATGTTGGGGTCCTGGCTGATGTCCTCCAGTATGGCTATGGCGTTAGCGGCTCTGGCTGCGACGCTGATGCTCTCATCCAGGAGCATGTCGGCGGCCTGCTTGGCTGTGCGTCTGATGTTGCGTGGGGTGGTGTTGTCGTCCGCGATCATGTTGAGTATGCTCATGGCTTGGTCCAGTTTCTTCTTGTACTCGTCTTTTATTTTGTTCAAATACGGTTCCTCCGTTGTTCGGATATGTCTGAAATTGATGTATAGGGGTCCGGGTTGGGATAAAAAGTCTTTCTTTTTAGGGGCAGTTGCTCTCAATGTACTCGGGCAGCTCGGCTACGCTGCCGAGGAGCACCTGCGGGGGGGTCCCGTTCGCCCAGCTTTTGAGGCCGCGGTGGCCCGTCGATACGCCTATGAAGCTGCAGTCGCAGCTGGTGGCTGAGTCGCAGTCTATCTGGTGGTCGCCGATCATTGTGACCTCGTCGATGCTGAGGCCCATGAGCTTTACTGTGTGTTCAAGGGCCTCCCTGTATGGTTTGGGCTGGGGCGTCTCTCCTCGGCCCAGGACGAGGTCGAAGTAGGGTGTCATCCCGGTCTTCTGGAGGGCCTTCTCGGCGTACAGGTGGTGGCTTCGGGTGAGTACGGCGAGCTTGTAGCCTTTTGCTTTGAGTTTCTCCACGGCCTGTTTGGCTCCGGGTATCTCTGTGAGGGTGTCTATGGCTTCGAGTTCGCCCTGGTCCATGTACTGTGTGATCCTGTCTCTCATGCGCTGCTTCTGTTTCTCTGTCTTGTTATGTTTTGCCCAGTTTTTCTCGGCTTCCTCCGTGATCTGTACAGTGGTCATGGTGGTGGGGCTCAGGGTGCCCTGGGGGTGGCCGTTCTGCTCCAGGTACTGGATTATCTTCTGTTTCATCTTGACGAAGTCGACGTTGCTGTCGATGAGGGTGCTGTCCAGGTCGAATACTATGCCTTTGAGGGTCATTTGGGTGTCTCCCGCTATGTGTGGTGGGCGGGGTTTTATTGTTTGCCCTAATCCATTTACGTTGCCGGGTCTATGGGTTTTTTGATCTGTGTTGGGGGTCAGCTGCGGGGGCTGCGTCCACGGTGTTGTGATCACGCGTGAGGTTAGGTGGGGTATGTCTCAGGAGAACAGGGAGATCGTGAACGTGTTGGAGCGGATGGGGTTGGGCTTGGGGGAGTTCCGTTACTGTGTGAGGCTTGGGTTCGTGGAGTCTGTGGTGCTTGTGAGGGAGTGCGGTGAGTGGGTGGCTGGGTAGCTTGTTGCAGGTGGGCTGCTGCTCTGCGGTTTTAGGGGTAGTGTAAGTTCCCTTTACTTCTGTGGGTGTGGTTCTCGGGCTGCGTCGGGGCTCGTTCTCTGCGCCCCGGGGCCGCCGCCTCCAGGTTCCTTTTATCCCGGATGCCGCCTGAGGCGGGGAAGCCAGGCGGGGACGCGTCTTCGGTACTCGGTCCACTGTTCTCCGAACTCCAGCTCCAGGGCTTGCTCCTCGTTGGTGGCGCGTCGGGCTAGGCCCGGGAAGTTAGCAAGTAGGAAGACGAAGGTCCAGGTGTGGTAGAGGAGGATGCCGCCCAGGGCGGTGAGGAGGATGCCGAGGTACATTGGGTGGCGCACGATGGAGAATGGGCCGGTAGTCACCAGTCTCTGGTCTTTGTAGAGTTGTGCTCCGAAGCCGCTGGACACGTTGTACATGTCGCCCAGCGTGTGCCGGCCCCACGCCACCAGGGCGAGTCCGGGGTAGAGGAGGAGGGCGCCCGCGGTGAGGGCGGCGAGGCGCGTCCAGTCGGACAGCTCCACGGGTATGGGGCGCCACGTGAGGAAGCAGATGGCGAAGTAGGCGGCGCCCCCGGCGACGTAGAAGGTGCGGTTCATGATCTTCTCGGGTGAACCCGTCTTCGTGCCGAGCGGCCTCTTCAGGCTCAGCGTGAGGCCCCATAGGATGTATGCCAGCACCGTCAGTATGCCGGCTAGCCCTGTGATGGCTGCCAGCCACTCTAACTGTGTGAGCGACACCCCACGTATTCGTTGTGGTTGTATCTAATTAACGTGTTTTGATGTGCTTGGGCGCACCCGCGTTGTCGGGTGGAGCCCATCCCTCAGCCGGTGGGCGAGTCGATCTACTGGCGTGAGTGGGCGCCGGGCCACAGGTCCCTCGTCATGGAGGACAGGGTCAGGTTCGGCATGCCCCACGGGTATCCCCTGCTACAGTCGTTCAGGGTGGTGTTCGAGGTGCCTGGGCTGAGGGAGAGGCATGACAGGCTGGTGTTCGACTCGGGGCTGTTCCTGGGCGTGAGGGTCCAGTTTCTGTTGGCGGGGGTCTACGACGCGGTGAAGATGAGGAACAAGGAGTAGACATCGTTCACCTCTAATGAATTCAAAAATAGGATATGAGTTACATGTTCCATGTAACACGGATATTGAATTTCCCGCAATATAACAAATGATTCAAGGAGGATAAATATTATCAATTTTTTTGGGTTCTCTTTATTCGTGATATAGCTACGATATTATG
>CAZAKG010000134.1:0-6013 GCA_964485755.1 uncultured Candidatus Bathyarchaeia archaeon | reverse complement strand
GCTATAGAGCAGCGTCACGATCAGGTTACCCGTTGTCGGTCTGAACTGCTCCACTGTGAGGCCAGCCACAAGCATAGCCATTTTGTAGGCGCCCAGCAGGAAGGCGAGGAGAGGGGTCTGCCAATCCCCAACTGTCTCCTCTTCTATCTGGTACTCTCTGAGGGCGTCGACTATGTTTATCTCAATGGCCTTCTTCGTGGGCCTGTATAGCGCAAAGATAGTTAACGCTGTGCTGAATAGCAGGGTCGCCCCCACAGTCAACGCGCTTATGGATCTGAGAAGCTCTATGATCGACATTTCCGGTATCACAAGCTTCAGGATGAAGGCTCCGGCCAGCACACCGACCAGCGCCGACACGACGCTCACCAGCAAACCCTCGAAGAACAGAATGTAAACGACCTGCCTACTCGTCAACCCTCTTATGAGTAGAAGACCGATCTCTCTTTTCCTGAGGCTATACACGACCTCGCTCACCGTCATCCCGAGGTACCAGGCGCAGAAGAATACAGGCAGAGCCACCAGCATGGTGCTGGTCTTCATCTGGTTGCTCATTGAAGAGATGGTGTCCAGAAGCTCCCCGAGGTAGCTTCTGGGCACATAGAAGTAGCTAGCCCCCTCTGTGTTTATCTCCTCAAAGATTAACTGGATCCTGTCGATGGACCCCTTCACATCCCAGGGGTTAATGATATTCTCCCTCTCTAGAACGATGAGAGCTTCCGTAGTCTGGTCCCCGGTGGGTCTTCTCTGCTCGGAGAACACCTTCCTAAGTAACTCAATGAAAGTGTTCTCGCTTACGAGGATTATGTTGTAGCTTGGGCGACTACCCAATCCCTCTCTGCCCTGTATGAGGTCCCTCAGATAGATGTTGTATCTACCCGCGCCTATCTGGAACGTCTTGTCGTTCAAGGTTACAGCCCCAGCTATGGAATAATTGTAGCGGCGCATCTCGAACCCGGGGGGATTGTACGGCAAGTAGGTTTCAAATACTATGTTTAGCGTCTGACCAGCCATAATGTCAGATATGTTAGCTGAGCTAGCGTCCACGTAGATGACGCCGTCCTCGAATACTTGCACACCTGAAACTCCCTCATATAGGGACGAGTCCTCCGGGAGAGCCAGAACTACAGTCCGTATGGTTCCGTTGATAGATTTTGACTCCAGCTGGGCGCTGAACCGAATAAAGTGATCCGCCCTTTTGACTCCCTCAACGTTACTGAATATATCGTCTATCTCCCAGTATTGAGTCTTGGTGACGTTCTTGTTGGGGGCGCTGGAAATTATGTCCACATATGCCGACTGGAGAGTGTTATCCAGTATCGCTACACCGATGGCGTCGGCTCCCTGCAGAATCCCTGAGAAGAGGGTTGCAGCCAGAGCTACGCTGAGGAACAGTGACAGAAATAGTCCCTTTCCGCGTAGTATACGCTTAACGGCGTACCGGAACATCCCTATGACTCAAGGGTAACATCCTTAAAAATTGTGCTAAGGCTTGAAGCCCCTATCCATTTAAACCCATATATACAAATTTCTACACGGTTTTACGCTAACATTTATAACGCCTAGTCTGTTCTCAACTGCAGTGATTCAATGTTCCAGTTGTTGGGGCAGTTAGGGCAGCCTGAGAATGAGATACAGGTGATACTGCAGACTCTGTTCAGCTTCGCCTTCATCATCTACCTATTCTACGCTCAGCGCATCCAATCCATGACCATGCTTCGCCAGATCGAGGTCACTCTTCGTAAGATCAAGGGTCTCAGAGACGATGGAAAGGAGGCGTCCATCAAGACGATAAAGGAGATCGGTAAGCCTGAGAGGGACCCGGCGCCGATGGTGGAGAGGTTCATGGAGCACTTCATGATCGAGCCGGTCGGCATGGACCCCGCCGGTGTGGTGCAGAAGCTGGGGAAGATACTTGACGTGAGGGAGTTCACCTTCGAGAAGGAGGTGGCGGCCATGGCGCCCAACGCCACCCCGTCTGAGCGCAACAACATCGAGAACCTGCTCGAGGCCTCCCTGGCCCTGAACGTCTTCTACAAGGTCATCAGGCACTACTACCTCCTAGGCAAGAAGACCATGAACATCTACATCATCATGCAGATTCACATGATCCTGCCCATGATCATTCAGCAGATCGAGGCCTACAGCTCGGCTCTCCAGGCCTTTCAGGAGGGTATGCCCATAGGCGACAGCGTCGGCGCCATAGTGGCCGCCAAGCTCATAAACGGCGCGCCCACGAGGGACGTGGCGAAGGAGATGGTGGCCGCCGAGATAGAGTACGAGGGCAGGCACATCGTGGTCACGAAAGCTAAGGGCCCCGGCGGCAGCGTCGGGATGCCCGGAGACGCCGTGGTCAACCTCTTGAACGAGTACAAGGGCAAGGTCACCATGCTCATCACGGTGGACGCCGCCGGTATGCTGGAGGGCGAGCAGGTGGGTGAGATCGCTGAGGGCGTGGGCGCCGCCATAGGTGGACCAGGCGTCGAGAAGTACAAGATGGAGCTGATCTCCACGGAGCACAACGTGCCCATGTACGCCGTCGCCATCAAGCAGGGAATAGAGCACGTGGTGGCTCCCCTTGTTCAGCCTCTCTTCGAGGCCACAGACAAGGCGGTCGCCTCCGTCAAGGGCCTCATCCTCGACTACAGCAAGGAGGGGGACACCATCGTGGTGGCTGGGATAGGCAACACCGTGGGGGTGGCTCAATGAAGCGGATGAGCGACACCACACCGATGGCAGGAGGAGCCTCCCAGAACTGGTTGACCCTGGCCACAATGATCCTTGTGGGAGCGCTGGCCCTGGTGAGCCTCTACATGGGCTTCAGAGCCTACGGCAACGAGGAGATCGAGGCCGCGTTCATGTACCTGTTGGTCGGCGCAAGCGGCTTCATAGCCATAGGGTACAGCTTCTTCAGGGCGAAGCCTACGACCAAGGAGTCCCTGGAGCCTAAGAAGTCCGACGTCATCACCACCCTGGAGTGCCCACAGTGCAACCTGAAGCGGGTGAGGAGCTTCCAGCGGGGCGACTACATCTTCAAACGCGACGAGCCGTGCGGCCGATGCGAGGGGCAGATGGTGATCACGGCGATCCACACCCGTAAAGAGGAGAAGAAGTAGCTAAACTGTCGTGACCTCGCAGCCGTCCCCCGTTATTATGATGGTGTGCTCGGCCTGCGCCACCTTGGCCCTCGTTTTCTCTAGAAGCTGAGGGTAACTCATTATGCACTTGGAGGCTAGGAGCTCCCTGAACGCCGCGTCCGTGTTCACTCCCTGGAACCTCCTCATGATCCACCTTGACGCGAAGGGCAGCGTCTTGTGCTGCTCCTGGATGTACTTCAGCATCTTCTTCGCTTCGCCGTCGAGGCTCCTCTTCTTGACAAACCTGTAGATGTTGCTCGGGGGGCCGTCCGTCACGAGGCCCTCGGCCGTTGGGGGGACCGCGAAGGGCTCCACGGCGTAGACTTCACCTTCCTCTAGGACGTGGTGATCGTGGCCGGATACGTTTGGGATGCTTTCACCCGCGTGGACCACGTATCTAGCCAATTTGTGGCCGGTCAAGTTTCTTATCGTCTTGGCTCCACGACTCTTTATGGTCTGCTCTATGGCCGCCCCCACGTCGCTGGCCGTTAGCCCGGGCTTCAGAGTGTTCACTGCGGTGTTTAGGCCGGCCTCCGCCGCGTCCACGAGGTACATGAGCCCAGGGTCGAAGCAGGCGGTTATCGCTGTGTCTGCTATGAAGCCGTCCACGTGGACTCCCACATCTAGTTTTACGAGGGAGCGTTCAGGTACTACTAAGGTGTCGCCTATCGGTGAGCAGTAGTGGGCGGCCACGTGGTCGATGTCCACGTTCGTTGGGAACGCGGGTTGACCTCCCAGTTCCTGTATTAGGTCTTGAGCCCTGTCGCAGATGTCTATCACCTTTACGCCTGGTCTGATCTCCTTAACCACCGTGTCGCGGACCTTGGCGGCTATCTTTCCTGCTTCAAGTAGTGCTTCTAGGGGCTCCATGTTATCCTCCCTCTATGAGTCTGTACATGAAAAAGGGTTGCCCTCTCACTGGGGGCTCTTGACCACCAGAATGGGTTTCGTGCAGGACTCTACTACGTAGCGGCTTGTGCTTCCTAGTATCCAGCCTGTTATCCCTCCTAGGCCGCGGCTTCCTATGACTATGAGGTCCACGTTCTCCTTTTCGGCTTCTTCAATGATGATGTTGGATGGTCTTCCCTCTAGAAGCTGTGTTATCACCTTCATGTCGGGAAACGCCTCCTTGATGTCCAACTCTGCTTCCCTGAGGCTCTTGGCGTAGATGTTCTTCATCTTGTCCTGGTAGTCACTCATGTCTTGGGCGGCGGTTATGGGGGCTGCGCCGAACCCCTCGTCGGGGAACACGGGCATCATGACTCTGGGTACGACTGACAATATACTTAGCTCCGCTTTCCACTGGTTGGCTATGCTGACAGCGTGGTCGAGGGCGTTCCTGCTGGGCTCTGAGCCGTCGAAGGCCACTAGTATCTTCTTGTACATTCTCTACCAGTTGAATAGAGGGTTTTGGCGAATATAAATATCATATACTGGGGCGGTGGAGGCTGTCACTTGTTTCCCAGGGTCTGCAGGTGCTTCAGTGTGCCGTACCTTGTCTTGATGTTGGTCCACTCTGCTTCGTCGTAGAACCTGCACAGTTCTCTCCCGTACTGTTTGGCTACCTCTAGGCAGAACCTGGCCGCCTGCTCTATGTCTGTGGGGTGGCTGGCGCCTGTGCCGCACCCGGAGACTGGGACCTCTGTGGTTATGGCTACGCCTACGACTGGTTTGTCTGTGGCCGTGGTGGGCTGCATCAGGCTGTTGATGTGGTACAGGTCGTTGCCGTAGGGTGTTATGTCCTGGGTCGTTATGGGGCATACTTTGGGTGGCTGCCCTGTCACGGTCTCCATTATGTCCAGGAGGCTGTCGCTGACGCGCAGGAGCCAGCCCTCCTTAGCTGTGGGGGTTATGGCGAAGCCCATCCATTTGGCGACCCTGTTGCCCTTGGTGGTGTCCACGCTGAGGATGGCGTCCATCTCCGGGTCTATCTCGTGTCTGTTCATGGTGGCTGTGTCCACTGGGCTGCCCATGAAGGGGACTGGTTTGTGGGGCTGGGTGGGGGCGTCCGGGCATATGTGTGTGGCTACCATGATGTCGCCGGCGAGTCTGTCGCCTTTGGTCTGCATGTCTGCAAGCTTCAGGGCCACCGATAGGGCCGTGATGGCTCCGTCGGCGTCTGAGACTAACCCGATCTGTTCCGGTCGGGCTCCGATGCCTCCCAGTCTGCCTATTATTCCGAGGGTTGGGGCTTTTCCTCCCGCTGTCTTTCCCTGTGTGCCCGGTATCTTGATCTTTATGGCGTCTGTTCCGCCTTTCTCGCCTCTTATTCTCTTGACTTGGATGTCCTGTATGCCTCTGCCTTTGAGGTACTCGGCTACTTCTCTGCCTGTGACCTTGGCGCTGTCCAGGAGCTCCATCACCTCGATGACTTGTTTGAGCATGGGTATGTTTGGGTGCGTTGTGGTTAAAAGCCCATCTTTCAGCGTTTGGTTACAGTATTTTTAAGGGGTTTTGTGGGCCGTGGTCTCATTGTGGATGTCGTTTACTCGGCTGATGAGGAGCGGGAGCTTCGTGAGAGGATCAGGAGGCTCTTTGATGAGGAGAGGAGGGTTAGGAACGAGAGGCATAGGCTTGAGGCTCGGCTGAGGGCGCTTGTGATGGCGCGGTACATGGAGCTCTACAGGAGGTTCGGGGGCCGTGAGGAGGGGCGTTAGCGGTTTCTTTCGGTGGCTGGGGGCTCCACCCTTGGCTTGCCACACGTGTCTTTGCTTGCGTGCACGTGGGGGGGAGGGAGGGGGGTACCTCCACCGCCGCCACGGTTCCCCGTTTTTCGGCCTGTTTTGTTGATCGGTGGCTTTTTCAGGGTTCTTAGGCGGCGATGGTTGGAGGTTGGTCATCGCCGCGGGTCCACGCCCGGTGGCTCCGCGTCCATGTCT
>CAZAKG010000133.1:0-6048 GCA_964485755.1 uncultured Candidatus Bathyarchaeia archaeon | reverse complement strand
AAATTAATCATAAATCATAATGATTTAGATTTCAACCTAACTATAAGGAGATGTGGATATTTTACATTTCATAACACATGCCTCAGGAGGGCTCCCCTATTTTAATATCTTTATCTGCTGCTGAAGGTAACATATCTTGGACCCACCGTTCAGTGAATCCAGCACTGAAAGATAATGATGATATATAGAAAAAACGTATTTCGCTTTCACTAGGTATTGAAAAAGGTATTAATTCACTCATAATGAGAAAATATATCAAAACACCCATTACCGAACCGATGATAGTTCGGAATAGGCCTAACCGATTGTTGTGACTAGGATCAGCTTCTTTATCAAGATTTAATTGACCTGTGGACATTCTTTGTATTACACTAATAATTGCGCCAATTCCACCTGATGTAAAACTTATAGAAATATAATTTAGAATTTGCGAAAACGAGGGATTGAAGAAACTATATATTTTAAATATAAGTGCTATTGCCAAAATAAAAAAAAGTCCTTGAAACATGCCTACATAATATTCTAAAACTGCATTTCTTTGAGCGCCCTCTAAGAATTGTTTTTTTACTTCTTCAAATTCCTTTGTTAAATAATGAACTAATTCTATATGTTCCTCTTTTGTTTTATTCCCTGACTCTAAGTTTTCCATTGATCCTAAAAGGTGAGTTAATAATTCATATTGTAAATCTAAACAGCACATACGATCCCGTGTCCCAAGTAATCTTCTTGATTCAATCGATAATTTGTCAAATTTATGAAGTAATTCGAGTGTCTCTAAATCTGCTTTGGTTTCTGTATGAAATAAATATCCTTTTTCAGTGGTTGCACATGCAGAAATAGAATTACCGTAATATTTGCGAATATTGCCCCATTTATTTTCGAATGCTTTTACAAGTTTTGGGTAGTATTCAATAGCACCTCTAGCACTTTCTTCATCCTCACTTTTCATTAACTGAACACAATCAAAAATATAATCGATGGTGGCTGAATTCTGTTTTATAGCTAAATCATATTCGGGTTGATGGAATCTCGATACTGACTCAGACTTGTGTTCAGGAAGATCGCTGGGGAGTGAAGACATTCAATGTCATATAATAAATATACAAAATTAATTTTTAACCTTTTTTCTATAATAATATAATTTTTGTTTTTATGATAGGGCGTTATAATACGATCAAATTTATATTCGCTTGTTATTTAATTAAGAATCCAAAATCTTTGTTGCATCGAATAAACCCTGAAAAACGTGAATAACGGGTAGCCTGTTATGCCTAGAAGTGGCGGAAGCACCGCTCGTCGGTGAACGCCATGGCGATACCCGCCTCGTCGCAGGCCTCTATTACCTCCCCGTCCTGGACGCTGCCCCCCGGCTGAACGCACGCCATAACCCGGTCCTGCTGGCTAGTGCCCACGCCTATGGCGGCTCCGCCCCTGCTCAGCACGACACCATTGCTTCGGACGTTCATGCAGACGTACCAGCTGAACAGCAGGGCCTTCGCCTCCTGGGCGATCCCCACTGCAGCACGTGCCCCCTCAGCAGGGACCCCTAAATCTGCTTTAAAACGCATGTAGTCCGTACCACCCAGCTCCATCGATTGGCCGATGAAGGGTCTATAGGGCGGTTCGCTTGATGTCCTTGACACTGTCCAGATCAGCGTCGTCGCTCACCATCTCCCTCTCTCCGAGAAGCATCGCCGTTGACACATGTACGGCGTCTCTCGGCCTCAGCCTGTACCTCTCAACCAGGTCCTGAGCCCTCAGAATCACCTTCTCGTCTACGCCCACGAAGGTCAAGTTCGGAACCCTCAGCAGCGAAGCTCCGGCCCTGAGAGCGTACTCATAGCCGTGTATCTTCCAGACGACCCACGTCACCTCGTCCCATGTAAGCAGGGAGCTGAACCCCCTCACCTTGCCCTTCTCCACCTCCCTCAGGATGTCTACTGCCCTCCCAGCCTTGGGATTCAGGGAAACATCGTAGAGGACCGTGTATAGGAAGACGTTCGAATCTAGGTAGACCATCGCTCGATAGCCTCGGAGAGGATAATTTCTTTGAGGTTCACCTCGTTCTTCGCCTTGAGTTCACTGGGGATTAGTCTGATCAGTTCGTCGACACTGCCCTGATCCTCAAGCGGCTTGACGATGACCTCGTCCCCCCTGACCTCGAACACGACCTCGGAGCCTGGCTTGATTCCCATGAGCTCCCTTATCTCTTTCGGGATCACTGCTTGGCCCTTGGGTCCCAGTTTACTCTTGAGCCTCAACATATCAATTATCAAGTATAACCAGATGGTACATAAGTATTACTCAACAGTAGGGAATTGAGCGTGGCTGTCGCTAGAAATATGCGGGTCGTTAAATCTAGAAGTGGCGGAAGCACCGCTCGTCGGTGAACGCCATGGCGATCCCCGCCTCGTCACAGGCCTCGATGACCTCCTTGTCCTGGACGCTGCCCCCAGGCTGCACACACGCCGTGACGCCGTACTCCGCCAGCAGGTCCACGCTGTCCCTGAACGGGAAGAAGCCGTCCGACGCCAGCACCGAGCCGGGCACCATCTCCCTGTGGCCCCTCATATCCGCCTTCTCAAGGGCCAGCTTAACAGCCGTGACCCTGTCCTGCTGGCCTGTGCCGACGCCGATGGTGGCCCCGTCCTTGCTCAGGACGACGCCGTTGCTGCGGACGTTCATGCAGACGTACCAGCTGAACAGCAGGTCCTTGACCTCCTGGGCCGTGCCCTGTCTCTTTGTCACCCACCTGAGGTCGCCGGGGCCCCTGACCTTGGTGAGCATCGGCGCCTGGAGCACCAGGCTGCCGTCCATCTGGACGCTTATGTCCAGCGGCTCAGGGGGGTCCCCCACCCACCTGCTGATCCTGTCCAGGCCGGTGACCTGTATGACTCTGATGTCCTTCTTCTGCTCGAAGAACTCCATGCAGCCGGGGTCGTAGCCCGGGGCGACGACGGCCTCCACGTAGCTGCTCATGATCTCCTCGGCGGTCCCGGGGTCCACCACCGCGTTGAAGCCCGCGACGCTGCCGAAGGCTGCCTGGGCGTCGCAGTCCCTGGCCTTCCTGTAGACGTCCCTGAGGGGCTCGCCAGGCTTGTTCCTGGTCGCCGCCCCGCTGGGGTTCACGTGCTTCATGACGGCGCACGCCGGCTCCCGGAAGTAGCCGACGATCCTCATGGCGTTGTCCATGTCCTGGACGTTGGTCATGCTGAGGCCACTCTTACCCGTCTTCAGCAGCTTCAGGTCGCCAACAGTCAGAGGCCCCTCGGCAGGGCTGTAGAAGGCGGCGGGCTGGTGGGGGTTCTCCCCGTACCTGAGGCCCATCTTCTTCCTGTAGCGTCTCTCCGAGCTGCCTATGATGATCCTGATCTCCTCTGGGAACTGCTCCTCGAGGGCTGTCCGGTACTTCTTCCTCATGCTCATAGGTTTTCCTCCAGGTAGCCCACTATGGCTTTATCGTAGGCCGCCGTCCTCTTGAAGGCTTCCAGGGCGTAGCGTCTACGCAGCTCGGTGGTCAAGGCTCCCCTGTGCTTCTTCATGGTCTTAATTACCTCCGGGTACTGGGACGGGTCTGTGACTATCGTCGTCTTGTCGTAGAGGAGGCTTGCCTTGGCCGCGGACCTGACCATCGTCGGGCCCCCGATGTCGATGTTGTGGCCCGCCGTCTCCAGGTCCGCGCCCCCCGCAGCCACCTCCTCGAAGGGGTACAGGTTGACGACGACCAGGTCGATGGGCTTGACGCCGTTCTCATCCATCCACCTCCTGTGCTCGGGGTTGTTTCTGTCCATGAGGAGGCCGCCGTGGATCTTGGGGTGGAGGGTCTTCACCAGTCCTCCTGGGCTCTCGGGGTGTCCGGTGTAGTCGCTCACCTCGATGAGCCTCCCGTAGCCCAGCTCCTTGATACGTTTTGCGGTGCCGCCGCTGCTGATGATCTCCACGCCGTACGCCTCAAGCGTCTTCACGAGCTCCTCAAGGCCGGACTTGTCGTAGACGCTGATCAGTGCCCTCTCTATCAAATTACCACCCTGTCTGGTTAAGGCGTAATGGCTGAGGCTATAGCGTTTGCCTTGATCACGGATGTAAAATTGCTGTGAAAAAGTAACTAGGGTCTGCGCTCCACGTAGACGGGGCTGCTCCACGCCAGCGCTCCGTCGCTCTGGGTGACCTTGACCCAGTACGGGTTGACGCCCCCGCGGATGTCCGCGTCTCTGATGGTGAACTCCAGGCTGCTGGGCAGCGGCCCCGCCGAGATGGCCTGGACCTTCACCCTCCTGTTTACGGGACCCACCTGGACCACCTTGGGCTCGTAGGTTACCTCGCTGGGTCTGAAGCTGAAGCTCACCGGCTCGCTGTGGAACGTTATCTTCGCGTCCTCCGGGGCGTCCAGCTTGAGCAGTACTCCGTCGGAGTCTCCGCCCGTTGTGCTTCTCCACTCCAGCCTCTGGTCTGTGACCCTTCGTACGCCCTGGTCCGGGTAGTCGAAGCTGTACTCCTTGAAGTTCACGATCCTGCCTTTGTCGATGTAGAGGCCGCCGTCCCAGTTCACCCTCTTGGGCCTGCTCCTGACGCGTGCCCCCATCCACTCCACCTTTATGAGCCTGTCACCGCCCTTGGGCTCAGCGAAGGGGTGCCTGTAGATTGTGTCCCTGCCCCGCATCACCTCGACGGCGTGGAGGGGCCTTGTCCCGTGGACCTTGACGCTTATCTCCGGGGCCCCGCTCGCGGTGCACTCTTCTCCCATCATGTGGCCGTCCACCCTGACGTCCAGGATGATCCTCTCCCCCGTGGTGGCGTAGGTCCTCCTGGCCCAGAACGCCTCCCAGAGGGCCTCCCGTGTGAGTTCACTGGCGTAGACTCCTGTGTACCCGCCCCTCGTCGTAAAGGCGCCTGAGGGCAGTGTGAGGCCCGGTCTGCACGTGTGGTCGTCGCTGGCCGCTATGAACCCCACCTTGAGGCCCCTGTCTAAGGCCTCCTCCAGGAGCCACTCGAAGGTGCCGTGGTGGCTGTGGGCCTCTATGAGGGGCACCCTCTCGGGGTTCCAGTAGTCCAGGTTGGCGTGGCGTCCGCCCACGTGGGCGACGGCCATGACATCTCGTCTCCCCCTGAACTCTTTCCAGAGTTCGCTGATGGGGTACCTGTCGGTGGGTGCCCCGGATTTGTCGGGTATCTGCCAGTGGTCGCTGCGGTGGATTTCCTCGTCGTCGCCCAGGAAGTAGATGTTGTGGTCTCCCCCGGCCGGGGTGAGGCCGCTCCACTCGTAGCCTAGGAAGGTGACGAACCTGCCCGGCTCATGGTACTTCCTGGTCTTCTCCTTGACCTCCATCCACAGCTCATCTGTGACCTGGAAGTCGTTGCCCTGCCAGCCCCCGAAGTCCATGGCGGCTACGTCCCTGAGGAAGCTGAAGTACTCGTCCAAGGTGCCTGTGCCCACGGTCTGCTTGGTCTGGCCGTGCATGTCGCCCCAGAAGAGCCTGTACCTGGGCGGCCGATTCATCACCTCGATGGGGTTGGACTCGGCCTCGAAGCAGCCATCGGACACGGCCAGCCTCTGGAGGCCCGTTTCAGTCAGTGTCAACGTGAACCTGTGGACGCCCAGGTCCTTCTCCTTGAAGGCGTAGACTTCCTGGGCCCTGCCCTCGGCTGTCACTGTGACCTCTCCGCGGTACCCGTCGCTCCTGTTGCCGAAGCTGTCAAGGGCCCTGACGACGACGGATACGGGTGCCCCCACCACGGCCCACGAGGGAGCCGCGAGGTCGATGGAGGCCGCCGGGCCTCCGATGATCCTTATGCTGGGTGAGTGCTCGATCTCCTCGAATAGGCCGGCGCCGAAGGGGTCCACCAGGACCTGGAAGACGTGCTCCTCCTCCCTGAAGCTCTGGTTCCTGATGCCGGGTGAGCCTCGACCCCTGTCGCCGTAGACCACCGTGACTGTGTCACCCTCGCCGAGGCTTCCGTCGTGGACATCCACCTGGAGGGCGGCTCTGAAGGGGCGGATGTGGCACCGGTGGCTGAAGGACTTTTCCAGTCTCACGTCTCTGCTTGTCG
>CAZAKG010000132.1:0-6083 GCA_964485755.1 uncultured Candidatus Bathyarchaeia archaeon | reverse complement strand
TCTCATTCATCATCCCCAGCGATATTGAGAAGGGCGGCAGCATTCCGGGAAGCTACGTGCCTTTCAACGTCGACGAAGCCCAGGGGGTCTACGCGGGGATGAAGAGAGACTTGACCTACGCGAACCTCACCATGTCCTTCTTCGGCTTGAACGCGACGATGAAGATGTACTGGGACAGATCCACGGGCATCCTCTGCGAAATGAACACAACGATCTCGATGCAGCTAGGCGGCGACCTGACTACGAGGTCGACGTCGACGAGGATGACCGAGACCAACCTGTGGAAAACGGTGACCCAGCTCTCCTGCTCGGTCTCAGAGGACACCGTAAAGGAGGGAGGCAGCGTCCTCGTCTCAGGCTCGATCGACGCAGACCTCCCCGGGAGAACCGTGACCCTGACCTACAGGAAGCCGGATGGCTCAGCATTGAACAGAACCGTGACGACGGGGCCGAACGGCGCCTACAGTGACTCCTACGCCCTTGAAGCAATCGGGTCATGGAGCGTATACGCGTCATGGGATGGAGACCTGACACACGTTGGTGCGACCAGCCTATCGAGGCCCATCACGGTGACTCCTAAGCCATTCCTTGAGACACCTTTGGGTATGGCGGCAGCCGGCGTCGCTGTCATAGTCGTTGTACTCGTTGTAGTTCTTCTTAGAAGAAAGGAAGCTTAGGTTTGGGGGAATAATTTTAACCCAACCAACCAACCAACCCTAGCCCAACCCGTCATGCGAAGAATACGCGCGCTTGGCCATAAAATTCTTCCTAGTTTCATTGAAGACTTCTGCAAAGGGTATACCTTCGGGAATCGGATACTAGGCCATGCAAAATATAACCAGCAAATAGTGTCTGTGTTGGCTCGGAAAAAAGCGGCTCTCTGTTTATTGTGCTTGCTAGCAGTTATTTTTAGTCGTCATCGAAAATAGTGACTATGCATACCGAATAAGTAGACGGGAGGGCATTCTCTACCTTTGTTATTTGAATAAGTATGGTCTCGGCCATCATAAGCTCTTCAACTGCGTCGGCGGTTATTCTGACGACGATTTCCTTGTATGTTTCGCCGGGGTTGAATACCAGAATTTTCGGGGTTGGAATAGTGAAATCCTCGTCTATTTTTGCTGTGCCTGTGGCCATCAGGTCCCAGTGAACCGTCACAGTAGCCGGACTGGGGTCTGGGTCCGGGCTGACAAGGTTTACTGCGAGTTTAATTTCTGTCGGCGTGTCTCCGGTGCCTTCCCAAACCGAGAAAGCGCCCTGGAGTTGGACAATGCGGGTTAAATCCCATTTTTCTCCCGGTGCATCGTCATCTATGATGGTAATTATACCTGTGCCGTCGGCAATAGACACGGTACATAGAGATAAGTCAAGGAAGAAGGTTTCATCAGACTCTAAGCGTGTGTCCCCGATGATGCGGACATCTATTTGCACAGATAAAGCTCCGCTTGGAATAGTAATCCGCCCCCATGTTTGGTAAAAGTCTTCTTCCCCAGTTCCAGGGTAAGTCAATAAGCCGATGGCTGTGCCCACACGAGTCTCGTACCAGAATGTTACGTCCTGGTCATGAGGCTTCGATAAATACACTCTGATGGGAATAGGCCCGCCAAGATTATGCTCCACCACGCTGACATCATCAACAGAAAGCGTTGGTAGCTCCATCGCTGAGTCTTCAAGGGCATCCAACCTAGCCTGAAGCTCGTGAATATAATCTCTGAGTTCCTCTACATCAGCAGCCGACCCCGGTTCACCCTGAGGACCCTGCTCACCTTGAGGACCCTGAGGCCCCTCTGGACCCATCTCACCTTGAGGACCCTGAGGCCCGGCTGGGCCCTCTATATTCCACGATATGAGTGCCTCTGAGTTTCTAACCTCGCTGGGGTCGCTTATAATTCTAAGCTGACCGTTTATTTTTTGATAAGCCGCGTAGATGATATTATTGTCTCCGGAAGTCTGCGCAAAGATAGCGCCCACTCCTATGATACCTAAAACCACGGTAATGAAAATGAGCGTAACTATCACTGACTTGTACTGCACGTGCACGCGTTTTCTCTGCATTTCTATCGATAAAATAGACTAAGAATCACAATTTGAGACTTTGCCTTTTATTAGGCAAATCCACTAAAAATAGAGCATGCATGCGCGTGCGTTCAAGTATACCCTTTTTCCTCTAGGGATATACGCCCCTTATTTTTTCTTTATGAATACTGAGTATATCTTCCCCTGAAAACAGGTTTACCAGCGTTTCTGCCCTGACTTCAATTTTCTGCTAATAACAACCTGCACATGCCCTGACAGTCAAAACAGCCTCAACATTCCACGTGGTTGGTTGGTTGGTTGGGAATAATTTTATCCCCCACACACACTTTTTAGCCCTGGCCCAGTCTAACTGCTTTATTAAGAAATGCGTATACCCTTAAAACAACACAATTTTATACATCAGTAAAAGAAATCCTTTCTTTATGAGTATGAATGTGTCTGTATTAGTAAAAGGATTTCCAACCATATTAGCTGTATCAGGAGTGGCTTGTATTTGGTTGGGGCTGGAACACAATCATTTAGGGGTGTTAGGGCTTGGGGCGGGTTTGCTCATAGCGAGCGTTATTATCCATATAGATTTTCTTGAAAAGTAGACAGGGCATGTGCAGGCTGTTATTAGTAGACAATTGTGCGTCTTATTGCCTGTCAGGTGGCACGTTGCTCCAGTACGGTGTATTTGTATCACTGGATCTTAGGAACTTGAAACTAGACGAGCCCATAAGATTCCGTAGTAGGTTGAATGGTAAGAGGGTAAGGCTTCCGAGAGACACTTTGATGAAATCTTTACGTTGTTCAAGGAGTCTTATATGAAAGATCTATGCGTACCCGCATAATTACATTAAGTTGGACTATGGAAATCAATTAAATAAATCTAATAATAATATTTACATTTTAAAATTGGTCAAGAAAGCTCACTACTTTCTCAACAGTGGAGACGTTTTCCATGTTGAAGAGCAATCAGTAGAAGGACTAATAGAGCCAGTTGAAGCCCTAGAAGTGGCAGTCAGCGGCCGACAAACGCGCAGGTGAGCTAGTGAACCCAAAAAAGGGTGTACTGCCCTCTCCATATGATTAAATTAGTATCAGGCGTCTATATTTAGTCTCTAGACTCACATTCCACATCACTTATATGAAGAAAGACGATGATGCTCTTTCCAATATGGATCGAAAACATAGAACAAGAAATCATAAGAATCCCACTCTGGACCTTTACGATGCGGCGAACGACAGCTTCGTGAGAGCTGTCATCTTGATATTAATAATCCTACAGGCGTACATTTGGCTCGTTCAAAGCCTAATTCAAACCTTCGCTTGAGGACGTTGAGCGCCGCATCTCATTTTCTATATACGCGCACCATAATGCATATGATACCAGTAGTAGAACCATTTGAGACAGTTCTAAGACCAGAATGAGACTGAATTAAGATGAGATAAATGCGTACACCCCTGTGCGAATTTCTACCAGATCAAAGTGTGTGTGTGGGGGGGATATTTTTATCCCAACCAACCATGGGGAAGTTATGTGCGCGTCCTAGCTATCCAGATAGAAATGTTGAATTATTTAATCGCCTCGCGCGCAATGAAACCCTACTAAGCAATTGCATTCAATAATCTTTGACGCAACGGACGGACCACCCATGCGTGAAATATTGACTGTCTACATCCACATAACTGTCGGAATAGTTAATACTACAACGCCATGCCTTATCGGCACTTTCCTCAGTGGCACTCCACCAGAAACAGGCACCTCCTAGATGCCAGAACATTCCTCCACCGCCACGGTAGCCACCAGGAAGAGCTGTGAAGCCGTTTTCGTCGGTAACACCAGCGTTAGGGCTAGCCCAATGAGATGTGCCTATTTCTTTCAGTTTTCCGCCAGCGACATCTTCACCGCCCAAATAATTGATGAGAGTCAACCATTCCCCTTTGGTTGGGACGTGCCATCCTTCTGGAGCCAGCCTACCTGTGTTAACAGCATACCAGTTATACATCCCGCCGTACGTGACTTTGTTCGATACGTCATTGTTGTACCAACAATAACCGGGTGTCTCTAAACCGTCCCATACCGAATCATCTGTTACATGCGGGATTGGAGTCCCATCACTGAATCTGGTTGTTCTAAGATTTTCAGCCATCCACACCTGGTTCCCTATTCTTACTGTCCTGTACACATTGCCGTCAATATCTGTAATGGTGTCATCGGTTGATGATGACATGAATGTAACCGCATTTCCGTATGCTGTTCCGGCGCTGTTGGTTGCATATGCTCTAACGTGATAAACTGTGTTTGCGGTTAGCCCGGTGATGGTGCTACTGTATCTGCCTGTGCCAGCTCCATCTGTCGTCGTTCGGTCATTGATCGTTAGGTTTGAGTCTGTGCTCCAGCAGACGCCTCTGGCTGTGATTGCGGTACCGCCGTCTGATGTTATGTTGCCCCCAGTCAATGCGGACGATGCTGTGATTCCCGATATCTTTGTTGTTGATAAAATGGGGGCGGATACTGGCGTCGGTTCGGTCATCTTATAGTAGAAAAACGTTATCAAGATGATTGTTGTTGCGATTGTGGCAACAACTAATATTTTTTTATGAATCATCTCCCGCACCTACTTTATACGCGCGCATTGTTTCTAAGATGCAGCCTTTTTTGGTTAAGTAATAATCCTAATAGAACAGCTATCGCGGGAAAACCAGGTATTCCAGTAGAAGTCGTGTCAGTCTCGTCCATCGAGGTCCCCGCTCCTGCGAGTTCGATCCATGTTCCACTATTATCGAGAGCCCACATGTCTCCTGCCTCACCATGCACAGCATAATCGAGTCCGCCAAACAACAGCGTCACGTCGTTAACTGGATCGTACGCCATAGCGGCAAGTGTTTTGGCCGATGGATGTGGGTCAGAGACGAGCTGAGTAAACTCGCCTTCGCTGTACCTCCACGTCTCATCATAGAAATCGCGTCCATTGGTCCCCCCGAAGATGATGCAGGCACCGTCAACGTTGCTTACAGAGCAGGAATGCCAGAACTTTGCATTTAGGGGCAGATTCTCCTCGAGGAGTGTCCAGGAATTTGACTCATACTCGTATTTCCATAAATCTGTGCAGACTCCCTCGTTTGAGCCCTCGAACCAGTGTCCCCCAAACATCAGGATGACTTCTTCCGCCGGATCGTAGAAGAGTGTGTGCCCGTATCTCCCATGGGGAGGCTCGTTCGGGTTCATCCGGGTCCAGGAGTTATCTGCAACGTCGTAAGCCCACGTGTCGCTGGGGAAGCTTCTATCGTACCCCATGCCGCTGAACATGATTATTTTGCCGCTTTTTTCGTCGTAGACTAGGGGCGTGTTGCATCTGCCGGGGGAGGGCATGTTCGTTGGGTGAAGCCTCTTCCACGAGTAGTCTTCTAGGCTGAAGGCCCACATCTGTGGCTCGGGGTCCGTGCTCTCCCCGCCGTATATTATCAGTTGGTTTGTGTCGGTGTCATATGCGGCCGGGGTGTTGAATCGTCCGCTCGGCTTTGTGGATAACCTGATCTCGGTCCAGGTGTCTGAGGGGTAATCGTACTTCCAGAGATCATTAAACCTGTTGTAGTCTGTGGCGCCTGCCTGAGCCCCGCCAAACAGCAGCATGCACTCGTTGACGGGATCGTAGAACATGGTGGAGCCCATCCTTTTGCTCGGGCCCGCAGACGCGGTAATGCTCGTGTTCGTAGAGAATATCAATAAAAGAACCAATAGTTTTTTCATAGAGTAAATAAGTCGGGAGTATCTATTTATTGGCTGTCAAAGAAGAATCAGTGCACCTCAAGACTAATGATGCGCGTTCTCACTGGGTGTATGAATCGAATACATATTCTGGATACCTATTGTTTCTATTATAATTGTTAAATAATTTAGTAGATTACTTTGTGGGGGTTCTATGAGCAAATACGACCTCGAGGTAAAGAAGCTGGATAAGGTGATTAGCGACTTGGAGGCGAGGCTGGCCGCTGGATTCGACCCCGCTTTTCACGAGATGCTGAAGCATTTTAGGGCTCTGAGGGAGAAGTATCAGCGC
>CAZAKG010000131.1:0-6137 GCA_964485755.1 uncultured Candidatus Bathyarchaeia archaeon | reverse complement strand
CGCCCCTGCCGCCGTCCACGTCCATGTCCTTCACAGTGTAGGGGACCGACGCATCCTTCACTCTGACGGTCTGCCATGACGTGTTCATGAAGAGGGGGACGGCTACATCCTCTTCCAGCAGCTCCAGAGGCCCGGAGCCCCTGTTCTCCAGGACGTAGGATAGAGTGTACTCGTACCTGGCCGCCGAAGCATGGGCGGGCTGGACGAGTAGGAGCGTAGCCAGCAGTAAGAGGATGAACCGTCTGCTCAAACGACTGATCGGAGAATTGGGGAACTGACGCTTAATTAGGTTTGGGTCAGCTCTTATCCACCTTGGACCAGTCCTGGGCGAAGAGCCTCAGCCCCTCATCCGTCAGGGGGTGCTTCAGCATCTTGTCCAGTATGTCAGGGGGGACCGTGGCCACGTGGGAGCCGGCCAGGGCGGCGTCCACGACGTGCCTGGGGTGCCTCACGCTGGCCGTGATGACCTTCGTAGGCATGTCGTAGTTGGCCAGCATCCTGCAGACCTCGTACACCACGTCTATGCCCTCTTGGCCCCTGTCGTCCAGGCGCCCCACGAATATGCTCAGGTATGTGGCCCCCGCCTTGGCTGCGAGCAGCGCCTGCGGCGCAGAGAAGACCAGGGTGACGTTGGTCTTGACGCCTAGCTTGCTCAGCTCCTTCACAGCCTTTAGCCCCTCGTCGGTCATGGGTATCTTGACCACCACGTGTTCACCGAACTCGGCGAGGCGCCTGGCCTCCTTGACAAGGTCCTCGGCCTTCGAGCTGACGGCCTCCACGCTGATCGGGCCCTTGACGATGGACGTGATCTCCTGGATCACCTCCTTGAAGTTGCGTCCAGTACGCGCTATGAGGGACGGGTTGGTGGTGACCCCGTCGATGACCCCCATGTCCCAGTACTTCTTGATCTGGGTGACGTCCGCGGTGTCTATGTAGAACTCCATGGTGACCCATCTATCGCCTTTTTTTGATAACTTTTTCGGCTGCCGCCGCGATCTTCCCGGGGGTGAGCCCGTGGAGTTCGAGCAGATCGTCCATTGTTCTGCTGCTCTGGCCGAAGACGTCCCTGACGCCGATCCTGTGCACGGGGACGGGGTGGCTCTCCGATAGAACCTCGCACACGGCTCCGCCTAGGCCGCCGTCCACCTGGTGCTCCTCCACAGCGACTAAGGCGCCGGTCTCCTTGGCCGCCTTAACCAGTATCCTAGAGTCCAGAGGTTTTATTGTGTGGATGTTCAGCACCCGGGCGTCCACGCCCTTCTCGGCCAGAATCTCCGCCGCCTTAAGCGCGTTCAGGACAAGCATCCCTGATGCGACGATCGTCAGGTCTCCGCCGTCCCTCATCACCTCGCCTCGGCCCAGCTTGAACTTGTAGTTCTTCTCCAGGTTGGGCTCCTTCTCCCTCCTGAGCCTCATGTACACCGGCCCACTCGTCTCCATGATGGCGTCCAGGGCGCTCCTCGTCTCCTCTGGGTCGCACGGCACCACCACCCTCATGTTAGGTATGACCCTCATGAGGGCGACGTCCTCAAGGGCCTGGTGGCTGGCGCCGTCGGCCGCGCAGCTGAAGCCCGCGTGAGACGCCACAAGCGACACGTTGAGCTCGTCGTGGGCAACCACGTTCCTGATCTGGTCCCACGCCCGGCCCGTCTCGAAGATGGCGAAGCTGCTCGCGAAGACCCTCTTGCCGCCCAGGGCCAGGCCGGCGCTGAAGCTCACCAGGTTCTGCTCCGCGCTGCCGACGTTGAAGAACCTGTCAGGGAAAGCCTTTCCGAAGGTGCTGGTCATGGTGCTGGCCGACAGGTCGGCGTCCACGACCACTATCTCGGGGTGCGCCTTGCCGGCCTCGGCCAGCCACTCCCCGTAAGCCGTCCTAGTAGCCTTCATGCTCATTCTAGTGCGCCTCCAGCTCCCTCAGGGCCTGATCAAGCTGCTCCTTGGAGGGTGGCTTACCGTGGAAGCTGGCCACGCCCTCCATGAATGAGACGCCCTTACCCTTCACGGTTCTCGCGACGATGACCGTTGGGCCCTCCTTGTGCTCGCGGGCCTTCTTGAATGCGGCCATGAGCTGCACGTAGTCGTGGCCGTCGGCCTCGACCACGTTCCAGTTGAAGGCCCTCCATTTGTCCGGCAGCGGGTCCAGGCACACCACGTCCTCGGTGCAGCCGTCGATCTGCAGCCTGTTCCTGTCCACGATGGCCGTGAGGTTGCTGAGACCCAGGTGAGGCGCCAGCATGGCGGCCTCCCAGACGAGGCCCTCGTCGCACTCGCCGTCCCCGAGGAGGCAGAAGACCCTGACGTTCTTGCCGTCCAGCTTGGCGGCTGCCGCGATGCCTGAGGCTACTGAAAGACCGTTGCCGAGGCTGCCCGAGGACACCTCTATGCCCGGCGCCTTGAGGGCGTCGGGGTGCCCCTGCAGCGGGCTGCCGAACAGCCTCAGGGTGTCCAGGCTGGCCTCCGGCATGTAGCCCGCCTCAGCCAGCACAGTGTAGAGGGCTGGGACGGCGTGCCCCTTGCTCAGGATGAACCTGTCCCGTTCGCTCCACTTGGGATCAGACGGATCGTGGTTCATCTCGTGGAAGTATAGAGTCAGCATGATGTCAACGGAGGAGAGTGAGCCGCCTGGGTGCCCCGAACCGGCCTCGTATATGATCCGGAGGACCCTGGCGCGGACTTCTCTGGACAGTGCCTCGAGCTCGGGCACTGACAGTCTCTTACCCTTCATTTTTTCACCGGGTGAGGATTGTTAATAGTTGGGTTGCCGGCTATAAAGGCTTCTAACGAGCGCCGCGTAGCCCGCGGAGCGCTTGGACGGCTACCGTTGAACCCTCAACGTCACCTTGACCTCGCTGCTCGGGCTCTGCAGCAGCCTAACCATCTCCCTGGGGAGGTCGCGTGCAGCCTTGTCGGCCTCCACCATCAGGGTTCTGCCGCACGTGTACAGGCTTTTCCTTGCCACCATGTCCGCTGCGCTTGAGTAGCTCAGCGACGGGTGCCCCCTCCCTGTCACCGTGAAGCTCCGCTGGCCCACCTCGATGGTCAAGGTGATCGCCGCGTCTCCTGCCCTGGCGGCCTCCTTCATCTCATCGGGGAGGTCGGAGAGCGATGCCTCGGCTGAGACAGCTACCACGCAGTCGCCTCTGGCTGTGAGGCTCTCGTCCCTCGTGATCATGATGGTGGTGGGGTGGCTTGACCTGACGTTCCTGTGGCCGCGGGCCGTGAAGGTGATCGTGTGCATCAAGGGGTTCACCTGCTACAGGTCCATCACCTTGATGAGGACCTGCTTGATCAGGCCCTTGATGCTGTTGTCCGGCTCCTCTCTGAGCTTGTACAGTTTCAGGTCCTCGATGGCCTGCCTGATGTCCTCAGAGATGAAGTGGTACGCGAAGACCCCCAGCATCAGGCCCGCGAGGAACATGTAGTTCACCACGGGCAGCGTCCTCTGGGACGCGAAGACCAGGGTCAAGCCTATGAGGGCCAGGTGGCTGAGGCGGAGGTTGCTTCGGTGCCTGTACATGAACGTGAAGGCCTCGCTGAGGATGTATCCGAGGCCGAAGCCCACCGTGTTCACCCAGCCCCGGGCTCCTCCGAGGAAGACGAGTAGGCTGCTCAGGATGATGCCCGGGTACTCCACCTGCCTGTTGAACGGTATCTCCGTGAACGTGTAAGCCTTCCTGATGAACTTTGTCTTCCCGTATCCTCGGAGGCGCCAGCTAAGGTTCCAGTCCTCGGCGCGTTTAGCCGAGGCGTACCCGGGCGACCTGAGGTACACGTCGCGCCTGTACGCCATGTTGGCGCCCTGGAAGAGGTGGAGGGTGCCCTGGACGAGGGCGCTCATCCAGCAGTAGAACCTGCTCAACTGGTTCCTGTTGAGGGGCCTGAAGGCCCCGCCCACGGCCACGACCCTGGGGTCATCGAACGGCTTTACCAGCTCCCTGATCCAGTGTGGGGGCGCCTCGCAGTCGGCGTCCGTGGTGACGACGATGTCGCCTGTGGCCTCCCTGGCGCCCAGGTCCCTCATCTCGGCGAGGCTGTACCCAGGCTTGACTAGCACCCTGTCGCAGTGAATCCTGGCTATCTCGGGCGTCCTGTCTACGCTGCCGTTGTCTATGAGTATGAGTTCCAGCTGCTGGCTCTGGCGTCGTATGCTCGTGAGGCACCGCTCGATGCCTGCCTCCTCGTTGAGTGCCGGGATCACGACGCTGACTTTCAACTCATGGCGTCTGTGGGTGGGGCGTTTAAATTGTTTTCCTATAGCCTGTATATACTGTTGCTTCTCTTGGGAAACATTTAAGAAACGGGCGGGTGTCTCTTTGGGGGTGCTGGGCTGGTAGTTCAGGGGTATGAATGCTGCCCTGGCATGGCAGAGGTCGGGGGTTCAATTCCCCCCCAGTCCACCACTGTTCTCTCGGGGCGAATGCGGCTTCACTGAATGTCACCTAGAGGAAGATGAACACCGTCTTCTTCGTTGATGAGAGGAAGAATAAATTAGTCAACTGGGTTGATAACGCGTAAATATGAAGCATCCCCCAACGTCTTAAGTCCATGAAAGTTCATCGGCCCCCGCCGGGTAGACGAGGGCCGATGGCTTCCACGATCAGGGTGCGGTGAAGACAAGGTTGACTGATGAACTGAAGATCACGAAGAGGGCCGCCTACTTGGCCGTCCTCTCCATGGGGATCGTGAGCATGCTGGGGGACATCGCCTACGAGTCGGGTCGAGGCATAGCCCCGGACTACCTGAGGTTCCTGGGCGCCTCCGCGTTCATGGTGGGCGCCGTCAGCGGCGCAGGCGAGTTCATAGGCTACGCCATGAGGCTGGTCAGCGGCCCACTCGCGGACAGGAGCCGCGCCTACTGGCTCTTCATATTCCTCGGCTACGGGCTCATCCTGGCTGTGCCCCTCATGGGGTTCACGTCCAGCGTCGAGGTCGTCATGCTCCTGCTCCTCCTGGAGCGGCTCGGTAAGGCGCTGAGGTCGCCGTCGAGGGACACGGTCGTCTCCATCGTCAGCAAGGGGATGGGCTCCGGTAAGGCCTTCGGGCTGCACGAGTTCATCGACCAGATAGGCGCAGTCGTCGGGCCCGCGGCGCTGGGCGCCGTGATGTTCTACACGGCCAACAGCTACCCGGCCGCGTTCCGGTCCCTCCTCATACCATACGTCCTGATGTTGGCCTTCCTCGCCTACACGTACACCCGCATCGGGAGAAGAGTCGACGTGGAGGCTAAAAGCGCCGGGACCGTCGACGGCAGCCTGACGGCGGGGTTCTGGCTCTACTGCGCCGCGATCCTCCTCAACACGCTGGGGCTCATCCCCGTCGCCCTCATCCTCTACAGGGGCTCCTCGATACTTCAGCCCTCCGGGCAGCAGTGGATCGTGCCTCTGCTCTACGTCGTCGTGCAGCTCATAGACGCGCCGATGGCGCTGGCCTCCGGGATACTCTTCGACAGGCTCGGCGTCAAGGTACTGGCCGTCCCCTTCGCCTTATCTGTCCTCCCGGCGTTCCTCGTCACCTACGGTGGGCTGATCGACGTAGTCTCCGCGTGCATAGTCTACGGGGTTGTGCTTGGTATGCAGGAGTCCATCTACCGCGCCGCGATAGCCGACCTTGTCCCCATGTCCAAGCGCGGGACAGCGTACGGCATATTCAACACGGCTCTGGGCGTCGGCACGCTCGCAGGGGGAGTCGTGTTCGGCTACTTCATCGACCAGGGCTTCGCCGGCGTCATCATGCTGGGCTTCGCAGCCGTCATGCAGGCCGGAGCCCTGTTGGCCCTGAGGGGAGACAAGCAGCTTTTCGTTGGCAGAGCCTCACCCTGAAGCCCTCGGCCTCTTCGGCGAGTATCATTTTTTATGATGGAAAAACTCGCCATATAATGACCCCCCCTACCTTTTTTTGTATCGGGTGTTCACTCTGCGCCGTGATTCCCTGTGGTGAGTAGACCGTGTCTCTGCATGGAAGAGGTGGTCTCTGCGATGATCGGTATCGCCTCGGCCCGTTACACCTACGACGTCCATTACCGTAACCTGGAAATGCTCGTCATAAAGCACCTCGACCTCAGGGATATTACCCTGGTCTGCCAGGACTGGGGCGGCCTGCTGGGCTTACCGCTTGTCTCGCAGCACCCGGAACGTTTT
>CAZAKG010000130.1:0-6195 GCA_964485755.1 uncultured Candidatus Bathyarchaeia archaeon | reverse complement strand
AGCACACGCCCCCAACGCCCAACCACAAGAGGCCTCCCCGCGGCGCGCCCCACTACGTAGCCGACGACGGCCCCAGCGGAGGCGCCGAGCCCACCCCACAGGCCAGCCACCAACGGGTCCAGGCCGCGGGCCCCAGCGGGAAGGAGAACCAGTTCCCACGGGATGGGCGCCACGGAGCCCGCCAGAAACATTACCGCGGCCAGCCCAGCGTAGCTGTTCTCAAGCATCCACCCCACGAGAGGCGACAGAGGCTCAAACAGCGACACTAGGAGGCCACATCCTCGTACACTTCCTCGATCCTGCGCGCCACCTTAGGCCAGCTATAACGCTCCTCAGCCACGGCGTGTGCCCGCCTACCCATCTCGGCGGCGAGCCCAGGATCACCCAGAAGCTTATTCACGGCCTCTGAGAGGCCCCTGCTGTCCCAGGGCTCAAATAGGAACCCGTCCACGCCGTCGTCGATGATCTCAGGGACGCCTCCGATCCTCGAAGCCACGACAGGCCTACCAGCAGCCATGGCCTCGATGAGGGTGATGCCGAAGCTCTCAGCCGCCACAGAGGGCAGGGCGAAGACGTCGCAGCTCCTGTAGAGCCACGGGAGAACGTCCTCGGGCACGAAGCCCAGCAGCTTCACCTCATCCTTGAGGTCGAGGCTCTCAACCAGCATGCTCAGGAACCCCGCCATGGCGCCCTTACCCGCGACATACAGCCGGGCGCCTGGGTTCACACTGAGAACCCTGGGCATGGCCTCCAGCAGCAGGTGGAAGCCTTTACGGAAGGCCAGCCTCCCAGCCGAGAAGACCATGGGGTGCTCGAGCCGCGCTAAATCGAACACGCCCTTGGGCACCGGCTTGGGGTCGTGGAACCTCCCCACGTCCACGCCGTTAGGGATCACGATAGCCTCCCCGCTGTCCATGAACCTCTCTATGAACTCGGCCGCCGCACCGCTCACGGCTATGACTCTGTCCGCCATGTTGATGTACCGCTTGAAGGGCAGCACCTGGCTGACGGGGCCCCAGATGAGGTCCGAGGAGCTGGCGAAGGTTATGGAGTGGTTCGTGAGGACGCTTGGTATACCAAGCCGCCTCGCGGCGTCCAGTGAAAGCAGGGGCGTGGGCGTGAATGCGTGGTGGGCGTGCACTACGTCGAAATCCTCCCGCTTCAAGAGCCTTCTCAGGTCATCAGGGTTGGGGGGCGCCAGGACGTGCTCGGGCAAGGTGAGCCTCTTGGCCTTGACCTTCCGGACGCCGCCGGGGTACTCTGCAGCGGGGTCTTCATGGTTCATCTCCTTGGTGACTATGATCACCTCGTGGCCCAGCTCCTTGAGCTGAGCCGCCAGACCCATGATGTGCGACTGGACGCCCCCGACGGACGGGTATACCCAGTCGCTGCATAGCGCGATCTTCAGGTGCCACACCCCGACGGTATATGTATCGTGCGGCAGACGGATAAACTGTGTCCAGCCCAGGCTCGGCTTCCCCCGGTATGCTGTATAGAACTATTTAACAGGTTGACCGACCAACAGATCGGTGGGCTTCGGCCCAACCATCGGAGGAAGACCGATTGACCCTGACCCTCATAGGCATAGGCCTGAACAGCCACATGGACCTCTCCCTGAGAGCCCTTGAAGCCGCCAGGGACGCCCACCACGTCTACGCCGAGACCTACACAATGAAGCTCGACACATCCCCGGAGGCCCTGGAGAAGACCATAGGTCGGCCCGTCACCCCTCTGAGCAGGGGCGGCATGGAGGAGGAGTCCATGAGGCTCCTGGAGGAGGCGGAGAACTCCCATGTCGCTATCCTGGTCGGGGGCGACGTGTTTGCCGCAACGACACACATAAGCTTGGTTGTGGACGCGGCCAAGAGGAGCATCCCGGTCAAGGTTGTGCACGGGAGCAGCATCATGACGGCCGTCGCCGAGACAGGCCTCAGCCTCTACAAGTTCGGGCGAACCGTCACGCTGCCCCTGCCAGAGAAGGGGCCCGTGGACACCGTCATCCGGACCCTGAGGGACAACGCCGAGTACGGGCTCCACACCCTCATCCTGCTGGACCTGGATGTCCCCGCGGGTAGGTTCCTCACGCTCCGTGAGGCCGTGGAGCGGCTGGAGGAGACAGGCGAGTTCCCCATCAGCACCCTCGTGGTCGGTGTAGCTCGCCTGGGCTCGGACAGCCCCGTCATAGTGGCCGACGCGGCCTCCAAGATCAAGGAGACGGATTTCGGTGACCCTCCGCACGCTCTAGTCGTCCCCGGCGCCCTGCACTTCCTTGAGGAGGAGGCACTGAAGGTTGTCGCGGGGTGCCCCGCTGAACTTCTTGAAGGCAGGAGGGTCCAGGGGGAGGTGGACTTCCTCATAGAGAAGTACTCCAGAGGCTGCAGGAAGGTGCTGGACAGCATCGTGGTCGAGAAGCTGCCCGCGGAGGTGGATGAGAGGAGGGTGGAGGGGCTCCTAGACCACGTGGGCAGGTACCTGGACGACGCAGCCTTCTACAGGGCCGACAAGAGGGCCGTCGCCCTCACCAGCGTAGCCTACGCGGAGGGCGTCCTGGACGCCTTAAAGCTTTTAGGCTTAGCCGACTTCCAGTGGTGAAGATGAAGAAGGTTCTCGCGGCGGGGGTCTTCGACCTCCTGCACTACGGCCACATACGGTACCTGGAGGAGGCCAAGAAGCTGGGCGGCCCAGGGGCCAGGCTCACGGTCATCGTGGCCAGGGACGAGACGGTGCGCCGCATGAAGGGCCAGGGCCCCGTCATCCCGGAGGACCAGCGCAGAGCCACAGTGGAGGCCCTCAAGGTCGTGGACGAGGCCCTGCTGGGCTTCGAGGACCTGGACCTGGACCGCGTCATACAGCAGGTGAAGCCGGACATCGTCGCTGTGGGCCACGACCAGGACGCCATCAGAAGCCAGGTGGAGAAGATCAAGAGGGCCAAGGAGATGGGCTTCGAGATCGTCCAGGTGGGCCGCTTCGGCGAGGAAGACCTGAACAGCAGCAGCAAGATCAAGAGACGGATCGTCGAAGGGGCAAGAACGAGAGCCTGACCCTGTCCCCGTCGGCCAGCCCCAGGTGACGCCTGAGATACAGAGGTGACACGATCTCCATGATGTTGAAGTCGTGTATGCTTCGCTCGGCCACTATCAGGGCGCCGTCCACCTCACCGTTGATGGTCAGAGGGTAGCAGCGGCAAGCCCCGAAGGCCCGCTCGCCGTCCTTGAACCCCTCCAGCATTATGCTGGGAAGCCTCTCCAGCTGCCTCCTCTTATCGAAGTCCTCCTCCCCGATCCTGACGTTCAGTGTGCCGGGGAACGGGTCGAAGCCCAGCCTCTCCACTATCTGGCTCCTGTAGCCGTCCCTGCTAATGTAGTAGGCTCCCTCGAAGAGGCCGCTCACAACGGTGCCCTCCAACTCTATGGCGTTGGCCTCCTTGCCCTCCAGGTGCCACTTGAGCTCCTGCAGCACCAGGTCAAGCTCGTCGAGGCCCCTCTTCGTTATCTGGACCCTGGTGCCACCGGGGTCTATGCTGCGCGTCAGCAGGCCCATGCTCTCCAGTGTCTGGAGGTGCCTGGAGGCTGACTGCTGGCTTCCCCCCGTTATGTGGCTGAGCTCCGTGGTGCTGAGCCTTACGGAGGACCCGGTGGCCCCCAGCCGCATCAGCGTGTACAGCGTGAACCAGATGTGTGGCTTCATTCTGTCCTTCAACGTGCTTAGAAAAGGGGTAAGTGGGCCATATTTAACCCTTTTTTAGGTAGCCTATCCCTTGGCCACGGCCATGGGGATGCTCATCATCACCTTCTTGGCGAGGCCCACCCTGTGGCTGACGTCGGCCACCCTGTGGATGTCCTTGTAGCTGTCGGGGCTCTCCTCCTCCACGACGCGGCTGCTGGCCGCCTTGACGACGATGCCCTTCCGGCGCAGGTCGTTGATGATGTCGTTGGCCGCGAACTTTCGCTTGGCGCCCGACCTAGACATGACCCTGCCAGCCCCGTGGGCCGTGCTGGCGAAGCTCAGCTCCTCCCCCTCCTCGGTTCCTCTGAGGAGGTAACTGGCCGTGCCCATGGTGCCCACCAGGAGCACGGGCTGCCCTGTGCTCTTGTACTCCTGGGGCAGGTCGCTGCGCCCGGGGCCGAAGGCCCTGGCCGCGCCCTTCCTGTGAACCACGCACTGGACGCGTTTACCGTCCACGGTGTGCTCCTCCTTCTTGGCCGTGTTGTGGGTCATCCCGTACACCATTTCCATGCCCATTTCGTCCGCGCTCCTCTTCAAAACGTCTTCGAAGGCCTGCCTGACCTGGTGCATGATTATTTGGCGGTTGATGAAGGCCCAGTTGACGGCGCAGCTCATTGCCTCATAGTAGTCCTGGGCCTCCCTGCTCTTTATGGGGGCGCACGCCAACTCACGGCTCGGGACCCTGATGTTGTACTTGCTGGCAGCCCTCTCCATGACCCTGATGTAGTCTGTGGCTATCTGGTGGCCGTAGCCCCTGCTGCCTGTGTGGACCCACACCACAACCTGGTCCGGCCCCGTGATCCCGTACACCTTGGCGGCCCTCTCGTCGAAAACGTCCTTGACGCGGGCGATCTCCAGGAAGTGGTTGCCTGCCCCCAGGGTCCCCAGCTGGGTGGCTCCCCTCTTCTTGGCCCGGTCGCTCACCTTGTCTGGGTTTGCCTCCTTCATGCAGCCGCCCTCCTCGCTGTGGCTGGGGTCGCGGTCCCAGCCGTAGCCCTTCTCCACGGCCCAGGATACGCCCTCGCTCACGGCCCTGTCCAGCTCCTTCTCGCTGAGCTTGAGCTTGCTGCCGACCCCGACGCCGCACGGCACAAGCTGGAAAATGCGGTCTATGAGCTCCTGCTTCTTCGGGTCCACGTCCTTGAACGTGAGGTTGGTTCGTATGAGGCGTACGCCGCAGTTGATGTCGTAGCCGACGCCCCCCGGGGTGATGATCCCCTCCTCCAAGTCGAAGGCCGCCACCCCGCCGATGGGGAAACCGTAGCCCTGGTGGCCGTCTGGGAGGGTGATGCTGTACTTGTAGATGCCCGGGAGCTGGGATATGTTGACACTCTGAGTCAGCGTGTCGTCCCCCTTCATGGCCTCCAGCAGGTTCTTGTCCGCGTATATCCTCGCGGGTACCTTCATGTACTTGCTGTAGGCCGTGGGTATCTCCCAAACGTTGTCGCTCAGTTTGTCTATGGGAAACTGCATGTGTCTCTAGCATTTTCCCGTATGGTAAACCTAATAAGCGTTTATTGGTGTAGAAACCAATGATGGGCTTTGCGCTGGAGGGCTCTTAAGACTCTGCACCTGGCTGAGGTTCAGGAGAGGATAGCGGCCTACCGTGAGAAGCACGTCAGCCTCAGCCTACTCCACGAAGAGTTCACCAAGGGCCGCATGCCCCCTGGGAGGTTCCAGGAGTACGTGGATTGGACAAGCATGACCCACGCGGTCCGTGCCTACCAAGAGGGGGAGGACTTCGAGTACCTCGCGGAGGAGGACCTGAGCCTCACGGTCGAGGACTTCAGGAAGCTGACGCCCCGACGCCTGGAGCTACTGGACCAGCTGACTGAGGGTCGTGCCGGCTCCATAAACGAGCTCGCGGAGCACGTGGGCAGGGACGTGAAGAACGTGTACCGTGACCTGAAGGCCCTGGAGGGGATGGGCTTCGTGGCGCTGAACCGTGAGGGCAGGAGCATGGTGCCTGAGCTCCTCGTCTACGAGATAACCCTGATACTGGACTAGTGTTATATGACCGGCGCCCAGAATAATTAGCCATGAAACCCAGCAACGCATGTGACGCTGACCTGGTTCTGGTCAACGGTAAGGTCATCACAGTGGACGATTCCTTCTCATTGGCCCAGGCCGTGGCCGTCAAGGGAGGCAGGGTCCAGGCGGTGGGCTCAACCGAGGAGATCAGGAAGCTCGCCGGTAAGGGCACCGAGGTCATCGACCTCAAGGGCAGGACGGTGATGCCGGGGCTCTACGACAGCCACCTGCACGTGGTGGGCACGGGCACGGCTCTCCAGATGATCAACTGCCGCACGCCGCCCATGATGAGCATCGAGGACATGACCAGGCGGGTCAATGCGGCGATCAAGCCGGGCAGCGCGCCCGCCGAGGCCCAAAGGGCACGCCGGGCCGTGATGAACACCATCGAGAAGGAGTCGCTCGGCCTCCTGGGTTTCCACAAGCTTTCCGAGGTGA
>CAZAKG010000129.1:0-6367 GCA_964485755.1 uncultured Candidatus Bathyarchaeia archaeon | reverse complement strand
ACTGATAAGAAAGCCATGTTCGGACTACCTGCACTTGATGGTAAAATTGATCATGAGGTATTCGTAAGCGAAGACCCGAAGTTCCATAAATGGTGTCTAGACCTTTTCAATTACTATTGGGATCAGGGTAAACCCCTCTTAGGCGCCGTCCCGAATCTAACCTAACTTGAAGGTCTGCGATCTGATAGAAGCGGGCTTCGACTACATATGCGATGTGGGAGAAGCCAAAATATTCAGGAAACGTAAGTGAAAGTGCTTAGGGTTTGTGAAAAAGTGTGGAGGGGGGATACGAACCCACGAACCCCTAAGAGACAGGGGCCTCAGTCCTGCACCTTTGACTAGGCTGATAAAATCTAGGAAGCAAGGAACGCATATATGCGGGCTGCACCGAGTATAACTCGGAGTTATACATGGACCAGGCGGAGATGACAGTAGGCCCCAAGGGGCAGATCGTTATACCCAGCGAGATGAGGCGGGCCCTCAAGATAGCCCCAGGCTCCAAGGTGCTCGTCACCTACCTGGACGGCAAGGTAATCATAGAGAAGACGGGGGGCAGCTCCGTCGCCGTCCTAGCCCGGATAGCGAAAGAAGGCCCCCCGCTCACCGAGTTTGACCCCCACGTAGCCGAGAAGGAGATAGAGGAGCGGACGCGGCGCTGATCTACCTCGACTCCAACGTGTTCATCCACGCGGCGCTGAACCCCACGGAGCGGGGGCAGAAGGCCCAGAGGCTTCTCGCCAGAGTCGAGAACGAGGAGATAGAGGCGTCCACGTCGGCGCTGACGGTCGACGAGGTGGTCTGGGTGGTGAAGAGGATGCGCGGCATGGACCAGGCCCTGGAGGTGGGCGACGCCCTGCTCAACATGAGGGGACTGGAGCTGATCCCTGTCGACGAGAACGTCCTAAGGGACTCCATAGGCCTCATGAGGCTCCACGGCTTCGACCCGCGGGACGCTATCCACGCCGCGTCGGCCCTCAGACGGGGAGCCGACGCCATCGTGTCATCCGACAGCCACTTCGATGTACTGGAAAAACCAGCGAGGAAAACAATCACAGACAAGATATAGTACAATGGGAAGGCAGGAAGCGTCGAACGACGGACACCCAACAGACAACCACCGCCGACCCCCACCACTTAAAGACCCTGAAAAAGCCTCCGAATCCGAAAACAGGCCTGAAAACGGGAAACCGTGGCGGCGGCGACTACACCCCCCTCCCCCCTCATGCATGCACACGAGAGGAGACTGGTGCGGAGGGTGGGATTCGAACCCACGAACTCCTAAGAGACAGGAGCCTCAGTCCTGCGCCTTTGACCATGCTGGGCGACCTCCGCACGCACAGCACACTATCCGGCCCGCGGATTTATCTCTTTGGGATGGGGCCGCAGCGGGGAATCGAACCCCGTCCAAGGGATCCACAGTCCCGTATGCTGCCAGTACACCACAGCGGCCACGCAAACAACAACAAACAGCCGTCCAATTAAAAGGGTTTCGCGGCCACGCCCAGCCACCCATACCGGCAGGTAAGTTTAACTACTCACCGGACATACAGAAAAGAACCGGGGCTCCGAAATAATCCAGCCATTGGATTTCCTTCCGTAAAAGCACATGGGACCCGGTTCACAGGAGGCTGCAGGACATGACGGCCAGGCTCGGGGGCATGAGGGGCTTCGCAGTCATCTGGGCGGGCCAGTTCGTCAGCCTCCTGGGCACCAGCATGACCAACTTCGCCCTGACCATCTGGGCCTGGGAGCAGACGGGCCAGGCCACGGCCCTGGCCCTCATGCAGCTCTTCTTCTTCGCGCCCCAGGTCCTCATGAGCCCGGTGGCCGGGGCCCTGGTGGACAGGTGGAGCCGCAAACAGGTGATGATCCTCAGCGACGTGGGGGCGGGACTGGGCACAGCGGCAATATTCCTGCTACTGAGGACCGGCCAGCTGCAGCTCGGCTACCTGTACGCAATCGCCGCCTTCATGGGGGCCTTCCAGAGCTTCCAGTTCCCCGCCTACTCGGCGGCCGTCACCACCATGCTTGAGAAGGGGCAGTACGCCAGGGCCAGTGGGATGCTGGCCCTGGCCCAGAACGCGTCAGGCATCTTCGGCCCAGCCGCCGCGGGCGCCCTCATAGGCTTCATAGGTAAGACGGGCATCATCGCCTTTGACATCATCAGCATCCTGGTAGCTGTATCGGCCCTCATGGTGGTGCCCATCCCCCAGCCGGTGGCCGCCAGGGCGGCGGCCGTGAGGCCCAGCCTGCTCCAGGACAGCCTCTTCGGCTTCAGGTACATTGCCGCAAGGCCTAGCTTTCTGGGGCTCCAGCTCGTCTTCCTGGTGATCAACTTCACAGGCAGCCTGTGCTTCCCCCTGATGGCTCCCATGGTTCTGTCCAAGACGGGAAACGACACAGTCGCCCTGGGGGCAGTCCAGTCGGCCTTCGGTGTGGGGGGCGTGGTGGGCGGCCTTTTCCTGAGCGCCTGGGGCGGCCCCAAGAGAAAGGTGAACGGCGTGCTGATGGGCATATTCGGTAGCTTCATCCTCGGCTTCACCCTGATGGGCGTGGGCCTGGAGCCCATCCACTGGGCTGCGGCGGCATTCATCATGATGTTCTTCAACCCCCTCACCAACGGCAGCAGCCAGGCCATATGGCAGAGCAAGGTGCCCCCCGAGGTGCAGGGCAGGGTCTTCTCCGCCAGAGCCCTGATAGCCCAGATATCTGCGCCCATAGCCATGGCCATCACGGGGCCCCTGACGGATGGGCTCCTGACCCCCGCCATGATGCCGGGCGGCTCACTGGCGCCCATCTTCGGCTGGGCCGTTGGCACGGGGGCGGGCGCGGGCCCGGCTCTACTGTTCCTATTAATGGGGGTCGCTGGAGGCGCGACGTCGCTCAGCGCGTTCCTGTTTCCCCACATAAGGAACGTGGAGAAGATCATACCGGACCACGACGCCGTCGCCTCTCAGAGTTAATTCGATTGCTCTAGTATTGTATTCTAAAATAATAAAACATATATAGTGCGTCGAATTGTATTCGATACAGAACGAATTGTATTCGTTGTGAGGTGTGGTTAGCTTGGATGAGAGAGAAGGGAGGATAAAGGAACTCCAGGAAGAGATGCGGCTCCTCAAGGAGCAGCTCACGAAGATCGGTGAAAAAATCGGGGAAGTATCCGAAGAGCCCACCCGGGAGGGTGAGCCGGCCCGGGAACCGGAGCACGACCCAGAGCCCGCGGAGGACGCGGAGCACCCGGAGGCGGCCGAAGAGGAGAACGAGGGAGGCTACTACGAGGCCAGGCCCCCGAGGCACAGGAGGCCACCCAGACCCCCCATGGGCCCCGACTGGGGCGACCGCCTGGGCGACTACATCGGCGAGTTCGTGGACGACGTCATGGACGGCGTCACCTCGGAGCTGGAGAGAAGCCTGTTCACGGAGTCCAGGGACCGGGGCGCCAGGCCCACGGTGATGACTGACAGCGAGATCGCCGAGACCTCCGCCGTAATGTCGGCCATGGCCAACGAGCACAGGATCAGGATACTTAAGGAGCTCACGTGGGGGGGCATGTACGCGGGGGACCTGCAGGAGAACCTGAAGGAGATAAGCGCGAGCACCCTCAGCAGCCACCTGGACACGCTTCAGGGGGTGGGCCTCATCTACCAGGAGAAGCGGCGCGGCAGGTACCTGATCACCATCTCTGGGCGGATAGCAGTCAACATGGCCGCCCAGATAGCTAAGAGGGCCCGGGCTTAGCCCGGGAGAGTGATAAATGGGCGCGTTAAGGCGACTCGGCTCTCCGCCTTGAACCACGTCCCACCCGATAAGTTCGTCAACTGTAGAACTCTAGTTCGACTCTTATCGATAGTGTTATATTCGAGGCTTGACGCAGATGTCCGAGCAGATAAGGTGAACCACGGTTGAGGATTACTAACGCAGACAAGGTGACGCTGGCGCTTCTACTCGAGGAGGGAAGGGCCAGGGCAGAGGACCTCCAGTTCCATGTGACGTTGACGAGGCGACAGATCAGGGACGCACTTAACCAGCTCGTGGAGCAGGGGGCCGTAATCTACGAGAACGCGTCCAGCCGCTACGCCCTCGTGGCCGTCACGGGCCTGGGCCTGAGCGACTAGCCGATATTCTTCTCAGCGTCCGCTTGAAGCGCCTGAGCGGCGCGTTCTGTGCTATAGAACGGTTGTTCGTTTCCCTAGGATAATATCTGAGCCAGCCATTAAGCGTGGGCGATCAAAGATGAAGGATAAGAGCACGACGACCCTGACGCTCATGATCGTGGTGGTAAACGCCGCGGCCCTGCTGGGCGTGTACGCCCTGGCGGGCAGCCAAGCCGATCCCATGGCGCCCTACGTGGACGACGGGTTCACGCCCAGAGGCCACGAGTGGGCCAGGGACCAGGCTGTGGCCTACTTGGAGATCGGTGAGCCCGAGTCATGGGTCTTCGAGGACGTGACCGACCCCGGCCTACTGGGGTCAGCCACCTACAGGTACACGGCCCCGGGCCTCGAAGTCACCGTGAGCCACTGCCTGAACCCCACCGCCGACTATTACGTCACGGTGGAGACCACAGGCATGACCTGGAGCGGCTCGGTGAGCCAGAGCGGAGAAGTCAGGGCAACCAGCTAAGCCTACACAAGGAAAGTGTAGGCACATCTTCCCCTTTTTTACTCGCGTAGGCCTGAACCGTTATCTTGTCCCTTAGCCAAGGCCCATGAACATGCCTGCGACCAAGACCGCGAACACGAGTCCCGTGATCGCCGCGTACACCCAGTCCCTGTCCATCACGTAGGCGACGACGCTGGCTGCGACCCTGATCATCGGGGTGGCGATGAGCACAAGGAACCCCAGGAACAGCACGTGGCTGGGCTCCAGGAACGGGTCGCCCCAAAGCACCCACTCTAGGGATAGGACGCCGTAGGGGCAGCTGGCGTCTCCCGACCAAGCCATAAGCCCTAGGCCGACCAGTATGAGGAGCCCGCTCAGGGCTACGCCGAGCCGAAGAATTCCTGAGACGAGGACCTCCAGCCTCCTCACGCCCAGATGAACCCCACCCCCGACGCCGCCATGCTGAGCCCCAGAACGAGAAGAACCACCACGAACACCTTCTTCAGCACGACGCCCCGGACCCGCAGAGCCAGCTTCGCCCCCAGGAAGCTACCCACGAGGGTCCCCAGCACGACGGGGGCCGTGACGAAGCTGTCGCAGAACCCGTTCCGGATGTAGATAAGGGCGCTGGCTGCCGCGGTCACCCCTATCATGAAGTTGCTGGTGGCTACTGCGGCCTTCATGGGTACGCCGCTAACGACATTCATGGCAGGCACCTTGATGCCGCCGCCGCCTATGCCCAGTAGCCCCGACACCACCCCCGCGACGTAGCTTATGACGAAGGTGGGGAGTGACCGGGAGACGCCGTAGCTTATCGTCTCGCTACGGGCTGCGTCGTAGTAGCTGGCTCCCAGCCGCAACCGCTCCGCGACCCAGTCGTTGTCACCCGGGGTCCAGCTCCGGCCGCTGCTCCTCATCTGGTGCCACATCACCGCGGACGCGTAGAGGAGGGTGACACCGAAAACCGTTTTAAGCGCGGCCTCGCTGGCCCCCGCCATTAGGCCCGCACCTGTCACGGCCCCCACGGTCGTTGCAAGCTCGAGGAACATGCCTAGACGCATGTTGGTGACCTCATCCCTGACATACACGCTCGCCGAGACGCTGCTGGTGGCCACCACAGCCACTATGCTCGCGCCTGCCGCGATGTGGATGGGGACGCCGAGGAGGAATACCAGCAGGGGAACCATGACTACGCCTCCCCCCAGGCCCAGCATTGAGCCCAGCGCCCCTGAGCCTAAGGCTATTACAAGGGCAGCTACCATGGTTGGCGGAGTCACGTAACCTGTGACGCGCTCACGGGTTATACGCTTTTCTGAGGAGTCGATAAAACGGCTTCTTTCGCCAAAAAGAGCCCTATATTGGATTAGTACCAAAAATGCACCAATATAGAGCCAAAACATGCGCTCCTAGGGACCTGTGAGGCGCACAATGCGACGCCCATGAACACGCGTGGACCCTCATGAACGATGCTGCAAAACCGTGAACCCTCAATACAAACTCTTTAACCCTCTCGGCCGGAAGCTGAAGCCATGCCAGCGGACAAGCACGACTTCGAGAAGGGGGGCCCGAGGCCAGGCTTCGAGAAGCAGTGGCTCAGCAAGCTGAACAGGTGTCTAGCGGAGCACATGCCTGACGAGGCTGAGGCCATCACAGTTGAATCTGGCCACGGCGACGAGGAAGCAGGGCCCCGGGTGGTGGAGTGGACGCGGGCCCGCATTGACCAGTTAGAGGAAATGAAACCGGATAGGGCGAAGGACGTGCT
>CAZAKG010000128.1:0-6587 GCA_964485755.1 uncultured Candidatus Bathyarchaeia archaeon | reverse complement strand
GTGTACGACTCCCTGAACGAGCGGGTCCTGCTTCTTGAGGGCCACTGGGTCATTAGGGATGAAAGCGGCAGGGTGAGGGACGGTTACGACGGCGGACTACACGTACGACTACGCCACAGACACGTGGACGGTGATAGAGTGCTCGACCCCGCCTGGCCGTTACTGGTACTCGACGGCGTACGATTCCGACCTGGGGCGGATGATAGTATTCGGCGGCATCAGGTGGATCGGTGGACGCGGGAACATGTACGACGAGGCTTGGGTGTACGATTCTGAGGCGAATATATGGTCCAAGTCCGGTGGCGGGAGGCCAGAGAAGAGGTACATATCGGCGATGGCGTACGACCAGGGGAATGGGGTGACGGTGCTCTTCGGCGGCGCGGTAGTCATAGGCGACGCGCCTGGGGGAGGCGATCTGCGGGAATATTACTCAGACACCTGGGCCCTCAACGCCACACTCGGGTGGCGTGAGATGATCGAGTCCGCGGCTCCCATGGAGCCGCCCGAGGCGGAGGAGCCTGAGGCGGTCTCCGGCATCCCGGCGTATCCCGTTGCCTCGGTGTCCATCGGTCTTGGTGCAGTGCTCCTGTTCCTGAATAGGAAGAGGCTTACAATCACCGCCAAGGATGTCTGCCCCGGGGGAGACTCCCAGCATATATAGGGTCCCTCTGACTAGAGTTTGTCGATATGAGCAAGCAGGACCTCCGGAAGGAGCTGAAGGAGTACTACACGGCCAAGCGGACCCCCGAGCTGATAGACGTACCCGAGGGCGTGTTCCTCGCCATCGTGGGGCAGGGCGACCCCAGCGGCGAGGAGTACCATGAGGCCATGATAGCCCTCTACGGGGCCGCCTACACTCTGAAGTTCAGGCAGAAGGAGCACGGCAGGGACTTCACTGTCATGGGCCTGGAGGGGCTCTGGTGGACCGACGACATGGTCTTCGATGCCAGTGACCCGACGAACAGGGCCAAGTGGCGGTGGAAGAGCATGATCAGGCAGCCCGACTGGGTGACCCAGGGGATGCTGGACGAGGTGCTGCCCGAGCTCCGGGAGAAGCGGGGCGGCAAGGTGGACCAGGTGAAGCTGGAGAAGTTCCACGAGGGGCTCAGCGCCCAGGTGATGCACCCCGGCCCCTACAGCCAGGAGGGCCCCACTATAGAGCAGCTCCACGGCTGGGTGAAGGAGCAGGGATTCAGGCTCAGGGGCAACCACCACGAGATATACCTGAGTGACCCCAGACGCACCAAGCCGGAGAAGATCAGGACCATCCTGAGGCACCCCGTGGAGAAGGCTTAGCCCCAGGTTTATTTACGAGGGCGCAGGTCTATGGGTCCTGTTGGACCCCGCGATCCTGACCCTGCTGCTGCCCGTCGCCAGCCTCACGTGCCTCAACATGGTGATCCGCCTCTCCGTGGGCCGATCAAAGACGAGGTGGGGCGTCATAGCGTTCAACTACTTGACGGGCGCCCTCATAAGCCTCGCCCTAGTGCTGATGGGAAGCGGGTTTACGGCGAGTCCCTTCACCCTGGCCCTGGGTGCGGCCACGGGGGCCCTGTACACGGGGGGCATGTTCCTCAGCATGACCACAATGGGGCGTAGCGGCGCATCCATAGCGGCCTCGGTGTCCCAGCTCAGCGTCGTGGTGCCTGTGGCTGCGTCCGTGCTCGTCTACGGTGAGAGTCTGGGGGGCCTGCAGCTCCTCGGGGTCGCGGTGGCCGTCGCGGCCCTGCCCTTCCTCGCCTACAAGAGCAAGAGTAACCTGAACGGCGCCGTGGACAGGGGCCTCATACCCTTGATGGCGGCGATGCTTGTGGTTCAGGGCTTCGCGCAGCTCAGCAGCAAGGCCCTGGTCGCCTCCGGCCTGGAGACGGAGAGGAACGTGTTCTTCCTCACCGTGTTCACGTCTGCCGCCCTGCTGACGACGCCCCTGGCCATCAGGGTGAGGGGCCAGGTGTCCCTCCCGAGGGACGCTGGCCTGGGCGTTGGGGTGGGGGCCTTCAACATGCTCACCAACGTGAGCGTCCTGCTGGCCCTGAGGAGCGTCCCCGCGAGCCTCTTCTTCCCGCTCAACGGCTCAGGTGGGCTGATGCTCACAGCCTTCGCCGCGGCGCTGCTGTTCAGGGAGCGGATCAGCGGGGTGAACGCCCTGGGGGTGGCCTTGACCCTGGCCGCCGTGGCGCTCATCAACCTTTGAGCCGGGCAACCTGTTTATACACTGCGCAGCCATGGTTCAGGCATGAGTCTACTGAGAGGGAAGACGCAGCGCATCATCGAGGCCATCGCGGAGGAAAGCCCAGCCGTCGTGGGGCTCCACGCCGTGGACACGTCGAGCCCCGAGGCGTCGTTCTCCATGAACCTCGACGAGGTGTTCCCCACCGCCAGCATCATCAAGGTGCCCGTGCTCCTAGAGTTCTACAGGCAGGCCGAGGAGGGGACCCTAGACCCCGCTGAGGTCAGAAGGCTTAGAGACGAGGACAAGGTTGGGGGCAGCGGCGTCCTCCAGCACCTTGGCGCAGGCTCAACGTCCATGACGCTGGAGGACTACGCCCGGCTGATGATCAACCTGAGCGACAACACAGCCACCAACGTGGTCATCGACCTGGTCGGTATGGATAACGTCAACGGGCTCCTGGAGCGCCTCGGCCTGGAGACCACCAGGCTGGTCCGCAGGATGCAGGCAAAGGGCTTGGACCCGGACAGTGTGGAGAACCTGTCCACCCCCAGGGAGCTGGCCAGACTCATGGAGCTGATCCACCGCCGAGAGGGGCTGAGCGGCTACGTGTGCGGGAAGGCCCTGGATGCGCTGAAGCTGTACAAGACAGGCGTGATCAGGGACGCCGTGCCGGGCGACGTGGCCGTGGCGGACAAGAGCGGCTGGATGGGGGGCGTCGAGTGCGACGCAGGCGTCGTCTACCTCCCCAAACCCTACGCGGTGTCGGTCATGGCGAAGAACGTTCCGTCCTGGGACCTCGGCGGCCTTGAGGCGAAGGAGACCCTCAGGGAGATCGCGTCAGAGGTCCACGAGTACTACGAGAACGCCGGCACATCCACCAGGTACGGCAGAAGGAGCAGGTAAGGACGGGAAAACCATAAACGAGACATAGGGCTGCGGAGCTGTAGTACCAAAACATGGATATTTGACCTCGTAATAGGAGACGGTAAGAGGAGTAGGTGACAATGGGAGGAGAAGACGATGACGTTCCAGGGCAGAGTGGAGGAGCTGGAGAACTTCATCTTCAGGCGCATGGGCGAAGCCGAGGTGATAGGCCTCAGCGTCGCCACCGTAGAGGACGGCAGGGTGACCTACAAGCGGGGCATAGGCTTCAGTAATTTTGAGAAGGGCACCAGCGTCACACCGAGAACCACGTTCTGCATAGGCAGCGTGAACAAGAGCTTCACGGCCCTCGCCGTGATGCAGTTGGCGGAGAAGGGGCTACTCAGTCTCGACGACCCCATAGACAGGTACGTGTTCTTCAAGGCCAGGCCCATGGGGGAGCCCATACTGGTCAGGCACCTGCTGAGCCACAGCAGCGGCCTGGCGTCCCTGGGGTACGCTGAGGCGACGCTGGGAGCCGTCACGGAGACCTATGACACGTGGTTCCCCATCAGCAGCCCCAGGGACCTCCTCATCTTCATGAGTGGGGCAGAGGAGTGGGCTCTGGCCCGGCCCGGTGAGCGCCACGCGTACCTGAACGAGGGCTACATCCTGCTGGGGTCGATAATAGAGAGCGTCTCCGGCCAGGAGTACACAGCCTACGTCAGGGATAACATCCTGAGGCCCCTGAAGATGGATAGGAGCACTTTCCTGGAGGAGGACGTGAAGCGTGACCCGGACGTGGCGACGCCCTACGTGACCAACGAGGAGGGCGTCAAGGTGGCCACAAGGTACCCATACGGGCAGATGCTGGCGGACGGCGGCCTCATGAGCAACGCCGTGGACATGGCCAGGTTCGCGTCGATGCTGCTGAACGGTGGGGAGCTGGAAGGTACACAGCTTGCGCGGCCTGAGACCATCCGGACCATGATGGAGCCCAAGATACGGACGGTGGAGGAGCCGCTGCCCGGGACAGGCCACCACGCCTACGGGTACGGGATGCGCATCAAGGAGGAGTTCATGGGCGGGAAGCTGGTGTACCACAGCGGCAGCGTCTTCGGGTCCAGCGGCTACATGGGGCTTCTGCCCGACGAGGGCGTAGGCGTCGTCATCCTGGCCAACGGCGGCTACTTCCTGGAGGACATGGGCGAGTACGCGTTGGCGCTGCTCCTGGGCAGGGACCCCATGGAGGCCCCGTACCTCAGGCGCATCACAGCCCTTGATAGCCTGGCGGGAACGTACAGAACGTTCAAGGCGACGGCCGACTACAAGGTGGAGCGCAGCGGCGGGCTCCTCAACCTCACCATGAGCTTCGGCAGGCGCACATACACGGTGCCCCTGGCGCCTGTGGACCTTGAGGCCGAGACCAAGCTGTTCAGGATGTACGGCGTGGAGTCCACAACCCCCGTGGAGTTCGTCAAGCGTGACGGGGACACCTACCTGGTCTTCGACCGCAACCTGGCGAAGAAGGTCAGCGGCGACTAGCCAAATCCTTTACCTCATTTTTAATAGAGCCTTGGTTTAGTGAGGAGAGGGACTAGAGTTCGAGTCCCAGGGAACGCTTACCTGAGGCTAAACGTCCACCACGTTTACATTTTACCCAAATCATTATGAAATATGAGGGATTTGACTTCTAAGACCACCTACCACAAGGATAAACTGTACGTGCCCAGAGAGATCAAGAAAAAGATGGAGCTCACCGACGGCGACAAGCTAAAGATAGAGGTGGTCGGTAAAGACGAGGCCCGGATAAGCGTCGTGAGGCGGAAGGGCGCCACCGAGAGGCTCATCGAGTTGTTAGAGGACCCGCCCATAAGGGGCAGAGTGGTGGGGACCCTGAAGCGGAGGGATATTTACGAGGACGCTTCTTGACACCAACATCCTGGTCCATGCCTACAGTGAGGTCAGCCCTCACAGAGAGAAAGCGGCGTCCATACCTCATCCAAAAATGGAATTGATGGGATTCAAGGCGAGCCTCATGCTGATGGAAGAGTAAAAAGAGACCTGAATCCTTTAGGGTAACAGTGTTCTCTATGGGCGGCACTGGAAAGGTTAGGGCGAGGGACCTGGGCGTCCCCTTCGATGGTGAGCCTGGCCCCCTCGACGCGATAACCGACGCGGAAGGCGTTCTGGTCGGGCACTCGACCATCATATCGGGTAAAGGAAAACTCGTCGTCGGGAAGGGTCCAGTAAGAACTGGGGTCACCGCTGTCCTGCCCAGAGGCAGGGACTACGATCCGGTTTTCGCGGGCTGGTCTAGCCTCAACGGGAACGGCGAGATGACCGGCACCACTTGGGTGGAGGAGTCCGGGTTCCTGGAGGGCCCCGTCATGATCACCAACACCCACAGCGTGGGCGTCGTCCACGACGCAGTAATCGAGTGGATGAACCAGCAGAAGGCCAGCGACCCCTCCATAGGGGAGGTCCACTGGTCGCTGCCGGTGGTCGCGGAGACCTACGACGGCCGCCTCAACGACATCAACGGATTCCACGTGAAGAGGCGCCACGCCTTCGAGGCCCTTCAGTCTGCTGCCTCGGGCCCCGTGGATGAGGGAAACGTGGGCGGGGGCACCGGGATGATCTGCCATCAGTTCAAGGGGGGCATCGGCACCTCGTCCAGGCGGTTGAGCGAAGCCGAGGGAGGGTACACGGTGGGAGTCCTGGTCCAGGCCAACTACGGTCTGAGGCCGCTCCTGACGATAGCCGGCGTCCCCGTGGGGCGTGAGATACCGGACCTGCTACCCGCCGTCAGTGGGGAGGGCGCCGGCTCCATCATCGTCGTCGTGGCCACGGACGCCCCCTTACTGCCCCACCAACTGAAGCGGCTGGCTAGGAGGGCGCCCCTTGGAATAGCCAGGGTGGGCGGCATCGGTGGCGACAGCTCAGGAGACATATTCATAGCCTTCTCCACGGCCAACCCCGGGGCCCACGGCAAGGGCAAGGTGTCCGAGCTCAGGATGCTGTCCAACGACCTCAACACGGGGCTGTTCCTGGCCACGGTCCAGGCCACGGAGGAGGCCATCGTCAACGCCCTGGTGGCCGCGGAGACCATGACCGGCATCAACGGCAACACCGTCTACGCTTTGCCCCACGACAGGCTGAGGGACGCCCTGAGGAAGTACAATCGGCTGGCCGAGTGAACCGGTCCCGCTTGGCCAGGGGACCCATCGGGCACCAGCCCTGACGCGGCTCACCAGCAGTCTACCCGTGTATAATGCGTGCCGTCATGAGTTGTGCGCAGGGGACCGCAACCGATATTGAGCCCCGTTTCCTGTGAGTGATCGAGATGTCCACCGACAACATATGGGAAAGGATCAAGGACAAGAGGAACGTCGTAGGCTACTCCAAGAGGCTGAGGAGACGCATAAGAGGCGGCGTCGAGGTGGACGAGGAGGTCATAAGGGTCTACGTATCTAGGAAGCTCCACCCCCCGGCCCTCGCCCTCGGGGACATGGTGCCGGCGGAGATCGACGGCGTCCCCACGGACGTGGTA
>CAZAKG010000127.1:0-6588 GCA_964485755.1 uncultured Candidatus Bathyarchaeia archaeon | reverse complement strand
CTCTGCCACCAGATCTTCAGCCACGTGCTGAGGCTCCGCGACGAGCTGGGAATCACCTTCATGGTCATTGAGCACAGGCTCGAGGTGGCCGCCCAGTACGCGGACCACGTCTTCGCCATGGACCTGGGCAAACTGGTCACCGAGGGCACCGCCGAGGAGGTCTTCGAGGACGAGCGGGTGATCAAGGCGTACCTGGGTGAGTGATATGAGCGACAAATACATTCTCGAGACGAAAAGCTTGAACGTGGGCTACGGCCCCATCCACGTCATCTACGACCTCGACTTCAAGGTACCCCACGGAGAGGTGACCATCATCGTCGGCCCCAACGGCGTCGGTAAGACCACCCTGCTCAAGGCCATCATGGGCCTCTGCACAGTGTACAGCGGCGAGGTGGTGTTCGATGGGAAGGTCATCAACAAGCTGCCCCCGTACGAGCGGACCAAGATGGGCATAGGCTACATGCCTCAGGTGGGCAACATCTTCAGCAGGCTCAGCGTCGAGGAGAACCTGAAGATGGCGGCCTACACCCAGACGGACCAAGCAGCCATCAAGGACAAGCAGGAGTTTGTGTTCAGCCTGTTCCCCAGGCTCAAGGACTTCCTCCCCAGGCCCGCGGGCACCCTGAGCGGCGGCGAGCGCCAGATGCTGGCCGAAGGCATGGTGCTGATGAGGGACCCCAAGCTGATGATGGTTGACGAGCCCACGGCTGGGCTCATGCCCAAGCTGGTGAACGACGTCATGAGGCAGCTTGAGAAGATGGCCGAGGACACGGGGCTCCCCATCATACTTGTGGAGCAGCGCGCCAGGCGCGCCCTGGCCGTGGGCGACTGGAGCTACTTGATGCGTGGAGGCCGGTTCACCTACGAGGGTAAGGCTGAGGACTTGCTGAACCACCCGCTGCTGAACGAGATGTACCTGGGCGCCGTCGAGGTCAGGGACCTGAAGACGATCAAAGAGTAGCACCCTTTCCCAACTTTTCATTAATATTTTAGTCTTTATCGGTTGTCGCCACCGTAACACTGTTTCAAGTTGCTGCACAAAACGTGAGATCTACCCATTCGACGGCGCTGTGTCCGGCGCCCCTGTTCTGTATCACTGGTGGATAATGGTTTAATCCAAATGGTCTTCCTGTTCACGTGATCCTGTTTGGGTTCGGCCGAGAGCGTCAAGCCTCTAGAGGCACCTGGGTTTGACCGATCCAATTTCAACGTGGGGGTCTTCCTGCACGACATCTTCCTCGCATACGTTGAGGTGACCTCGGGGATTGTGCCGGCGGCCCGGTTTAAGACCCTCGTGGGGTTGATGAAGGACGCCCTGTACAAGGTGTCCGGCGTATCCGTGATGACCCTGATAAGGATCCACGACGTGGAGGCCACCCTGGACGGGTACTGCAGGTTCCTGGAGGATGCCGGGATGGCTGTGAAGGCCACCGCGGCAATGGAGGGGTACGGGCAGTTCACGTTCAACCTCAGGGACTGCGTCTTCGGCGCAAGCTGCAGGAGGCTGGTGTCCGGCGGCTTCCTGTGCCCCTTCGCGGTTTACGCGGCGTTCCTCGTAGAGGAGGCCAGCGGCAGACGGGTGGGCCTTGAGCCCAGCGAGAAGACCCTCGTAGGGTCCAGGACACTGATCCTTGTGAGCGGCAAGGGGCTTCCGCCTCAGAAGATGAAGATGCCGATCTAGCCGGAAAACGTCTTATCCCTCCGCACAGATTCAGTGGCGTGGGCTTCAGTAAGGTTAGGGCTGACTTCCCCGCCCTAGATGAGTGGACGTACCTGGACAACGCCTTCGTGGGGCTCATGCCTAGGCAGGTGAGGGATGGGTACGACGAGTACCTTGACCTCTGGTACAGGTTCAGGCCCCCCGGGGACAGCACCATCCTGCAGGAGTGGGTGGCTAAGGCGGCGAAGGTGAGGCAGATGGTTGCCGTGTTCATACACGCCGAGCCCGAGGAGCTGGCATACACCATGTGCACGGGCTCGGGGCTCAACATCGTCGTCAACGGCACTAGGTGGAGACGCGGCGACAACGCCGTCTTCCCCGAGTGGGAGCACAACCCCCTGGACACATACACAACCAGGAGCCACAGGGTGGAGCCCAGGGTGTGGAGACCGCGGGGAGGCGGCTTCGATGTCGCTGACCTTGAGAAGCTTGTAGACGACAGCACCAGGCTCATCCAGGTGAGCCAGGTGAGCTACGTCAACGGCTTCAGGATGAACCTGAGGGAGGTGGCTGAGGTGGCCCACGGGCACGGGGCCAAGCTGCTTGTGGACGCTACCCAGGCCGTGGGAGCGCTGGACGTGGACTACGCAGGGGACAGCGTGGACTACGTATCCTTCGCCCCATACAAGTACCTGATGGGCCCCACCGGACTAGCCTTCCTGTGGGTCAGGGAGGAGAACATAGCCGGGCTGACCCCAGACAGGACGGGCTGGAAGAACCAGATATGGGCGGGCGACAACCCTGAGGACGCGTCGGGCAAGGGGTCCGCCGAGAAGTTCGAGTACGGGACACTCAACTTCCAGGGCGTCTACGCCATGGAGAAGTCCATAGAGTACTTGAGCAGGCTCGGCATAGGACGCATAGAAAAACGGAACCTCGGCCTCTCACGACACCTCTACGACAAGTTATCGGAGACCGGGAAGAGGGTGTGGACCACAAGGCCCGAGTCCACCATCGTCAGCTACTTCCAGGAGGGGGCCGTGGAGCTGGCTGCTAAGCTGAAGGCTAAGAAGATCAAGATCACAGGCAGGGCGGCCCACGGGGACCACGTGAGGGTCTCAGTCCACTTCTACAACACGGAGGATGACGTGGACAGGCTTCTAGGGGAGATACCCTAGGCCCCCCGTCTCCATAGGAGCTTCACCCCGGTGAGGCCTGCGGCTATCACCGCGGCCCCCGTCAGGGCGGCGTAGGGCACCAAGCCCACGCCCCACTGCTTCACAGCGATGCCTACCAGCGCCCAGATCAGGACCAGGTTGTAGCCGACGTCCCGCCTCAGCCAGACGTTAGCTAGGGACAGGGCCACGGCGACGGCGATGACCAGCATGGTCCAGTTCACCGCCGCAGGCCCGTAGCTGAGCCACCCCCAAGAGACGAGGAGGGCCGTGACGTTGGCTATGGGCGCCACTGTTATCCATCCGAGGTAGATGCTGAAGGGAAGGTGCACGTAAAGCCTCTCGTCCCTGCTGGGCGCGCCTCTGCCGATGTCCAGCCTAAGGTAGATCAATATCAGGGTTCCCAGGAGACCGAACATGACCAGGATGCTGGGCAGCACCAGCCTCCAGTGCCAGAGGAAAATCCAGACAGAGTTGAAGACGCAGCTGAGGAAGAACAGCCAACCTATTTTATCTATGAACTCGCTGTCCCTTTGAGCTGATCTAGCCTGGTAGACGGTGAAGCCCAGGAGCAGGAGGTAGATGACGCCCCAGATGCTGAACACGTAGCCGGCCGGGACGAAGAGGTTGGGGTAGCTGTCGCTGAGTTCGGCGGTGGTCACCCCGTTCAGGGGGAGGGCGTTAGCTAGTGTGTTCACAGCGATGACGGCTATGAACCCGACGACGTTGGCGGCCTGAAGCATCTTTCTGTCCATGGTTTCCCTCGGGGAGCCGAAGCAATTAAACCATGCTGGATTATCCGTGCAACAACCGTTAAATCTTGCACGTTCATTTAACAAAAACATTAAAGCATGGGTTGACGCCATGCATAACATGACTCCCCAGAACCCACCAGACGGCATAGCCATCCTCGACTTCGGGGGACAGTACTGCCACCTCATAGCCCGCAGGGTCCGGGAGATGAACGTCTACACCGAGATTCTACCCAGCGACGCCACCGCCGACGAGGTCAGGGCCCTGAGCTCCGTGATGAACGTCAAGGGCATAATATTCTCTGGGAGCCCCAGCAGCGTCAAGGCCCAGGATGCATTAACCCTGGACCCCGCCATACTGGAGCTAGGCATCCCGGTGCTCGGCCTGTGCTACGGGCTACAGCTGCTGGCTGACATGCACGGGGGGGAGCTGGTGAAGGCCGGGGAGTACGGCTTAACCAAGGCTTACATCGATGAGCCAGTCGGCGTCTTGGAGGGGCTGGAAGCCTGCGAGCAGGTCTGGATGAGCCACGGAGACACCGTGTCTCGGGTGCCCCAGGGGTTCACGGTCCTCGCCCACACGGACAGGGCCCCCGTGGCGGCCATGCGGCACACATTGAAACCCATCTACGGGCTTCAGTGGCACCCCGAGGTCGCCCACACCGAGCACGGGGCAGAGATGCTGAGCAACTTCGTGTTCAAGGTGTGCGGGTGCAAGCCTAACTGGCGGCCCCTGGACAGGGTGGAGGAGGCCGTCAAAGCCATCAGGTCCAGGGTGGGCGACGGCAAGGCGATCATAGCCCTAAGCGGGGGCGTGGACAGCAGCGTCGCGGCTGCGCTCGCAGGCATGGCTCTGGGTGAGAGGCTTGTGGCCGTTCACGTGGATCAGGGCCTCATGAGGATGAACGAGTCCGATGGCGTAGAGGAGGCTTTCAGGGGCAGGGGCGTCAACCTGGTGGTGGTACACGCTAAGGAACGATTCCTGAGGAAGCTCCGCGGCGTCACGGACCCTGAGAAGAAGCGCAAGATAATCGGCGAAGAGTTCATACGGGTCTTCGAGGACGAGGCCCGGAAGGTGGGGGCCGAGTACCTCATCCAGGGCACCATCTACCCCGACAGGATTGAGTCGGGGATAACCAGAAACAGTGACACCATCAAGACCCACCACAACGTGGGCGGCCTCCCCCTCCAGATGGAATTCAAAGCCGTCATAGACCCCCTCCAGGACCTCTACAAGGACGAGGTCCGGGCCCTGGGGGAGCGCCTTGGGCTGCCAAGGGAGCTTGTCTGGAGGCAGCCCTTCCCGGGCCCCGGATTGGCTGTCAGGGTCATGGGCCCTGTCACCGAGGAGAAGCTGGAGGCGCTGAGGAAGGCTGACTCCATCGTGGTGGAGGAGGTGGAGAGACACCCGTTCAAGGAGCGTCTGTGGCAGTACTTCGCGGTACTCACAGACACCAAGAGCACGGGCGTCAAGGGCGATGAGCGCGCATACGGGTGGACCGTAGCGGTGAGGATCGTGGAGAGCGTCGACGCCATGACGGCCAGCTTCAGCAAGGCCCCCTGGGACGTCCTCGAACGCATCAGCAACAGGATCGGCAACGAGGTGCCCGGGGTGACCCGAGTGGTCTACGACATAACCCATAAACCACCCAGCACCATAGAGTGGGAGTAGATGAGCTATACTTACCCGGAGGGGGGCCCCGCCGCAGACCTCCTAGTTGAAGCCAGCGGCGGGACGCTGGGGGAAGCCTTCGCGAACCTAGCCCTGGGCATGTTCAACGCCATGACTCCCATCGACGGAATCGCTGAGAAGGAGGAGTTCACCTTGGAGGCAGAGGGCGACGACCTTGAGAGCCTCCTCTTCAACCTCATGGACGAGTTCCTGTACCTGAATGACGTGGAGTTCTTGGTGCCCAGGAGGATCGAGTTAAATGTGGACCAGAAACACTTCCACGCCGATGCTTTCTGCGTCGGGGAGAGGTTCAGCAGGGACACACACGAGACGGGTGTCGCCGTGAAGGCCGTCACCTACCACATGATGAAGATAGAGAAGGCGGGGGACGGCTGGCGCGTGAGGATGGTCTTCGACACCTAAGCCGCTACACCGTTGTTCTGTCTGCCCCTCACCATAGACGCGGCTACCCCTGGCAGGCACAGGAAGAAAAATATGGTGAACGTGACCTTGATGCTGGACAGCAGCACCGGGTAGAGCTCCGGCACTATCTGGCTGCCCCCCAGGTTAACGGCGAACATGGTCATGGCTATGCCGGTGCTGAGCATCTGCCCTGTGAGCCTCATGGTGCCCACCGTCGAGGAGGCCACGCCGTAGAACCGCCTGTCCACAGAGCCCATTATGGCGTTTGTGTTTGGCGACGAGAACAGGGCTAAGCCAACTCCCAATAGAGCCAGGCTCCCGGCCACGTATACGAAGGACGTGCCTTCATCCATGAACATAAAGGGCACCAGGGACAGGGACGTGATGGCCATGCCCACGGTGGCGATCCTGTGCGGCTCGACCCTGTCGCTGAGCCTGCCCGCCAACGGCGAGATGATGGCCTGAGTTATGGGCGAGGCCATCATGACGAGGCCGGCCTCCTGGGCGTTCAGGGCCTTGATGTACTGTAGGTACATGCTGAGGAGCAGCGTCATGGCGTAGGTGGCGCTGAAGTTGATGAGGGCCGCCAGGTTGCTGAAGCTGAAGGCCCTGTTGCTCTTGAACAGGTTCACGTCCAGCACCGGGTTCTCTGCCCGGCCCTCATAGTAGATGAAGGCTCCCATCAGCGCCAGGCCACCGAGTATGAACGGGTAGGCGCCGGTGCTCGGCAGGTTGGACATGCCGTACATGAAGACGAGGAGCATAAGGCTGTAGAGGGCCGAGCCCCTGACGTCGAACCTCTTACCGGCGCCCTCCGCCCACTCGTCCCTTATCTTCAGGAGCGTCGTGTAGGGAAAGAGTGTTAAGATTAGTGTAGATCTCGGTGGTCGCCGTATCATTAAAAAA
>CAZAKG010000126.1:5874-6694 GCA_964485755.1 uncultured Candidatus Bathyarchaeia archaeon | reverse complement strand
TGGAGCACAACAGCCGGGACATCACCCTGAGCTTCATCGGTGAGAAGCTGACCACCGGCTACACCGAGCTGTTCAGCCTGATGATCGAGGAGCTCCTGAAGGTCCTGGGGTACAAGCTCAAGGACAGGGAGCTCAGGAAGGGCATGGTGAAGCTCAGCTTGACGAGGTGACGGCTTGGTAGAGGAGTTCCTTGACGACACCAAATTCATCATAGTCCCTCGCCAGCTGGCTGACCAGCTCAGGCTCCTGACTGCCCGCATCGGCTACAGCGTCACCGACTTCGCGGTGGAGGCGCTGACCCAGGCCATGAGGGCCCAGGAGCTGGGTTCTGACCTCAAGGAGGCCGTGGACCTGTACCACCTGAACGATGTTCAGAGGGGGGCCGGGAACATCCAGGTAACCCGTACGGTGCTCAAGGAGATCCTTCAGAGGCTCTACGAGGGCGACGGGGATGAGCTCCACAGGCTCTGGTATGAGCATGGGAAGTGGTACGGGGCGTACCTGAAGGCGAAGATGAGCAGGGACCAGGTACTGGGCTTCCTTGAGAAGGACCTGCTGGTGTCCTGGAACCTGGACGAGGCGAAGGTCACGCAGCAGGACCTCATGGTGTCTGTCCGATGCGTGTCCTTCGGGATGCCCCAGGAATTCACGGAGCTTCTTGTGAGCTACGTGGTGGGGGTCATGGAGGAGCTGGGGTTCGCGGAGAACGAGCGCGACGTCCTTCGGGGATTGGTTTCACTGAAGTTTCTGGGCAAACTGAAATAATTGACTAGAACGGATTATTTATCATGGAACACACACCCGTTTTTAATACATTCGT